>JBGAVQ010000146.1:0-13437 GCA_044228045.1 Spirosomataceae bacterium
GAAGGTAAGAACAAATTCTCTGTTTTTAACGCCATGAAAAACAAACTTGTTCGTCTGATTTTTGCCTTAGCCAAGCAAAATAAAAAATATGACGAAAATTATACATTTGCCCTTGTTTGAATCATAGAAATCCCAGACCTGCCGTCAGACCATTTTTCGTGTACAAAAAATCACATTAACTATTTATATAGTAACTCGTTGCCCCGTGTCAGCAGCTTGTTTGATAGCCTCAATAATTTTCAGGTCAATCAGACCTTCTTCGCCAGAGGCCTCAACGGGCTTATTACTCAAAATACTATCTGCAAAGGCATCCATTTGTTTTATTTGCTGATAATCATCGTTTTTGAAAGGCATCACGTGCTCTTCTCCGTCAAAATATTTTCCTGCTGTACCAATGGCATTATACGACGGACTCAGGCTAAACCAACGCCAATCGGTGGTAACGTGTAGCCTATCTACATAGGAGGTGTAGGTAGTGGTAGAATTTGAAATAGCACCACCCGGAAATTCCATCTGAAATAGCATGGTTTCATAGATGCCCTTAAACACCTCCCTATTTCGCACATAGCCTTGTGCTGTTACAGCGATGGGTAGCTCGCCCACAGTACGCCTGGCACCCTGAATACAATATACACCCAAGTCCATGATGGCACCGCCACCACCAAGAGCTTTGTCCAATCGCCAGATTTTGGGGTCGGCCATCGAAAACCCCAAGCTACTTTCCATGAGCTTTACACCACCGTACACCTTTTGCGTACCCAGTCGGCGCATTTCTAAGTGGTGCGGCTCAAAATAGAGCCGATACCCTACCGACAACTTCACTTGTGCCTTCTGGCAAGCATTTATTATGTCTTGGCATTCTTTCACATTGAGTGCCATTGGTTTTTCGCAAATCACGTGTTTGCCTGCCTGCGCTGCCCTAATGGAGTATTCGGCGTGCATGGCGTTGGGCAGTACTACATAAATAATGTCAATGTCAGGATTGTCCCGTATCTGGTCAAACGTTTGGTAGTTGTAGATGTTTTTGGCTGGTATATTGTACTGTTTTGACCATTTTTCTGCTTTTTCGGGCGTGCCTGTTACAATGCCTGCCAAGCGACACAGCGACGTTTGTTGCAACGCCGGAGCCAGTTGATTGGTAGCATAATTGCCTAAGCCTACTAAGGCAATGCCTAATTTTTTACCATCTTCTGCAAAAGAAAGAGCCTGTTCTGATAGCAATAAACCACTGGCTCCAAGCGATAGTTGTTGTAAAAATGCCCTGCGATTAATCATATTATGTTAGTGTAATATAGCGTCAGCGAGTACCCCATTCCCACAAGCCAAAAAGTGTTTTGCGGTCTGGCGAGTGGCCTGATTGTTTCAACGACAACACAATTTGGCCTCGGTGATGCGACTCATGCGAAATCAAATAACCCAAAAACGCCACAGGATGCGGTTTAAAGCCCTTTACTCGTCCGTCGGTCATGCCCTTTTCGAGTAGTTTTTCGAGGGCGATTCCCGATAGTACTAAGGATTCGTGTAATAACGACTTAGTGATAACCTGCTCATTTTCAATCTTTAAAAGCCCCTCCATCAAATCTGGAGCGGCTTCTTTGAGCCACATTAGGCGCACGTTGTGCAAGTGGGCAAACTGATGCGCCACGTCTCGTCCTTTGGAGGAGGCCTGATCATTCAAAAATGATTCGTCAACCGAATTGAGCAAATAGAGGTTAATCCGATTGTGAATCTGCCATGTTTCAACCAATTGAGAGGTCATAGTTTTTGTTTTATTTATGGAAAGTTGGGGGCAATGCTACCCAATAAATATCCGCTTCGCCATTGGCTGGGGCTCGAATATTTTTTAGTAAGTTATTGTAATCTAATGACTTATCAAAGTGCCAATCTTTTTTGAATCGTTCACTCGTAAAAAACAAATACTTACCATCGGGCGATACGAAAGGACAATAATCTAATTTTTCGGAATTAATGCCTTCTAATGGTTTGGGGTCTCCCCATGACCCATCGGTGTTTCGTAAACTTACTACCAAATCACAATCTAACACACCATTTTTACGAAAACAAGTGGTGTAAAACAACTTAGATTCGTCGGGTAGCACAAAGGCGTTAAACTCATAACCTTCGGTACTGATGGGCTTGCCTATCAGCTCGGGTTGCGTGTAATTTCCATTTTGAAGTTTGGCACGCCAAAGGTCATCTTTACCCAGTCCATTTTTGTAAATAGCTGTAAAATAAAGCGTTCCGTCATTGGTAAGCGATGGATAAAACTCATCAACATCGGGAGTATTGATGGGTGTTCCCAGATTTTTAGCCTCAGACCAGCCCGAAGCAGTACGTTCTACAAACCAAATGTCAAAATCTTTGGGCTTTCCTTTTGAATCTAACGAACGATTGGAGGCAAAATAAAGCCTTTTACCATCAGGTGAAAAAGCAGGCTCAATGTCGCTATATTGTCCCGAAAACGAAGCGATCTGAGTATCTGACCATTTGCCTTGTTGAAGTTTACGAAATACAATAGCACTGAACAAGTTTTTAGGGCTTACTACCGACCAATAAATTTCGGTGCCATCGGGCGAAATCGCCAAATCACGCTCATAAGTTCCTGTACTCACTATGCCCGATGCAAATAATTGTGGTATTTGCTTAGGCACCGGCTGCCCCAAATAGGCCGTTTGGGCAAAAGTAAAGAGTGAATAATTGAAAAAAACGAATAATAAAAATTTTTGCATCTTGATTGTCAAGTGATTAAGTCTTGAATATGCCAGCAACTTATTGGAATATCAAAATTTTTCGACAGAATTTCGGTTACTAATGACAAATGTAAAATAGGTGTCGCCTACATCGCTACTTTCTTGGTTCTGAGCGAGATTTCCCAAGAAAATGTCGTACAAAAAATAAAAATATGAAAGAAGGCTTGGCTGGGTGCAAAAAAATCTAAATATTTGACAGAAAACTTCAAAATAAAGACTACCTCGCTTGAAAATAGCAGTTCTTAAAGAATCCAAAGCCTACGAGTGCCGGGTTGCGCTTACACCCGATGCCATCAAGAATCTTCTGAAAGCAGGTTTTTCTGTTTCAATAGAAACCAGTGCTGGTGAACAATCTTCTTTTGCAGACGACGCTTATCAAACTGCAGGAGCAACTATCGAGCCCAAGGCAAGCCTGTTGGCCAATGCTGACGTAGTGCTTAAAGTAAACGCCCCAACACTTGAAGAAGTAGATTTAATGAAAGAAGGCACCGTCCTGATTTCGTTCTTGTATGCCTACACCGCTCCTGAGTTGGTTAAAGCCTTGTGCAAAAAGAAAATCTCAGCCTTCTCAATGGATGCTGTACCTCGTATTTCACGAGCGCAAACAATGGATGCCCTTAGCTCGCAAGCCAACTTGGCTGGCTACAAAGCAGTAATATTGGGAGCAAATGCCCTCGGTAAGATTTTTCCGCTGATGATGACTGCCGCTGGCACAATCAGACCCTCAAAAGTGCTGATTTTTGGTGCAGGAGTAGCTGGCTTACAAGCAATAGCCACCGCCAAACGCCTCGGTGCGGTAGTAGAAGTAACCGATGTTCGTCCCGAAACTAAGGAGCAGGTAGAATCGCTGGGCGGCAAGTTCCTGCAAGTAGAAGGCATGGAAGCAAACAAATCGGAAGGCGGTTATGCCAAAGAAGTATCGGCAGAGTTTTTGCAAAAACAGCAAAACCTCATCAAAGAGCGCATCAAAGAAGCTGATTTAGTGATTACAACAGCCTTGGTTATTGGCAAAAAAGCCCCCGTTTTGGTAACCGAAGAAATGGTTAAAAGCATGAAAACTGGCTCGGTGATTGTGGACATGGCCGTAGAGTCTGGTGGCAATTGTGCTTTGTCAGAAATTCACCAAACAGTTGTAAAACACGGTGTTAAGCTCATAGGTGAGTCTAACTTGCCATCTTTGTTGCCCATCAATGCCAGTCAATTGTATGCGGTAAACGTTTGTACACTGCTCACTCATTTGGCAACAAAAGACGGATTTAAGTGGGAAATGGACGAAGAAATCACCAAAGGTAGTCTCATTACGCATGACGGCGAGTTGGTTCATGCCTTTACGAAAAAAATATTGGTCCCTTAACCTATTCTTCGGTCTATGGCACACAGAACGCCATATTCTGCGTTCTGTGTGCCACAGACCGAGGCTATATACATTATGGAAAACATCATTCAATTTATTGGCGAGCATATTCAGATTATCTATATTCTGATACTCTCCATTTTTGTAGGTATTGAGGTTATCTCCAAAGTACCCTCTGCCTTACACACACCACTCATGTCGGGAGCCAATGCCATCCACGGCGTAGTCATCATTGGGGCTATTATTGTAATGGGCCATGCCGACCCAGCCAATTGGGTAGCACTGATTTTGGGCTTCTTGGCGGTTATTTTAGGTACACTCAACGTAGTGGGGGGCTTTGTAGTGACAGATAGAATGTTAGAAATGTTTAAGAAGAAAAAATAATGCAACAATATTGGCTTGAAATTTCGTATTTGATTGCCTCCGTGCTGTTCATTGTGGGGTTAAAAATGTTGAGTGGCCCCAAAACGGCCCGTATGGGTAATTTTTTGGCAGCAGGTGGCATGGGTCTTGCTATTGTAGCAACCATTGCCCTACACCGCAACGAAGCCGGGGAATCTATCGGTAATTACGGTTGGATTGGCACCGCAATTCTCATTGGTTCGGTTATTGGCTGGCTATCGGCCAAGCGAGTGAAAATGACCGAAATGCCTCAAATGGTTAGTTTATTCAACGGAATGGGGGGGGCGTGTGCCGCCTTGATTTCACTCGTTGAGTTTGGTCACTTGCATGAAGGGGCCTCAGCCGGCATTACGCTTACAATTGTGGCTGGTTTGGTTATTGGAGCTGTGTCATTTTCGGGAAGTATTATTGCTTTTGCCAAATTGCAGGAGCTAATGAAAAAAACCTTTCGCCTGCCCGCTCAGAACATTATCATTATTGCCTTATTGCTCAGCATTTTAGCCCTTAGTATTTATGTGGCAATGGGGCATATTTCTACCGAACTGATTTATCTAATTTTTGCGCTTTCGTTGCTATACGGCGTGTTGTTTGTTGTACCCATCGGCGGAGCCGATATGCCCGTGGTTATTTCGTTGCTCAATTCATTTACAGGCGTAGCGGCGGCTTTCGGTGGCTTTTTGTACAACAACCAAGTAATGCTCACGGGCGGAATTTTGGTGGGTTCGGCGGGTACATTACTTACTATCTTGATGTGCAATGCCATGAACCGCTCACTTACCAACGTGCTGTTTGGCTCATTTGGTGGTGGTAGCAAGGCTGCATCAGGTGGCGCAAAAGCCGAAATGGTAGTACGCAGCACCTCTCCATCAGACGTTGCCGTAATGATGAACTACGCCCAAAAAGTAATTGTGATACCAGGCTATGGCTTGGCCGTGGCACAAGCCCAGCACATTATTCACGAAATGGAAGTGTTGTTAGAAAAAAACGGCGTTGAAGTCAAATATGCCATCCATCCCGTGGCAGGCCGAATGCCTGGCCACATGAACGTACTGCTCGCCGAATCGAATGTTTCGTATGATAAACTCGTAGAAATGGAGCAAATCAACGACGAGTTTACTACTACCGATGTGGTGTTTGTAGTTGGAGCCAACGACGTAGTAAACCCCGCTGCTCGCAACGACCCCAATAGCCCTATTTATGGAATGCCTATCCTAAACGCCGACAAAGCCCGCACGGTTATTGTGAGCAAACGAAGCATGGCGGCTGGTTATGCAGGTATCGAAAACGAACTATTTGGCTACCCCAACTGCCTCATGCTTTTTGGCGATGCTAAAGCTATGATTGCCAAAGTGGTTGAAGAGTTAAAAGGGATGTAGTGATTTTGATAGAAAGATAAAACGACACATAATCTGTATTTTTGAAGAGATTGCGTACATTCGCTGTCTGAATCATACAGTCGGGTTATGTCAGAAAAACACATAGGCACTCGCCAAAAGGCATTAAAGATAAATCTTGACCCTCAAATTTATGGCTCCTTTGCCGAGATTGGCGCAGGGCAAGATGTAGCCGCTAACTTCTTCAAAGCAGGTGGGGCATCAGGCACAATCGCCAAAACAATGTCGGCATACGACATGACTTTTAGCGATGCCATCTACGGCCCCGAGACAAGTGGGCGGTATGTATGTGAACCTCGCTTGATCAAGATGCTGAGTCGTGAGTATCATCTACTCGAAAAACGATTAGGTGAAAAAAGAGGCTCTACCACCCAGTTTTTTGCCTTTGCCAACACCGTTTCTGCCCTCAATTTCAGAAAAACCAACGAAGCCCACGGCTGGATAGGTTTGCGTTTTCAATTACGCCCGCAAGGAGATTTTAACGACGTGATAATTCACGTAAAAATGCACGACAACTCCAACGAGTTGCAACAGCAAGCCTTAGGAATCATTGGTGTGAACTTGATGTATGCCTGTTTCTTCTTGAACGAATCACCTTTACAATTGCTTGATTCTCTGATGGAAGACATTGGGAGAGACCGAATTGAAATAGATATGATTCGGGTGGCTGGGCCAGATTTTAAGCACGTGGACAATCGCTTGATGAGCCTTTACTTGGTAAAAAAAGGTTTTACTGATGCTACCATGTTTGGTCCAGATGGAACGGTGTTACAACCCTCAGATGTGCTCTACAAAAAACATACGCTTGTCTTACGGGGGCGCTTTCGCCCAGTTACGCACGTAAACTTAGATATGCTCCAAAAGGGCTTGCATCACTTTTTGGCAGACCCCGAAGTAGATGCCCATAAAGTGGTGGTTTTGGCAGAACTTACCCTGCACGATTTGGAAGCAGGTGGGCAAATCAACGAAAAAGACTTTTTAGATAGGGTAGATATTCTGTGTTCGTTGGGGCAAACAGTGATGATTTCTAACTACCACGAATATTACAAACTGGTAGCCTACCTCTCAAAACTTACGTGGCTCAAACAAGGTATTGTGTTGGGTATCAATAACTTGGAGTGGATTTTTGACGAAGACCATTACAAGAATCTCTCTGGCGGCATTTTGGAAGCATTTGCCACGCTATTCAGCCGTAAAGTCAAACTGTATGTATATCCAACCCGCAAATTAGATGGTATCGTCTATTCGCTGGATGGGTTCAGCTTACCACCTCACATTCAAGACCTTTACGAATATCTCTTCGCCAATAATAAATTAGAGGCCATCCGAGATGCCAATTTGTCGAATTTGCATATTTACTCAGACAACGTATTGGCCATGATTCAGAAAGGCGAAGAGGGTTGGGAAAGCATGGTGCCACCCGAAGTAGTGCAAATGGTCAAGAACAATTGTCTGTTTGGCTATCCATGCGATGTGTTCCCGCCGTCTGATACGCCCCAAGCCATTGAGCACCCTACTGTGATAGAAGTACCCTCCATGGACTTAGGGATTGGAATGGGGTATTTTGGTGGTGATGAAACGAGTTAGCCTACAAGGGTATTCCCTTTGCATTTAGGGCATTAATTGCGTCAGTAAAGCCTCCTTTGGCAGCTTGTTTGTACCAGCCAATGGCTTCATTAAGGTTGCCTTGGCGTTCGTATTCACTCCCAATGTTATAAGCTAAACCTACGTTGCTTTGGTTGAGGTTAAAGGCTTTTTTCCAGTAATCAAGCCCTTGTGGCCCATTACCCACACTAATTTGGCTAAAACCCATGTTGGTCATCAGCGAAACATTATCAGGAAACAACTTGATGGCTTGCTCTAACACCTTGATAGCCTCTGGATACTTCTTGGACGTGATATACATAAACGACATGTTGGTATAAGGATCCACATAAGCACTATTGAGAGACATGGCTCGTTCATAGTTGCTTACGGCGGCGGCTTCTTGGCCTTGCTTCATGTAAATCATACCAACAAAATTGTACAACTGCGACTCTTGGGGGCGTTGAGCAATGGCTTTTTCTACATACGGCAATGCTTTATCAAATTGCCCCAACTGGTAATAGGCATCGCCCAGCATCCATACATCTACCTCGGGCAAGGTGTGTGCATTGTTATAGGCTTTGTCGAGGTGTGTAATGGCGTTTGGGTAATCTTTTTTGTTGTAATAGGCCAACCCCAATTCTTTTTCAAGATCAAAGGCTACCAAACTGTGCTTTTGGGCTTCGGCATAATAAAAAATAGCTTTGTCGTAGTCTTTTTGGGTAAGATAATGAGCCCCCACATTGCGAAGCGCCATCACTGCCGTTGGAAACTGATCAGTGGCGTGTGTAAAAATACTGAGATTGTCTTTCCAAGCTTGGTTGTAACGATAACTTTGAACCATAAAAAAGAGCGACAAGCCAGCTACTAAACTCAAAGCTACTGTTTTTAAACCTCGTTCAATAACGGCGTTGGCGGCCAAGCCCAACAAAAACAAAGGCCCAACCGATGAAAGATAGAAGTATCGTTCGGCTACAATGGTTGTACCAATAGGGATAAGCTGCACTACAGGCAAAATACACACCAAGAAAAACACACCTGCCCACCAAATGCTTCGGTCTTTTTTGCCGAGCCAATAAATCAAACCCGTGAGTAATAGCACCACGACGGGTATTGCATAATAAATAGTGGTGAGTTCGTTGGGTTTCGGATAAGGATAAATCAACGAAAGCTGGATAGGAACGAGCATTTTGACCCAATAAAAACCAAAATTAAAGAGGACAAAAAGCAGTCGTTCGCCACCACTGTAGGTCTCTTTCATAAACTTTGAGGCATCGGCACCAGCCTCTCGCTGAGCCATAATTGCCACAATACCGAAGAGGAGCGCAAGGGCAAAATAAGGCAGTTTTTCAAGGAATAGCTTAAGCGAAAGAGGGCGTTTGAGCAAGTAATAGTCGGTAATAATCAACAAAACAGGAAAAACCACCGCCATTCCTTTGGATAAGCACGAACACAAGAAAAACACTACAGAAAGCCAAAAAGCTTTGCGACTTTCATGTTCTCGAAAATTGAGATATTGCCAAAATGCCAGAAACATAAACAACACGTACAGCACATCTTTACGCTCGGTTGCCCACGTAACCGACTCTACGTGTAGCGGGTGAATGCCAAATAACAAACCAGCCACAAATGCCGCCCAAAAATTACCCGAAAGACGTTGTAAAAGACTGAACACCAGCAAACTGTTGATGATATGCAGCACCAAGTTATTGAAGTGATACAAAAACGGTGAAGTACCAACCAATGCCCGTTCGATACCGAGCGAAATCATGGTGAGTGGGTGGTAGTTTCCGCCGAAAGGTGTAGTCCACATCTGTTTGAAATGAGCCCAGTCAAACGGTGTGATGAGGGTGGACTCAACAATGTAGGCGTTGTCGTCCCAGATGAAACCAGCCTTTAAACTTGGCAAAAAAGCAATAACTGTAGCCACCACAATAATACCCAAATACAACCACGGCATTGCTGATTGAGGTTGGTATTCAGTCGAAACCTTGTGGGTATTTGTTGATTTTTGAGGCTGATTTACAACCGTTTGAATAGGCCTAATGGGGGCTTTGGGCTTTTGTTTTTTGCTCATGAGGTAGAGAAACTTGCTGAATTGGGGCAGAAAATTACATAAAACTGCCGTAAAATGGAGGCATTGATGCGTGATTTACCGCAAAATAGTCAACGTGCCAGTCAGTGGCTTTTGCGAAGCATCAGGTTTGATGTAATAATAATACGTAGCTGTGGGCAAATACTCGCCATTTTGTTTGCCATCAAAGGGCTGTGCATAACCCCGTGACGTAAAAATCTCTTTGCCCCATCGGTTAAAAACAAGCACCTCTGCTTCGGGGTAATTTTCAATACCACGTAGTTCCCACACATCATTAGTGCCATCATCATTAGGGGTAAAAGCATTGGCTATCAGTAGTTTGCCGTTGACTATAATGGTGATATCATCTGTATTGGCACAGCCATTAGGAAAGGTAGCTGTCAACTTATAAGTAGTAGTTTGTTGTGGCGAAAACAAGGGGCTTGATAACTTTGGATTACTAATTCCTACCGTTGGCGTCCAGGTGTAAGTAGCACCAGTGCTTACGTTCCAGCGGGGGCGCAGGCTATCACCTTGTGTAATGGTTAAGTCCAGCCCCAGGCGCACAATAGGCACTTGCGAAACCACAAACCAACGGGTTGCCTGTACTTGACAGTTGGTAGCAGGGTCAATGACGGTATAAACCACAGGGAATTTGCCAAAACCAGCTATTTGTGGTGAAAAAAACTTATTATCCGTTGTAAGCCCTGTACCATCATATACCCCACCAGTAGGCGTAGCCGCAAGTGGAATAGGGGCTATGTCATTGCCACAAATTACTTTAACAGAATCCCATTTAGCTTCTACCTGCACTTGTCTGATTTTGAGGGTAAGGTTCTCCGTAATTTTTGGGGTAGTGCATTGCCGCCTAAACGACACCACCACCGAATAATCGCCAGCTTGTGTGGCTTTATAGGTGCTGGAGATGGCATTTGGGATGTTTTCGCCATCTTTTTGCCATTGATAGCCCCATGTTGGGTCGTATTGAGTACGTAATTCGATGACTTTTTCTTTACAAAAATCTAAGTTTCTTAAGCCTTTCCAATTAGCACCCTGCGAAGCATTTTGTAACGAATCTTCTCGAGTATAAATTAAAGGATCTAATTGCGAAGGTGGGCAGTCCAGCACGTACAACTGATACTCTCGCATTACACTCCCAATTTTTTCACCATTCCGGATTTCCGAAACCTCTACTGCAAATATATGAAGGCCAATAGGGGCATCTGCTGTCACGGTTAAATAACCTGTTGCGGGGTCTATTTGTAAGGAAGGGCTACCCGGAATCATGTTAGCAGCGTCGTAGTCTTTGTTCCAAAGGACACCTTTGGGAGGTACTAACTGATACAACAACTGGTCACCGTCGGGGTCAGTTGCGGCAAACTTCATTTTGAATGGCTCTTTTCGGCAAATCACTTCGCCATTGGGCGGTACAAAACGGGCCGAAGCATTCACAAATGGCTGCCCATTTTTGATAAGAGGAGGGAAGTTAAGTACAAACTCTGAGCATGTGTTGGCTGGTCCCGAAATATTGACGATGGTACTATTACGTCGGCAAACCGAAGCCTTCAGTATATAACCTCGGTCATCTTTATATTTTTCAGGGTCAAGCGTTACAGTACCTTCGTATTGAAGGTAAGTAGTTTCTTGATTGGCATCAGCAAAGCAAATAGGATTAGAGGCATAAACCCTTGTTTCGTAGTTGTATTTGAGGGTGATGCTCTGGAGTGTTCTTCCATCAATATCGGTAATTGTTACGCTCACATCGTTTTGTTTACCCATTTTAGCACCGGCATTGGCACTTTGTTCATCAAAATATTGGTTGAACGTAATGCGATAAACACCCGGCGCACCTGCGGGGGTCATCACTAAGTCGCCACCAGCCACGTGTGAGGCATGTGTAGGTGTTAGAACACTCAGGCAAATCCACAGCAAGAGCAAGTAACGAGTTTTATGCATCTGACCCTTCTATTTTTATTCCTTGCGAAAGTTAGCAAAAAGTTAGATTTGTTTGTACAAATTTTAGGCCAGTCTTGTACTAAAAAATACCCAGCGTCTGTACCGGGGAGGCATAACATTATTTCCCAAATCTATTCGCTATGGCAAGGCAAAGGCCACATACTTGTCGCCTGACTTGGTTTTTAGCTTGCCGCCCCCACAGGCAATTACCACAAATTGTTTGCCATTTATAGCATAAGTACTTGGCGAAGCATAACCTGCTGCCGGAAGGGTAGTTTGCCACAAAGTTTTGCCAGTGGTTTTGTCTATGGCCCTAAACTGCTCGTCTCGGGTGGCAGCAATAAACAACAGCCCACTGGCGGTTACAAGTGCACCGCCGTAATTGTCTGTGCCAGTGAGGGGAATGCCCTTTGCTGTGAGTTCGGGATATTTGCCCAAAGGCACTTGCCAAAGGCGTTCGCCAGTGTTGATATCAGTAGCTGTGAGCGTACCCCACGGAGGCGTGCTGACAGGATAGCCGTTGCGGTCGTACCAACGGTTGTAGCCAGTGTGTTGATACGGAACAGCAGTTTTTTGCGAAACAACAACCTGATTATCAGTTGTTTTTTGATACAAGAAAGCAATAATAGCTTTTCGTTCCGCTTTGGAAAGATGTGAGAACGACGGCATCATACCTCGTCCTTTCATCAGTAATTCTTGGGTTTTGGCTTCGGGCAAGCGTTTTTCTAACTGAACCAACGACGGATACGAACCATCGTGATTACCCCGCCGGTCTGTGCCGTGGCAAGCCCCACAGCGCAAAGTATAAAGTTGCTTCGCCGATTGTGAACCCGTTTTGGGTAGTTCTTTATTGACCAACGAAGTATAAACAGGAATCTCTTTGGACGGCACGTACAAAATACCCTGTGGGTCAGCTGCTGCGCCACCCCACTGCCCGCCGCCGTCTGTTCCTGGGAAGAAAATCGTCATTTCTTTGCCAATCGGAATGTAGGTGCTGCCTGTACGAGCTTTCTTTGTCACGGCAATCAGCGAATCTCGATCTGCTACGAACGGACTGAAATCTTTGTAAGTAAAGGCTTGGCGAGCAAAAGGGGTCGGTTTCAGCGGAATCGGTTGGGTAGGGCTTGGGTGTTCGCCTTGTACAGCATCAAAGGCAAAACGTTTCTCTTCAATCGGAAAAAGCGGTTTGCCAGTTACTCGATCAAAGACAAAGATGTGGCCTTGCTTGGTAATTTGTGCTACAGCATCTATGCGTTTACCGTGGTGCGTTACGGTGAGTAGGGTAGGAGGGGCGGGAGGATCTCGGTCCCAAATGTCGTGGTGAACCAACTGATAATGCCAAAGTCGCTTGCCTGTGGCGGCATCTAAGGCAAGTAAACAATTGGCAAACAGGTTGTTACCTTTGCGATTGCCACCATAAAAATCATACGCCGCCGAACCCGTTGGAGCATACACAATACCTCGCTCACGGTCAATGGCCATGCCTGCCCATGCATTTGCCCCACCAATATACTGGCGAGCAGGCGCAGGCGACCATGTATTGTAGCCCAGCTCGCCCTGTTGCGGAATTGTCCGAAATGTCCAGACCAACTTGCCTGAGCGCACGTCATACGCTCGGATATCGCCCAGCAAAGCCGTTTCATTTTCAGCAACACGAACACCTGTAATGAGCAGGTTCTTGTAAATAGTATTGGGCGTGTTGGAGGTTACGTAATTGTCGGCACCGGGGCGTTCGAGTCCTTTTTTTAAGTCAATGCGTCCGTTTTCGCCAAAGGATAAGATGAGTTCGCCTGTGTGGGCATCAAGGCAATAGAGCCATTTGCCAGCTCCGAAAAAAATGCGTTTATCGCCTTTTTCGGCCCAGTAAGTTACGCCTCGGCTGGTTGTACCGCCGTTGTCGGTGAGGGAGGTTTTCCACAGTTC
>JBGAVQ010000147.1:0-13343 GCA_044228045.1 Spirosomataceae bacterium
GGGGAATTCTCAGGTTTAGGCGCTTGCTGAAAACTATTGCCACCAGCCAATGCCGGAATCGAGTTGCGGGTCCGTTCAAATTGCTGTTTTCGATTGTTGTCTGCTGCATCAGACGATGCACTAAATTCTCCTCCCATAAATTCAGCTACTTTGGCGGGTAGCGGTGGCATTCCGGGGAGGTCGTTACCCATGGCTATGTAGCCATTTACACCCAAAAATACCTTTACAAAATCCTTTACATCAAGGGTGAAATATTGGTATTCCATTCGTTTGCCATAAGGGTCGCCCAACATGATGTTCCAGCGGTTGGGGTCAAAATGCGCACTCAATGGAATACTTACGAGGGTTGTTGGCGTTGGTTTTGCCACAATATCCAAGGCAATATCAAAGGTAGCAGGCGGCGAATATCGCATTTCCAGTTCTGCATTAACTATGGCCAATGGGTCGCCAGGCATTCCAGTAGTGTTCATGATGGAAGCTTTGCCATTGAGCCTTACCATGGTAAGCGCACCGCCGTCAAACCCAGCCTCTAATTCGAGCGACGAAATCATCATGTGGGTGTCTATCAAGCCAAAAAACACCCTTGCTTTCACCCCCCAAGAGCCTTGTTGGGGAATATACTTTAAGCCAGAACGGGTTTGGCCCGGTTCGGGGATGTTGAGGTTATCAATTGGGTTTTTATTGAGATTTTCAGAGGGCTTACCATCCATCTTCATATTAAAGTAGAACCCACCGCCAAAGCCATTGAGTGTGAGCGGTGTAGGTGGTGCAATAATGATCCCAGGATTAATAACCACACTGGCATCGATGTAGGCATAAAAGAACGACGTTTTGCCAAACATTAACTCGGCCTTTACTTGTGCCATACCCGGCACGGTTACTTCTGCCCAACCATTAAACCCAGTTCCAAATTGTGGATTATCAATAAAAACCCGCAACGCCCCTTTCACTTTCGCTGGCCCCATGTCGCCTTCGATGGTCAGACCAGTGGGATAAACGCCCTTAAATACGGGCGTAGGCCGTCCGTTGCTAAGAGAAATTGTTCCGAGTACATCTACCATCCCCGCAGCACCCACAATACTTTTATCGTCGCCACCAACATTAACTTTAATGCCTAATCGTAATCCTATGCCGTTGGCATTCGCCACAAACGAAGGAGGCAAAATTTCGATAGGAAATCCTGCCATCCTGCCACCTGACTCGCCGTCGGCAGGCATGGTTGTGAAGCCATCGTCGTCTGTGTCTGGAAAACCACCACCTTTGCCACCGCCATCTTCAAAAATACCACCTACTAATTTCCAATTGCCCGGATTGAGATACACACCCGTTGGTGCATCGCCAACTGCATTGGGTTTGGGTTGGTTTGATACTGCAAAATCTTCAAAATAGAGGTTCGGAAGTACCAGTGTAAGCGGGGCAGGGGCATTGATAATGACATCTCCATTGAGGCGTAGGTCAAGTTGTGGATTACCTTTTTTGAGCCCTACCATAAAATGCGAGGTCTTGTATAAGTGCATTTGGGCGATAAAAATCGGCACGTTATAGCCTGCTGTTTTGGGTGCTACTAAAAATTGTACATCCTCAAAGTTGTCACGTAGGGTGCAGGTATAGTCCAATTTGTCGGAACTAATGGGAAATTGTATTTGCCCATTCATACTACCTCGCACAAAGCCATTTTCAACGATAAGTACCTCAAAATCCTGAATTGAAAAACCCCAATTGCCGATAGAGCCTTTGGTGTAGTCGAGCAAGGGATTAGTAACGGGTTTGAGTCTGCCAGTAAAGCCATCACCATTGATGATGATGTGTTGTGCCGAAAAACTCAGCCGCCCCGTACCACCACTAAGAGACTTAGGCAGCAACACATCTAACCTTTTGATATACAAACCATTGAAGGTTTTTTCCTTATCGCCTTTATATTCAGCAGGTGTGTTAAAATCTGGTGGATTGGCCAAGTCGGAGTGGTCGTAGAAGATTTCTGCACCCTTTAAATTGAAGCCCGGAAGCGCCCCCAGCGTAAAATCAGGTAGTTTAACAGAGGCAATCCAGTCCACCCATTTGATGAAATCTGCCGTCATGGTAGCTTTCACATCGCCGGGTTTTTCGTTGCCGTCTTCTGTAACCAATTTCAAGAAATCACTCCCCAAGTTGAGTTCCATTACGCCATGTACTCGTTCTACCTTTTCTGGCGATATTTCTGCAAAAGTGCCAGTTGGTTGTGGGTAGTCACTCTTCAAGAAAGTAATGGGCAGGCTTGGCACTTTGAGGTCTTTGACCAAATATACGTTAGCATTGTTGGGGATTTTTTTGTCGGGAGCCATGCAAATGTCAATAGCAGCCATTGACAAGTAGCTGTTGGCTTCGGGGAGTTCTACATTCAGCAAAATACCCATATCTGCGCCTTCGGGGCTGAATTTCATGTAGTTAATGCCTATTATTCCTGCACCCGCATCATAGCCAATGGGGAGTGGCACAGCAAGCGATGCCTTTAAATCGTTGAGCAACTTGGTTTTAAGATGGTTCGCATAGTTTTTGTAAAAATCAGGATTGAGGGCTTCAAAGGCATTGATACTTTGGAAGTCCACCTTGGGCAAATTTGGAAATTCGGTATCTGCCTCAGCATAACCAGTAATGGCCTGATTAGCGGCATTAAACGTTAATCCACTGAAAATGACCTTAATAGGAATACTGTTCCAAGCAATTTTACCATTACCACTCCATGTGCCAGTACCTCTTTTGATGGCGTTTGTTACGGTGAGATCAAACTTACCCAGCTTGATTGTTTGCCCCATTGGGCTTGTAGCAACAGGGGCTTTGTCTGCCACGAGTGGAGCATCCTTGCACTTGGTCACCCCCGCTACCTCTCGTACCTCACTGGGTTCTTCTCCTATTCGAAAAGTACAAAATTCGCTTTTCCCATCATTTTGAAAGTATATTTTTTGGTCATCTGGGCGGGCATCCCTGGCCACTACACGCCAAACATACTGGCCATCGTCCAATTTGGGGTCAGCTTGGGAGTAATTATAGGTAATAGTCGCTAAATCCTTCTGAACAAAGGGATTGCCTACGTTTCGGTTGATGGCATTGTCAATGGCATCGTTGGGGTTTTGGCCATCTGGCACTTTTACCAAGTAGAAATCATACTCCATCTGTGCGCCAATGATGTTGCCAATGGGCGGTGTCCAGGCAAACTGAATGTTGTCGGGCACAAAAACTCGTTTGTCGCATTGAGGGGCCACCAATCGAGGTGGCTCAATGTAGGAGATGTTGAGAGGAATACAACCTTTAGGTGTATTATTTTCGATTTCTAACAGCTGGTCATAAGGCAGAGCATAAATACATAAATCATAATACCCTTGCGGAATCAGTCCTGTGGCCGCTACTTGGGCTTTGGTGCGTTCGTCAACACCTTCGTACTCAACATTATTTTTGTCAAAATATTTTTGGTCGGCATTGTTAGCAGCATTGATAGTAAATGGTATGCCAGGTTGTACAGTGATGGGTTCATCGGGTCGAAAACTCGCTTTTGTGGAAACTTTAACGCTGTTGTTTCGACCTTTAAGCTGACCTACCAACTTGACACGCACCTCATTAGCTGTACCATTAACAATCACTATTGTAAGCTGGGTAGCATCACCGCCATTGTAATCAGCAATGCGGGGGCTATGCGGCGGAGGCATAATTACTTGTACCGATATACCTACCAACTGTTGCGAACTCGCCGATAAAGAACTGATAATCAGCAAGATTACAGTAAGATAACGAATGATTGTAAAATTTATCTTCATCTTTTATAGCTTTTAGCGACGAATCGTTTGTTGTTGATTTGGGGTCTGTACTGGGGCGCATAGCCCGCAGGGCTGACCCCTATGCTGGGGTTAAAAATTCAACCCATACCCCACATTGGTATAAAACTCCACGAAATTCCTTGATTCTATCCGCTTGTCGGTATTGCGTAACAACGTCACCCCCACACTCAATTGCTGCTTGGCTGTTACCCTCAATCGGTTGTTTAGCCGCACACTCAGCGTGTATCCATTGCTGGTTTGCTCATAAAAGTTCTGGTTGTAGAGCATATTCGCTGATGAGTTTAACTTGTTGTTTAGCAGTGTTTTACTCGCTGATAGCGTCGCTCCAAAGGCTGCGGTGTTACCATTCTGCAAGTAGTTGCGGATGTAATTGACCCCCGGCGTAACCGTCAACTTCTGCTTGGGTAAGCCATACGAATAATTTAGGGAGGTGAATAGGTTGTTGAATTCCAGCAATTGGCTTGATACCGTGTTGTAATCCGTTGAGTTTTGGTAACTCACCACGGCATTGATGGCGTGCGACACCGTTCCATTACTCTTGAAATACCTCGGGGCTATCATCATGGTTTGGTTCACTTGCTGTATTTTGAGGGTGTCTATTATTGTCCCAGGTTGGTTCTGGAAGGTGCCGTAGTTGGCGTAATTCACCGCTACTCCAAAGCTTTGATTGGGTTGGATGGAGAGATTCAGTGAGCCAATTTTTCGGTCTGTTTGTATGAGCTTGATTTTGCTGACATTGTCGTTTTGGATGCCATAACTACCGCTCAATTGTACTTTGCCTTGCCAAAGCGTGAGGCTGGGGCTGATGGTGATTTCCTGCAAGTCATTATTAAAAAAGTAAGCGCCCATTGACTTGTAGTCGGGTGAAATGAGCCGATACTGCAAGCGAAGCGAGAACACCGAGGCGTTGTATTGAAGGCTACTTTGCCCTGCCCAGCCAAAATGTGAGGAATTGAGTGGATTGTAAATACTTTTGAGCCACGAAAGTTTGCTCGATAGTTTGTAGGCTTCTGAGCGAAGGTCTTCGGTGTAGCCACTTACTCCGAGGTCGGTTGACCAAGAGAGTTGCTTGAAAAGGGTAAAGACCGACGAAAGCCCAAGGGTTACGTTTTCGGCTGGACGAAGGAAACTTTTGGGAACAAGTGAGATGGAGTTGATGTCGTCTTTTGCCTTGAAATAGATTAAGTCTAAGTGGTTGGTTGGGGTGCCATAGCCCAGCTTGAAGGCATAGCCCATCCGCCGAAATTGGGGAGCGGGTGGGGCGGGATTGAGGGTGGTGAGTTGGTCTAAGCTGCCTGCGATGGCTTTCTGGAATTGTCCATACACGAAGCCTATCCGAAGTTTGCCGGGGTTTAGTTCTATGCCTGCCCCCAAAAAGAGCCTTCCTGACAGTGTGTAGGGCGAAAAGGTGATGTTGCGGTAACCCAAGTGGGCTTTGGCCCATTTGTAGGTTGGACTGATGCCAAATTGTTGAAACGGCCCTTGCAAAGATTTGGATTGTTGGTTGATTAAGACATAAATTGGTAGTTGTACGCCATAAATAGAGAGGGTTGGTGAGCCGCTCAATGTCCAAGCAAAGGGGTCGAGGCGTTGGCGGCTGCCACTGGTGGTGTAGCTGCTTACATTAATACTTACACTCCCCGATAGGCTGATTGGCTTTTGGCCTTTGAATGAAGCAATATCTTGTGCCTTGCTATGCTCTACCAAAGCAAGCATCAACAAGCAAAAGGCTACCAGACCATACTTTATTGCGTAAAATTTGTTCATTCTTAATCAGATTTACAAATCCAGCCAACATAGCATTGTGAATACCTAATTGAATTTTATGGCCACCAAATGCGTCCAGGTGTTAATGGCACTTGTTCGTTGGAAAGTCAATTTATTATCTGCTGCTACCGAATAGATGCTGAATTGTGTCCCCAACATTTGTACAAGATTTTTTGTATTCCCTGCCGATATAATACCTGATTTAGCAAACGTTAGTCCTATTTGTTGCACTTCGGCAAAGGCAGGCTTGGCGGCTCCCATTGCTGCATAATTATAAACATAGCCTGCTTCTCCCGTTCTGAGATACCACCAAAAGCTGGCGTTGTTGCCATACGTGACGGCATCAAATGCAGTGTTAAGTTTTTCAGAACCAGCATATTGCGTGAAGGTACTCCCATTAAAACTACCCCAAGTACCCACTCCTGTGCTTTGGTTGTAGAAAAGGATATCTTTCCCAAAACTGAGGATGGAACTCCAACCCGTTGAGAAATTAGTACCCTTAACCAATGTTTTGTAGTTGGTATTTTGGATTTCACCAAACTCATAAAACCCATTATTGGAATTATAAAAAAGTAGCCATTGGTTGTTGATGACTGTTACGTGTGTTGCTTCTAAAAATATATTGCCTGAGAAGTTTTTAATGATTTGCTTGCCATCAAACAAGGCCCCGCCGCCATTGTCAGACCTTATTAGCAGAAGCATTCCTTGGTATGGTAAAACAAAGTTCCAACTGTTGCCAATAGAACCAAGTACTTTAATGTCTCGATAGCTATTGTTCACAATTTCGCCAAACACTGCTTGACCGTTGGTGCTGTTATAGAAAAGCGAATCCCTCTGCTCCATCCGAAGTCTGTGGTGTGTCTGTAATGGTGCTAAAATTCACTACATTACCATAATAAGTTGTTCCATTCACTACGGTATAGGCCCTTACGTAATAGATAGTTTTAACCGCCAGTCCTGCCAACGAATTGGTGGTATTAACATTTGTATTTGTTGCCCCCAAACTGGTTTTGTTGTCATTGGTTGTAGGGTTATTATTGGTAGCCCAACAAACCCCATGTTGTGTAGCCGAAGTACCCGTCGCAAGTTGAATGGCAAAGCTCACTTTGGCACTTGTTGTCTGTATTTCGGTTACAGTGCCAGTATTGATGACTGGTGCGGAGTCAGACGTAGCGAAGGTAATCACGTTTCCGTAGTAGGTTGTGCCATTTACTACGGCATAAGCTCTTGCATAATAAGTGGTTTTGGCCGTTAGCCCTGTTAAGCTGTTGACCACATTAACGGGCGCATTGCTTGCTCCCAAACTGGTTTTGTTGTCGTTGGTGGTAGGTGCATTGTTAGTTGCCCAACAAACGCCATGTTGTGTAGCCGATGTACCCGCCGCAAGTTGAATACCAATACCAACTTTGGCACTATTAGATAGTATTTCGGTGGCTTCGGATGTGGTAAGCGTTGGTGCTACTCCCAAAGTAGTAAAATTGATAATGTTGCCGTAAAAAGTCTCATTGTTTACTACTGCATAAGCCCTGGCATAATACGTTACCTTCTCCGAAAGTCCAGCCAGCGTACTGGTGGCGTTAATTATACCATTGGTATTGCCAAGTGCGGTTTTGTTGTCATTTACGGTTGGGTTGCTGGTGGTAGCCCAACAAACGCCATGTTGTGTAGCCGAACTACCAGCTACAAACTGAATAGTAAAACTCACTTTTGCACTGTTGTACTGGATTTCGGAAGCCGGATTAGTCGTAATAGTAGGCGGTGGGATGGGTGCTTTGGTAGTGGCAAACGTAACCAAATCACCATAATATGCCTTTCCTGCAATAATAGCATAAGCCCGTACATAAAAAATTGTTTCGCTGGCCAATGCTGTTAGTTGGGTGCTGAACGGCTTTTTGTCTGACCCAGCCGCTTGCGATGCCTTTGTGTTGGCAATGGTGGGTTGATTGTTACTTGATGACCAGCAATGCCCTATTTCGGTAACGGTTTCAGTACCGGGGTCAATGGTACCTTCACATTTTGCTGAGTTGAACGTAATATCCAACACCGAACCAGTGGTAATTTTAGCAGGAACAATATCTACGTCGTCGCATTGGCAAGTTTGAAACCCTGCAAATACAGCCAATATCAAGGAATATCGAATCATTTTTGACAACCACCAGGGTACACGAAAGGAAAGTATTTTCATGGTGTTTTGGGATATAGGTGGGCATTGGATAGATACGATTCAGCGTACGAAAATTAGCAGGAGGCAGGCTATGGACACCAACAAATAAAGAAGCCACCGCAGGATTCTACGCTTGTTCATGTAATAAAATGGTTGTTGAAAGATTGTTGAAGCTAACAAACCTTTTTATACAAAAAAGTAAGACTGAATAAGTGGGCGGATTAGTTGAGCAATCGGAAAGAAAATGACATAAAGGCGTATAGCATACGTCCAGAATAGCTAACGAATGGCCAAAACGTTAGCACTTAAAAACTCATTTTAGCCAGAAATTCTTGTTTTCGGCGTTTGGATACTTCTACTTCGGTGCGGTCTGAGAGAATCACCACACCACCTTCGCCCCGAAGGTATTCCAATACGTGTTGGGGGTTAATAACAGAAGAATGATGCACCCGTATGAAGCCGTAGGGCGACAGCAGTGTTTCAAAATCTTTGAGGGTACGAGAAGCTACCAACTGCTGACCGTTGCGTAAATAAAAACTGGTGTAGTTTCGGTCAGACGAAAGCCAGATGATTTCTTCTACTTGTACAAACTGTAAGCCTTTCATCGAAGGGATGGCTATGCGGCCTGAGCGAAGTTGTTGCAGTGGCTTTTCTTGCTCTTTTTGCTTGGCTTCTACCTTGGTTTTGAGCCGATTGAGTGCTTCGAGCAGTTCGGTTTCGTCAATGGGTTTCAGTAAGTAGTCGCAAGCACGGGTACGCAAGGCGTGTATGGCGTACTGGTTATATGCCGTTGTGAAAATCACTTCAAAATCAGCATCTTTCAACTGATTAAGCAACGAAAAACCATCTATATTGGGCATTTCTACATCCAAAAAAACAACGGTTGGGTCAAGTCGGGGGATGGCCGCAATGGCTTCGTTGGGCATGGTAAAAGTTGCCAGTACGTTCACGTCGGGAGCTACTTTGGCCAACTTAGCCATCAGGGCATCTAAGGCAGTATGCTCGTCGTCAATCAGAATTGCCGTCATCCTTTTGTTAATAAAGGTAAATCAATAATTACTCGTGTGCCTGTTTGTGTTGGCGAGTGTAAATCTTGAATCTCGAATTTAGCATTTTTGCCGTACAAAGCCGTCAGGGTGTCAATCCGCTCGCTGGTAACTTCAATGCCCATTGACTGCGAAAACTGCCTTTTGGGGCGGTTAATTTCTGCTGCAACTTTGCGCCCCACGCCGTTGTCTTCTATTGCTATCAGGAGTCGGGTATCTTTTTTGTTTACCCGAATCAACAGCACGCCTTGCTCGTTTGTTTTGTGCCGAAGCCCATGCAAAATAGCATTTTCGACAAAAGGTTGCAACAACAGGGGCGGAATGCAGAGGCTTTCGGTAGCCACATCGCTGGCTACTTCTATTTGGCACGCAAAGCCTTGTTGCATTCGTTCTTGTTCGAGTTGGATGTATAGTTCAAGTGCTTTGAGTTCTTCCACAATCGGAATCAAATCTTTTTGTGAGTTTTCGAGTACCAAACGAATGAGCCGAGAAAATTTTTGGAGGAATAACGAAGCCTGCTCTGGCCTATTAGACAGCACATAGCCATCAATGGTATTCATGCAATTAAACACAAAATGGGGTTCATTTGCGCCCGAAACGCCTTCATTTCGGCTTCGGCTCGCATCCGTTTGATTTCAGAGCGTTGGCGTTCTTCGTTGATTTTAGAACGGTAAATGGCATAACCTGCTCCTATTAAAATAATTACCAACGACGCTCTAAACCACCACGTTAGCCATAGTGGAGAGGCCACTTCTATTGGCACAGTTAGTTGGGTTTGTTGCTCGCCCACAAACCGCACCTTAAACACAAATTTGCCAGCCGGCAACTTGGCATAACGCACAAAGCCTTTGGCTGGCGATGGAAGCCATTCGGCATCGTAGTTTTCTAATTGGTATTCGAGCACAGCTCCATCGGGCAGGGTAAAATCTTGGGCTACAAAATCAAACGAAACGGTGTTTTCGTTGTAGCCCACTTCGGGTAATTTACCTTCGCCAAACATGATATTTTTGTCATTAAACTGAATACCCGTTAGCAATATTTTGCCCTTGCCTGGATGTGGAGCAATGTGCGCTGGGTCAAACAAGTTAAAGCCATTGGTGCCACCCAACAACAACCGTCCATCTTGTAGTTTGATACAAGCATTGGTTTCAAAATAAGTAGTAGAAAGTCCATCTGCCATGCCAAACGATTCTTTCTTTCGGCGTTGGGCATTCCAGCTAAACACCTCTTTTTCAGTCACAAACCATGCTAAACCCTTCGCATCCATCATTACTTTTTTGAGTTGTCTGCCCGATACGCTCGCATCAAGTTGGGTTTGCCAGGTTTTCAGGCTAAGTTTAACAATGCCGTCTGTTCCACCAAACCAAAGGCTATCTCTGTTCGTTTTGAATGGCGCATCAATCATCAGTGCTGGAAGCCAAACCGTTTTGCCAAATTTCCACTTGTTTTTTTCTTGTACCAATTCACAAAAATAGGAGCCGCTTTCGGTAGTCAAATATGGTTTATGCGTTTGCGGATGAACCCACACAAACAAATTGTAGCGATGGCCTTCATTAAAGACCTGCTCAATGGGCGTTAATACCCAACCCGATGCTTGTTGTTTTGCCACATAAACGTTTCGATGAGTCGAGATAAAAAAAGTCTTGCTATCCAATTCTGAAACATGATTTACGCCTTCATTCCGAAGCACCGCCACCGCTTTTTGATTGTCTATTACTTGCACACCATCTTTGGTAGCCACCCATAAGCGTTGTTGCGAGTCCTCAAACAAGTGCTTGATGTAGGTGCTTTGCAATGCGTTTTGTTTCAATTTTTGTATAAATCGGCCCTGTGTATTCATCACCAACACGCCATCATTTTTAGTACCCAAATACACCGTTCCTTGCTGACTTTCTACGGCACAAGTAATGTGGTTGTCGGTAATACCTTGCTCAAAAGCATCTGATTTGGTCAGAAAATACGGCAGGCGGATTTGGTCTAAATTGGTATAATCTATACCATACCCCAGCACCGACACAATCATATTGCGTTGGCCATCCACCAAAATCTTATCTATCTCGCTGGATGCCAAGCTATTGGGCTCAGTAGCGTGATTTTTGAATTGCTGTATAAATTTTTGCTGTTGGCGGTCAAACAACAAAACGCCCTCTTCGGCTGTGCCTACAAACAAATGATGATTACCCCAAAATGCAATATGCGTAACATTACCAATGGCTTTTTCTTGAAAATGGTTATAGAGGCGGAAGGTCTGTTTTTGTGGATTGAAGGCAATCATTCCGAGGTTGGTTCCTAACCAAATAAGTGTGTCACTTTCAGCAAAATAACGATCTACAATTTCAGCTACGGGGAGATTTGATGTATTTTTTCGGTCAAAAAACGTTTGAGATTTTATGATTTTATCGCCTTGCAAATCAACTTTTACAAAACCTTCGGAAGCATTGGTTAGCAAAAATTGGGGTTTCTGGTAAGGTTTATTCGGAAAGATTTTACACTGCTCACTCAACTGACTATCAACCAATTGGCAAGCCAAAGTCTTGGTATTTAAAATATGTAGTCCCCATTGGCAAGCAAGAAACAGCCAAAGCCGCCCTTGGTCATCAAAATAGATGGGCTTGAGCCAACAGTCAGTTTTAAGACCCGTAATGTTGATGAGTTTGAATTGGTCGGTGCGGCGGTCATAAAAATTGAGTCCTTTGTTGCTACCCACCCACAAATTGCCGTCTTTGTCTTCTAAAATATTAACAATGCTACTGCCAGCAAACGAAGGATAGGTTTTGCAGGTTTGGCCGTCGAATCGTACCAGCCCACCCGACTGCGTGCCAATCCACCAAAAATGCCGAGAGTCTTTAAAAAGCAACGAACAGTAACTGGACGGCAAACCCTGCTGCTGCGTCAGGTGTCGAAACGACAGTTGAAGCGGCATTTGGGCGCAGAGTGTCAGGCTGCTCAAAAGCAAACAACAGAGGGTTTTCTTGAACACCGATAGCGTAGTATTGAGAAGTGAATACGATGCTTAATTCGCCAAAGTACAACAAAGTATCTTGCTTTGTCAAATCACCCCCACACCTTTGTGCCTTCGGTGCAGTTTTTGCACATTTCTATTTCGGAGCGGGAGCGAATGAGCGATTTTCGGAAATCTTGATAGGGTTTACTTTGCCACAAATCACTGAATGTCTGGGCTTTCAAATCACCGAGGCGATAGTGAGCGTCTTTGTCGAAGCAGCAAGGTACTACCAGACCGTCCCACGTAATTACGCAGGAGTGCCACATTTTCCAACAGTGGTCAATAAACTTGTTTTTGATGCGATACGTACCGTCGGTTTGCTTGGCATAACGGGTGTATTTGTCTATGGTTGGTATTAGCTCAGAGCCTTCTTCATAGTCATAAATTTGGGCGGTTTTTAGCCCCACTTCGTCCACGCCCAGTTCTTTGGCAAGTTGCTGAACCTCAGCAATTTGATGCTCGTTGGGCTTAACCACCAAAAACTGAAACACCACATGCGGTGTCTTGGAGTTGAGTTGTTTTTTCCACTTTATGATGTTTCGAGTGCCTTCCAGCACTTTCTCCAACTTGCCTCCTACTCGGTATTGTTGGTAGGTATCTTGGGTAGTGCCGTCAATGGAAATAATGAGGCGATCCAGACCGCTTTCTACGGTTTTGCGGGCGGCGGCATCAGTCAAGTAATGGGCGTTGGTTGAGGTAGCAGTATAGATGCCTTTTTGAGCCGCATACTGCACCAAATCAATGAATTGTGGATGCAAATACGGCTCGCCTTGAAAGTAAAAAATCAGGTACAGCAGCGTTTCGTGCAGTTCGTCAATGGTCTGTTTGAATAGCTCTTCTTGCAGCATACCCGTAGGCCGGGTGAAGGAGCGCAAACCACTGGGACATTCGGGACAACGTAAATTGCAAGACGTAGTTGGCTCAAACGAAATACTCATGGGCAAGCCCCACTGGCTGGCCCTGCCTGTGAGTTTAGAATTGACATAGCTACCAATCACTTTGAGGGCATTCCAAACTCGTTTGGACGTGAGTTTAGAGAAAAAATTTAGCCCGTCGCTTATGTTTTGGTTCATCTGCTCATTCAATATTTTTACGAAAATACGACTAAGCAAGCAGGCAGCCTTGTTTTGGTGTGACTTTTAAATGGTTTTTGTTTTAAGTAATTGATAGTTAGATGGTTAAATATATAAATATCCAATTCATCCCTCTGCACCGAATCGTCGGACTGCCCCCTTCGCTTACGCACGGGCATCCGCACGAGGCGAACTACTACAAAATAGTGCTGCTCATATTCTGTTTTTCTTTAATCAAGCACCGCTTATTTTCTTAGTTTCGTCAAACTTTATTGCCATGTAAACTCCGCCCTGAGGGCTCATCAATACTCCTCACTCGTGGGACACGAGCGAAGGCAGGGGGGAATTTTTCCTAAATATTTTTGATTAAATTCATCAACTTCATAGTATATTTCGGTCAGCATAGCGTTTGAAAAGTGTATTTATGTTGTTTGGTCACACTAAAATATCACTTTTTGAATTGCTATGCCCTCTTTTAAC
>JBGAVQ010000148.1:0-13242 GCA_044228045.1 Spirosomataceae bacterium
GTCCCTTTCTTTAACAACACTTCATCCAAGTGTCCCATTTATTGTAGGTCAATTGTAATTAATTGCATTTGCAAAAAAGTGTCGTGGTGCGTAAAAATGGTTTTATGTTCAGTTGAGAAAAAACCAATTATTTCTGATTGTTCGTTATTGAGTGTATATATTTTTTGCCCTTTATGTGCCTCATGAGGTGAACTTACCTTTGAACCTTTCGGTAAATTCACAATATGTATTGTCGCCTGTTCAACTGTCCCAGTGAGTTTGAACATAAATGGTCTTTTAGCATTTTTTGTCTCATTGTCGATAAACTGTTCAAGCTGTTGAGTTGTCTGAATAATGTCGGGCAAAGTTTGTTCTTTCCACTTTGCAATGTTGGTGTAACCAAAAAAAGGTGCTTTAATATCAAATGTTTCTTCAACTTTCAACGTAGAGTCTGTAACAACTGTTGATTTGTATGCTTTTCCGTCAATTATTAAAATTTCTCCTGCCAAATATTCAACTGGTCCAAGTCCGTATAAATTGGATTTGTTAGCTATTGTATCGAGTTTTATGTTTCCATAAAGTTGCCCTTTCCACATTACATTTTTCATTTCGCCAACAATTGTCACATCGTTGGTTGTTTGTTGTGCATTTGAACTAAACCTTGTCAAAATCATAATTGTCAGTCCAAGAAGTATTGTCTTAAAATTCACCTTTGTCATTTATTGGTTGTTTTTTTTGTTTTGCCATGAGGGTAGTCAGTGGAGACACTGACTACGGCTTGGATGCCATTGTCAGTGTCCCCACTGACAATTCTCCGTATAAATCTACTAAGAACATTAATTTATTACAAGGAAATCGGCTAATGAGGCAACATCAATGGCACAATGACCGCCGTATAATGGGTGCCAATGAGTTTTTACTCCTTTCAATTTAGCAAAATTTGCAAGTGCTTCGGTGCCTTCATAGTTTCCATATTTATCGTATAAGCCACAAGATAAGTACAATGCTGGAAAATGAAGATCGGCTCTCTTTATTAAATGAATCGGAGAAATTGCTTTCCATTCTTCCTCATTTGCAACATACGTCTTTGCCATTTTGTATATTCCAAATGCAATTTTGGGATCTGCCCCAGTTCGTTTCATCGCTGCTTGTATTGTTTCGAAATCTGAAAACGGTGTATCCAAATACACACCAGGGCACAGTGAAGCAACTCTTGAAAACAATTCAGGATGCTTAAGTCCTAAGATTAAAACATTGAGCCCACCCATGGATTCACCAAGTAAAATTCTATTTTTGGGTACGCCTATTTTGGATTCAATCAGGGGCATATTGGATATAAAGTCATCCATCAAACCACTTTCTGCCATTGAATTTTTGGGGGTTAATAGCCATTCGGGTCCATAAGAAATTAGCACTACTGTTGGTGGCTTTATATTTGATTTTTGCCAATATGACTGAATTAATGATGTAAAATATGTATCATCATTCCAGATTGAATGATCTAAATTTCTACCGTGAAAATAGTAAATGATATCTTGATTAGTACCATTACTTGGTCTATATATGGCAAAATTCAACTTACCTTTTGTGAATTTTTCTGATTTTGAAGGTACAAAACTTACTTTTTGAACGCCATACGGACTTGTTAACTTGCTCCAAATCAAGTAAATACAAAGTGAGAGGATTAGAAATACACAAAAGATAAGTGTTTTTTTGATAGAAATATTTATTGATTTCATTGTATGTTGTTAACTTTCAAAGTTTACGGTGTATTAAATTATCAATTCGTTTTTAAGTTTCTGCGTTAGTCACCAATGTTTTGGATCTTAAAGAATTGTCTGTTTGTTGGATTAAATAGGTCACTCACCTTTTCTTTTAAGCCCTTGTTATGTGTTCGAGCTACTTTGTCCATGACATTTGTTTATCAGTTAAAATGTTGTCACAATCCATTTTGCGATACGCTGCCAAAGGGTTGTACTTGGGAAAAAGATTATAAGAATATTTGGAATAAGCCAAATAATAAAAGCAATTGTATAAGGATTAATAAGGAATTTCTTATTCTTTACGCTGTCGTAAACAATAAGTCCCACAAAAACCAAAAGTGTTGCCAGTGTCACAAGTCCAATGGCAGCAAAAATATCGAAGCCCATCCATGTCATGAAGATACGCCCCAACCCAGGTCCTCCAATTATAAGGCCAGTGCAAATCATATATCGCATATGCTTTGGCGTTTCTCGTTTATTGAAAATGGCCAGCACGTAATAAATTAGAAATGGAATAGCGTCAGTTGTTGGGCTAAAAACAAAAGCAAGTGTTTCTATTTCAGGCTTAACTTCCGCCACCATTCTTAAATATTGGTTATGGTAAACCAAAATCATTGAAACAAACAAGAATGGAATCAAAAGATAGGAAAGCTTTCCAATGACTCTATGCAAACCCAAGTTATGTTTTACAATTAGGATTGGTTGAACAATCAGCATAGTTAACCAAGTAGCCAATGCAATAGCATGGAAATGGTGTATATTTTTCAGTCCGGGGAAGTCAGGAATCAATGAGAAATATTTTTTGTAAAAACCAACAAAGGTTATTAGTGCAATTACCCCGAAGAAGTAAGCCAGTCGTTTATATCCTTTTTCCATGTTGATATTGTTGAGTTAGTTCATGTTTTGCTGTCCGTTTAGTGTTCGTTGTGTCGCCAAAGCATGATACATAACGGTTTGCAGCTTGGCGTAGTAGCGGATTTTTAGCACAAAACGGGGTCGCCAGAGCGATTCAATCGAAGAACTGTACTTGAACCTACTACAAAACTGCAATTTGAAGCACTGAACCCGCCCTTTCGCCAAACCGATTAGGGGTTTTATTATTTTTTTGTCAACTTATACCTCAAATGTGTTGTCAATTCTGATGGGATTACTTCTACAATTTTAATATCATATTTGTCTTTGTCAATGCCGTCAAACAGTCGGATGCCACTTCCTAAAAAAACGGGTGCGATATGTATGAAAAATTCGTCCACAAGTCCAGCGTTAATAAATTGCTGTATAGTATTTGCGCCACCTTGAATTCTTATGTCCTTTCCTTTTGCAGATTGTCTTGCTTTCTCCAAGGCACTTTCTATTCCGTCATTAATAAATAAGAAAGTTGTCGTTCCTTCTTGCACACAAGGTTCTCTTTTTTCGTGAGTCAATACATAAACGTCAGCCTTATAAAGGTCATTTGGCCAACTTGTTTCACCCTCTTCAAACATACGTTTACCCATAATGAATGCACCAGTTCTTGCAATTGTCTCTCTTATGAATTTTCCGTCAGCTCCATCTTCTTTTCCTCCTACGAATCCCAAATATTCCCAAAAAGCTTTTTGATTAAACATCCAAGAATGAATTTGTCCAGAAACACCACCCATAGGATTTTGAGGACTTCTGTTGTCGCCTGCGAAAAATCCATCAAGTGATATTCCGCTGTCAAATATTATTTTGCTCATATTTTATAGTTTCTTTTTCCTATCAGTTTTTTGTTTACCGAGTCGTTTTACAATGCCGCTAACGATTTCTTGCCGCAGTAGGGGATTTGAAAAACGTCAGCTTAAATATAGCACTAAAGGCTGAAAGAAGTAATATAATTGAATTACTTCTTTCAGCCCCATTTGCGGCAATATCGTGTTGGCGAATCGTACTTCTTCTCAGTAAAGCAATTTTGAGTTGATGCAAAGAAGTTTCTGAAATTTTCAAGAATTGTCAGTGGACAGTGGCTAATACCTAATAATTGTTTTGGGTGAAAAGAATAGGGTTTGCCAGTCGTATCCCTGATTATTTCGCCTTTTTTTAAAATTTCCTTGTTAAAGAAATATCACATTGATTCAGAAATTGTTGTTTTGCATCAAATCGAACATTTTCTACACATAGTTGTGTATAGTTGAACCAGTAAATGCCAAAATAAGTGGCTGTTAATCAATGAACTGACAATAAAAACGCCATCGTGTCCACCCCATCGGCATAGTCCCAAAGCTCGGGTTGTTGGCTTCCGCCAAATGTTAAACTGTCTTTATACCAGCCTTTTTGAGAAACAATGCACTGAATTTTGTCGGTTTGATAGAAAAGCTTTTTGTTTAAGTCTGTTTCGTTTTCATAGGTTTCTACAAAACAAACGCCAATTGGAGAAACCAAATTGGTATCTGATTTTAATAATAAAAAACCGTTATCAAGGTGAGCGTCTTGATTCACTAACAAGATGGCCTTATTGTAATCGTAGTTGTTTTTGTATTTGTGGTGCAAAATCACGTCGCCCAGCGGCTCAATGGCTTCAAAAAATGGTGTGAAGTCATAATTTTCAGGCACATAGAGCTTAGAGACATTGCGGCAACCTAAGCCAAAATAGGTCAAAATATCTTTTCCCAATGAATTTAATTCTTCGGCATCTTCATTTCCATTCAAAATACCTGCAGAAACTCGGTTTTTACGAATCAGATGCGGTTTGTTTATGAAATAGTACTCAAAATACCGTGCGGTGTTGTCGCTACCAGTGGCTATGATGGCATCAACGTCGTTCATTCGTTCTGTTAAAATAATTTTTTGGGCAAAACCCGGTTCAATTTCAACAATTAGTTTAATGATTTCTTTAATAAGTACAAAATCTTGCGAGCTAAGCTTCACCAAAGCGGTATGACCAGCCATCAATACACAAAGTAGGTCATGGAAACCAACGGCTGGAATATTGCCAGCCAATATTAAACCTACTTTTTGTGGATTTGTTGCTTTGTCAATTCCATATCGTATTGTCCACTTTTGAAGTGAATCTACCTCCAAATAACCCTTGCAGATATTTTCAAGGGCTAATTGAACATTTTCTTCGGTGAACCAGTTATTTGAATTAGTAGCTTTAAACACCCATTCGGAGCGCTGGTCGGCAAAAGCTGAAGATGTGAGTTTTTGGCCTAATTGAGCAAAAACTTCGATACGTCGGTCTAAATCCATTGGGAAGAGGATTTCTCTACTGAATTAGTAGGAAAATAAAAAATTGTTTGTTTAGTTAGTATTCGTGGCTTAATTTTGCAACTTAATTGAAAAAATACAATTTCATTTGGTTGCTTTGGGCAACACAAAGTTACCAAACAAATCATAAACATCGAGCATTATGGCAATCATGATTACAGAGGAGTGCATTAACTGCGGAGCTTGCGAGCCCGAATGCCCCAATACTGCCATTTACGAAGGAGGAGTAGAATGGACTTTTTCAGGTGGTACTAAATTAGACGAAATTGATTTGGGCGATGGTACTGTGATGAGTGCCAAAGAGGTACAACAACCCATTTCCGATGAGTTTTATTATATAGTATCAGATAAGTGTACCGAGTGCATGGGTTTTCATGAAGAACCTCAGTGTGCGGCGGTTTGCCCTGTTGATTGTTGTGTTCCAGACCCTGACCACGTAGAGGAGGAAGAGACACTCCTTGCCAAAAAAGCATGGCTACACGCTGAGTAAATATCAATAAAATTCAATTTTGACCCCGGCACTTGTCGGGGTTTTTTTGTGGCCTTTTTGCGAATATTCGCTACAAATTTATTCTTATGACTAAATAATAAAATTTTACAAAAAACACAAAAAACCAAATATTATGAAAAAATAAAAATATGTAAAAACTTGAATTATAGGTTTAAAAAATAGCATGAAAAAAAGAATATTCATAGAATAAGTCAATTTTGTGGATTTTTTTTGAACAAAAACTTGCTTTCTATTAAATTAACTATAAAATTTGGCATGAAAACAAACCACTAACAGTTCACTTAATAACCAAATATTATTATGAAAAGAATCTTTATTGCAATCATTTCTACTGTTTGTACGTTGCAAGCCTTTGCTACAGATACCCCTGGTGATGGTAAGGGTAAAGAAACAAAAGAAGAAGCAGGAAAATTTACATTTTCGGGTTATCTTGACTCTTACTTCTTTGCAAACTTCAACAAGCCTAAATCACGTAATAACTTAGGCGCAGCCCTAAATGCACGTGCATTTGACCAAAAGGCTGGTCAGTTTCAGTTGGGTTTGGTGCAAACCAAAATGAATTATGTAAATGATAAATCTGAGGTGGTGGTTGATTTGACTTTTGGGCCAAACGCTGACTTAGGAAACTACGGTAACATTGTTGGTCCATTGGGAGGAAGCACCTCATTGGCTATTAAGCAAGCCTACTTCAACTACAAAGCAAGCGATAAACTAACACTCACAGCTGGTCAGTTTGGTACACACATTGGTTATGAAGTGATAGATGCCCCTGTTAACTACAACTACTCGCTTTCTAACCTTTTTAACAATGGACCTTTTTATCACATCGGTGTTAAAGGTACGTATGCATTTAGCGACAAAGCCTCGTTGATGGTTGGATTGGTAAACAACGTTGATAATCTTTATGATAACAACCGAGCCAAGGGCTTAATTGCTCAATTGTTTGTATCGCCTGCTTCGGGTTGGAATGTTTATTTGAACATGATTGCTTCTAACGAAGCCAATGTAAAATCATCAGGTGTGGATAGTACTGGAAGTTACGCAGTGTTTGACTTAACCACAACTTATCAAATTTCAGAGAAATTCTTTGTGGGACTCAACGCTGCCATTGGCTCACAAAAAGGTGACTATCAGGGTTATACTTATACTTCTGAGTCAAAGTCATGGGGTGGTGTGGCTATTTACACCAATTATGCTGTTAGTAGCAAATTTGGAATTGGTGCACGTTACGAAACATTTGACAACAAAGGAGGAGCTCGTTTCTTAGTAAACGCCAAAGGTGAAGGTACAAGCGTGAACTCATTTACACTCACTTCAAATATTACGCTCGCCGATGGCCATTTGTTGTTCAAACCAGAACTTCGGATAGATGCTTATCCAAAAGTGACAGGTGCTGGTAGTACTAATCTACAACAATTTGAAGATGATAAAGGTAATTTCAGCAAAAGTTCACAAACTACGCTTGGAATGGCTATGATTTATAAGTTTTAAGTAACATAACAGTTGGGCAATAATTGTATTGCCCAACTGTACAAGTCACAATTCCCTTAACCAAAACAATAACCAAGTAAATCTTAATCTTTTTCAAACCACAAGAAATGTCTAACTATTAAACACTTAAAAGTATGCAAAAACCCTCTTACTTGCCCATTATTGTACTACTGGCAATTAGTTTGCTGGGAGCATTTATGCCTGCGTTACCAACTACTATCGTAACCGAAGGCCTCAATTCAGGTGATATCGCTTGGATGCTCGTTGCTTCTGCTATGGTTTTGTTAATGACCCCAGGTCTGGCTTATTTCTATGGCGGAATGGTAAATACCAAAAACGTGATTTCAACCATGTTTCAAAGTTTTATTGGCATGGGTGTAATCAGTATCGTTTGGATTTTTGTTGGTTTTAGCCTTGCCTTTGGCGATTCTATTGGTGGTTTTATTGGTAATCCAACCACTTTCTTTATGTTCAACGGTGTGTTAGATGGCAAGCCTTGGTCTTTGGCTGCTACCATACCACTGGCTATGTTTGCTTTCTTTCAATTAAAGTTTGCCGTTATTACCCCTGCCTTAGTAACAGGTTCAATGGCCGAGCGTGTTAATTTTCGCTCGTATGTATTGTTTATGATTTTGTTCAGCATTTTTGTTTATTCACCATTGGCACACTGGACATGGCATCCAGATGGATTCTTATTCAAATTAGGTGTTTTAGATTTTGCTGGTGGAACAGTTGTACACATGTCGGCTGGTTGGGCAGCTTTGGCTGGGGCCATATATCTCAAACGCCGCCGCTCACACGTTGAAGGTAGTTTATTGCCACCTGCAAACATTCCATTTGTATTGTTAGGAACAGGTTTGCTTTGGTTTGGTTGGTTTGGCTTTAATGCTGGTTCAGCTGTTGGAGCTTCTCCATTAGCAGTTACAGCGTTTGCAACTACCAATACAGCCGCCGCAGCCGCAGGCTTGGCGTGGGTATTGTTTGATGCTGCCAAAGGCAAAAAAGTATCTGCGCTTGGTTTTTGTATTGGAGCGGTAGTTGGCTTGGTTGCCATTACACCTGCAGCTGGTTTTGTAACCATTCCAGTAGCCGTTTTCATTGGAACTGTGGCAGGGATGACCTCTAATTTCTTTGCTCATTTGAAAGCAAAAGGAACACTTGATGATACACTTGATGTATTCCCTTGCCATGGTATAGGTGGTATGGTAGGTTTGATTATGACAGGCCTTTTCGCTACCAAATCTGTTAACTCAGCAGTAGCCATTGATGGCTTGGCTTATGGTGCTTTTGATACCTTCAAGGCTCACATGATTGCCTTAGTGCTTGTATCTGCCTTTGCTTTTATTGCTTCGTATGCGCTATTATTCCTCACCGACAAAATCTTCCCACTTCGTGTAAATGAAGAAGATGAGAAAGCAGGTTTGGATGTAAGTCAACACGATGAGTTTTTGGTAGAAGCCTAAGCAAAAAATATAAAATAAAACCACAAGCATGCTTGTGGTTTTGTTGTAGTCAAGAAGTTGTTCGTCTTTGATGAGCAACTTCTTTGTTTTTAGTGCATGACCAGTTCTTCAAGCTCGGCAACTTCTACCAATCCTTTGGAATTTATTTCAACTAACTGTACTTTTTTTAATTCGTTAATAAGTATTGGGTCGTATTTTGCACTAACTCGCACATAATTTTCAGTAAAGCCGTGCATCATTCCTTCTTCAATGTCTTGTTCAAACAATACGGTACTTGATTTGCCGAGTTGTTGTTCATAAAATTGCCGCCTTTTTTTGTCGGACAAAATATGCAACATTTTAGACCTTTCAGCTTTTTTAGTCGTGATTACTTTGGGTGTAATATCCACCGCTAAGGTATTGGCTCGCTCCGAATATGTAAAAACATGTAGATAAGAGATAGGCAACTCGTTCAAGAAATGATAAGTTTCCAAGAAATCTTCGTCGGATTCACCTGGGTGTCCCACAATCACGTCAACACCAATACAACAATCGGGCATTACAGACTTAATATGCTGAACACGCTCCTCGTACAATTCTCTACGATATCGCCGTTTCATCAGTCCCAATATTTTGTTTGAACCTGACTGCAATGGGATATGGAAATGTGGCACAAACCGTTGAGAATGAGCCACAAAGTTGATGATTTCGTTTGTTAATAAATTTGGTTCAATAGACGATATACGGAAGCGTTCGATGCCTTCTACTGTATCAAGTGCTTTGAGTAAGTCAATAAATTTTTCTTTGCGTTGGCCTGCATGAAGTCCAAAATCGCCAATATTTACTCCTGTGAGTACAATTTCCTTTACGCCATTTTGGGCAATTGTATTTGCCGCCCGCACAATATGCTCAATAGTATCGCTCCGACTTGCTCCTCGTGCAAGTGGAATAGTACAATAGGCACAAGGATAATCACATCCATCTTGTACTTTTAGAAAAGTACGAGTACGGTCTGTGAGTGAATAAGAAGTATGATACTCAACAGCCTCAGTGATTTCGGAGTGATAAACTCTTGCTTTTTGGGTCGAAACTGGTTTGTTAAATCCATCCAATAACTCTACCAATCTGAATTTTTCGGATGCTCCAAGTACAGCATCAACACCCTCAATTTCAGCAATTTCTTGTGGTTTTAGTTGTGCATAGCAGCCAATAATTGCCACATATCCATCTGGATTGATCAACTGGGCTTCTTTTACAACTTTCTTGCATTTTTTATCAGCGTTTTCTGTAACCGAACAGGTATTGATGATAAAAATATCAGGTGTTTGGTTGAACTCAACTTTTTGATAACCTTTTTGCTCAAACATTCGGGAGATGGTTGAGGTCTCCGAAAAATTAAGTTTACAACCTAATGTATAAAAAGCGACTTTTTTCATAATGTAGCACAAGCCGCCAGCTTGTGTCTTTTAAATCGAAGAGACAAAATTACGATTATTTATCCAAAAAATCTTGATAGGTTGCTTGGGCATAAGCTTTGGCTTGTATAAGCCGCTTGGGTGTATCTTTTCCTGATTGTTCCATTATCCGTTTTCCACTGTGGTCATACAAAACTTTTCCAGTGGTATCCACCCAGCCAAAACCATCGTTGATTATAAAATAGGCAAATGGTAATTTGTTAGTATTCAGGATATTATCACTCCAATTGAACAGTTTCACGGAAGTGTTGAGTTGATGCAGTAGGGTAGCAGCAACATCAGTTTGTGATGCAATAGTCGAAATAACCGTATCTCTTTTATTCAGCACACCACCCAGCCAAAGCATCGGAATTTGATACCTGTCAAATTCACTGTTGGTTTCAGGTAGTGGATGTCCATGATCTGCAATAACAATTATTAGGGTATTATTCCACCATTTTTCTTGTTTGGCAGCTTCTATGAATTTGCCAAAGCAAGCATCAGCATAGCGATGAGAATTCAGAAAACCATCTGTTTTTTCATTTCCTTTGAAGTAAGGCTGCATGGGCACTTCAAACGGCTCATGGCTACTCAGGGTAAAATAAGTATAGAAAAAAGGGTTTTGTACTTGCCTCAAGTCGTTTAAAAGTCTGTCATATACCACACCATCGTGCGCTCCCCATTTAGAGTTCCAATCTTTTTCTTGAAAATTGTTTTTGGTGATAAGTCTTTGATAACCAGATGATAATAGATAAGATTTGATGTTGGCGAATTCGGGTTCGCCACCATAGTAAAAAGCAGTTTGGTAACCCTTCTGAATAAATTCTCGACTTAAAGAAGGCAGTTTCTGTGTTTTATTCGGAATTGTCATGATTGAGCCAAGAGGTTGTGCCGGATACCCACTCAAAATAGCCACCAAGCCCTTGTCGCTGCGGTCGCCACTTGCATAGATATTATTGAAAAACAAGCCTTCATGACTTAGTTTCTCAAAATTTGGTGTAACATTTTTAACCCCTCCCAAACGTTCTACCACCTTTGCTGTCAAGCTTTCCCAAACTATAATCAATACATTTGGAGCTTGTTTTGGGTTAATTGTTAAGAAGTTGGCTCCAATATTTTTTCTATGATAAAGTGTATCTAACATTTGATTGGTTTCTGCTTTTGTTAGATATTGATAAGGATTTTCTTTTTGATAAGTGTTGTTGACCAAAGCTCCAAAAAAATTCCACGGTGCATTGATGGCCGCATGGTTGGCATAAGCAATATCCGAAAAATAAACTGTGCTTTGGTTGATAGGAGAGAGCTGAAACCCGCCTCGAATGGGAACAGCCAAACAAGCGGTTAGGAATAATCCGATAATAAAATAAACTAACTGAAAAGAGGAGGTGAAGCTTTGTAATGGCTTGATAATTAGGTATTTGAAGCTAAACCATAAAGTGATAGTTAGCAAGACAAAACAACAAAACAACAACATTAAAGGCGAAGACGATGCCGAAGCCCATACTTCAGTTGGGTTGCCCATGTAACGAAAAGGGGTAGGGTCTATGCGGAAATGCCAGGCTTCGTAAAGCTCTAAATCTGCAGTAATTAGTATTGAAATAAAGAGGCTAACAATAATATGAAAAGTAGTCAGTAGTAAGCGTAACCACTTACTATTTAGCTTCATAAATCCAAATGTGAGCAATATAAATGGAATAATGGATAGATAGGCCGAGAAAGAGAGGTCTAATTTGGTGCCTTGAATAAATGTGCCAATTAATGTTTCGGCATTGAGTTGGGCGGATTTTTTAGCGTGATACAGCAAAAAAAGACCCCTTGCTCCAATAAAAAAAATGAGCCAACCTATCAAATACCTAAGCCCTACAAGAAATAAACGCATTTTTACAAAATTTGGGCAAAGATACTATATAGAATGGCTCATTTTAAATTTCAATTGTTATTTTGGAGTTGATTGCATTTTGGTGATGGCCATGAGTTGATCCATCGTTTTTTGCATTCCTTCTGCCGAACCATCCAAGAAAATAACATTTCCATTACCTTGTTCAGCAAAGTGCTTGATGGCTTCTGTCCACATTGAAAACAAAATCAGCGAAGCATCCAAATTAGCGTCTTCCATCTCTTTGGCAGCATGTGCCATCCCTTTTGCCACCTCTTCACGGAATAATGCCACACCTTGACCTCTCAACTGAGATGCCATACGCTCTGCTTCTGCCGAAATCCGTATAGCATTTCCTTCGGCTTCTGCCCCTTTAGTCTTGGTTATTAACAAGGCTTGCCCCTCGTTTTCGGCAGCGGCTTTTAAGTTATTAGAAGCTACCACTTGGGCCATTGATCGCATGATGGCCTCGTCAAAAGCAATGTCATTAAGCTGTAAATCAATGAGATGATAACCCCAAGTGATAAGGGTTTCGTCTAATTGATCTTTCACGTGCGATACAATTTCTGTACGCAAAGCCAAAATTTCTGATTGTTTCTTAGTAGCCACAAAACTCCTAATTGAACCTTCTACGGTTCTGATCAGTGATTGCATTAAGTTTTGCTCATTTACAAACTTAAAGGCAACTGCTTTGATAGTTTCTTCATTTTGATCCAATACAGCATACACAATTAATGCCTTGAATCGAACATTAGCCTGATCGTTTGTAATGGCCTGAAAATCTAATTCAACCGAACGGTTTTGAATAGAAATTCTCCTGAAAATTGACTCAACAATAGGAATTTTGAAATTTAAACCGGGCAACATAATGCGCTGATATTTACCAAAAATGGTAATAACCGCAACCGTACCTTGTTGTACGACCACAAACGAAAAAAAGACCAACAAAACAGCTAAACCAATGGCAATTGAGGTTCCCATAGAAAAGTAGATTAAGGTGAAAGAAGTCGAAAGCTATCAAATGTAGCACTATTCACCAAAAAATGAATGACTAACGATATTAATTACTTATCAAACGGTCAATTATCGCAGGTTTGCTAATCCACCATCTACCCCAATCACCTGCCCAGTCATCCAGGAGGCTGCATCAGAGAGAAGAAATGTTGCCAAATTTGCACTATCCGTGGCAGCACCAAACCTACCCAACGGATGGCGTTTGTTTGATGCTTCTTGCTTTTCCGGCGTACTGAGCAATTGGCTCGCCAGTGGCGTATCTGTAAGCGAGGGTGCTATTACATTCACTCTAATTTGTGAAGCAGCCCATTCGGCTGATAAAGATTTGCCAAGCCCTTCTATTGCACCTTTTGATGCAGCGACTGAAGCATGAAAGCCCAAGCCGACTTTTACTGCCACAGTACTAAACATAACTACCGATGCTCCCTTTGCTTTACGAAGTTGATTGTTTGTAGCTTGCAGTATGGCGATTGCCCCCAGCACATTG
>JBGAVQ010000149.1:0-13186 GCA_044228045.1 Spirosomataceae bacterium
ACAATTGAAAAAACAAGGATAAAATACGGTACTTTACATAGCTTTGGGGCTTTTTACCTATTAAGGTTCAGGACTCCAAGCATCTTAGACAAAAAACAATAAATTAAACTTCTTCATACTTATCATATCTCATATTTACCACAATTCTCCATAATTTCCCTATTTTTGTCTTCTCCACACGTTCAAGTATCTTATTCAATTTATTCACACTATGTTATCACCTTAGTGTCTGTCCTGATTTTAATCGTTTTTACCCTAACCTTTTATTTATGCGTGCACTATTACTATTACTGGGCCTTTGGGTCATTATTTCTGAATCAGTAACGGCTCAGACCAACGCCGTGAAAGCCAATTACGCATTGGCGGCAAAGTTTTCACCCCGAAAACTCAACAAAATGGTTTTTTCGACCAGTGTGGACCCACATTGGCTCAAAAAAAGTGACCGTTTTTGGTATGTTTACGAAACCTCCGAAGGAAAAAAGTGGTACATTGTTGACCCGGTAAAGCCTGAAAAGAAATTACTTTTCGATAACGACAAATTAGCCGCCTCACTCACTCGCATAGTCAAAGACCCCTTTGATGCCCAGCACCTTAGCTTAGATAGTATGCGCTTTATTAAGGACGAAAACTGGATTCATTTTGAGGTAAAAAGCACTCAAGAAGTCGAAAAACGAGACTCCACGGCCAAGAAAGATGCCAAACCTGTGAAGGAAAAGAAAATATTTTTCTTCAACTATAACATTACCACTGGGGAGTTGATTGAATTGGTGGATTTTAAGAAACCCAAGGGCAAACCCAGGTGGGCAAATATTTCGCCAGATGGTAATATTATTTTGTTTGGCAAGAAGAACAACCTGTACCTCATGGACAAAGCCAATTATGAGAAAGCCCTTAAAAATGAGGAAGATAGCACCATTGTAGAAACGCAATTAACCACAGATGGCGTAGAAAACTTTGGCTACCAGCGAGATTTTGGCGAAACCAACGTGGACAAAGAAAAAAACAAAAACAAACGAAAACCTGTGTTTGTGTATTGGAGTCCAGACAGCAAGAAGTTTGCCATGATTAAATCTGACGAGCGCAAGGTGAAGGACTTGTGGGTAATCAACAGCATTGCGGAACCTCGCCCTACGCTTGAAACCTACAAATATTGGATGCCGGGCGAAAAAGAAGCCCCTATTGACAACTTACTGCTGTTTGACATTGCCACCCGTAGCCAAAAAGAACTAAATGCCGATTTATTTAAAGACCAGTCGGTGAGTATTTGGAATACCACGCCCCTTGCCAACACCCGTGACGACGAGCATCGTCCTGTGATTTGGCTCGGTACGCCCGAAAAGTTTTACCTCACTCGCACCAGTCGTGACCTCAAACGTATAGACGTTTGCATGGCCGATGTAGCCGCCGGGACGGTGCAGCCACTCATTGAAGAACGCATGAATACCTACTTAGAAACCCGTAAGGTTGGCTTGGTCAATGCTGGTAAAGAGCTAATTCATTGGAGCGAACGTGACGGCTGGGGACACTTTTACCTCTACGACGAGGCTGGCAAACTCAAAACCCAACTAACATCGGGGCCGTTTCACTGTGAAGAAATTTTGGGAATTGATGAAAAGAAACGAGTCCTGTACTTCTCCGCAAACAACCGTGAGCCAAACGAAGACCCTTACTATTTACATATTTATCGAGTCAATTTGGATGGTACTGGACTACGCTTGCTCAATGCTGGTGATGCAGACCATGCCATGAGTCTCAACGATAATCAGTTGTTTTTTGTGGATACGTATTCTAAAATCAATACCGTTCCAAAATCGGTTTTGTACAATACCGAAGGCAAAAAACTGCTTGATTTAGAAACTACTGACGTAAGTTCGCTTTTGGCAGCAGGTTACAAATTCCCCCAAACTTTCAAAGTAAAGGCCGACGATGGTATCACTGATTTGTACGGCGTTATGTATAAGCCCTTTGATTTTGATAGCACTAAGCAATATCCGCTTATTGAATACGTGTATCCAGGCCCTCAGACTGAGGCTGTTAACAAGACTTTTAGCAAAGGCATGGATCGCATTGACCGCTTGGCGCAGCTGGGTTTTATTGTGATTACAGTTGGCAACCGTGGCGGTAATCCTGCCCGTAGTAAGTGGTATCATAACTATGGTTACGGTAACCTACGTGACTATGGACTCGCCGACAAAAAAGCAGCAGCCGAACAATTGGCCAATCGCTATCCGTTTATTGACATTACTCGAGTGGGTATTCACGGCCATAGCGGCGGTGGATTTATGAGTACGGCAGCCATGTTTGTTTATCCAGATTTTTTCAAGGCTGCGGTTAGCAGTTCAGGAAATCACGACAACGCTATTTATAACCGATGGTGGAGCGAAAAACACCATGGAGTCAAAGAAATTATTAGCGAAAAGAAAGACACAAGCTTTGCTTATGCCATTGAAAAGAACCCCGACTTGGCCAAAAACCTGAAAGGTAAGCTCTTTATCATTCACGGCGAAATTGACAACAACGTGCATCCTGCCAATTCAACACGGGTAATCAATGCACTCATCAAAGCCAACAAACGTTTTGACATGCTTACTTTACCAACTCAGCGGCATGGTTATAGTGATATGACCGAATATTTTTTCTGGAAAATGGCAGATCATTTTACCAAATACTTACTAAATGATTTTAGCGACAGAAGTGTGGATATTGAAGAAATGAATCGGGAAATTGAAAAGAAAAGATAAGGTTTTTGGTTATTGAATGAAAAAAATTGCCATTATCTTGTTTGTAATTACTTCCTTGTGCACACAGGCACAGGTTGTAAACCTGACAGGCCGAGTTCTTTATCAAAAAGAGGACTCGGTCTTGGCAATTCCGTTTGCGAGTGTGTCGCTTCAAGAAGAAAATGGACACGTGCTGGCAGGAATACTGACCGATACCGATGGCAATTTTATGTTTCCAATTAAGCAATTAGAAAAAGCCCATCAACTTACCATTCAGTCAGTTGGGTTTGAGCCTTTGCGCCTTAAGATGGCGAAGTTGCCTAATTTGACCACAATAAATAACTTGGGAGATTTGATTTTGAAGGAATCGGCACAGCAATTAAAAGAAATTACGATTCGAGGACAAAAAGATGAAGCCGAATATGATTTAGACAAAAAAGTATTCAACGTTGGCGACAATCCCGCCTACACTGGGGCTTCGGCAATTGATGTGTTGCAAAACGTTCCGTCCATGAGTATAGACTTAGACGGCACTATTTCGATGCGAGGCAGTAACAAAATCACGGTCTTGATTGATGGAAAACCTGCTGGACTTTCGGGGAGTTCTCGGCAATCTATTTTGGAACAAATCCCTGCCAGCATGATAGAACGCATTGAGGTAATCTCCAACCCTTCGTCTCGCTACGATGCCGATGGTTCGGGAGGTGTAATCAATATCATAACCAAGAAAAGTAAATATGCTGGTTACAACGGTTCGGTGAGTGCCAATGTGGGAACTAACAACAAGTACAACGTGTCGGCAAGTGCCAATGTTCGTATTAAGAAGTGGAACTATTATACCAATGCCGACTGGCGAGATCAGTTGTATGATTCTGAACAATCAATTGAACGTTTGTCGGTATCGTCAAGTACTGCACAAAAATACTTACTTTCACAACGAAGTGAAGGTTATCAGCGCACCCGAAACCAAAATATTCGCCTTGGAACTGACTGGTATATCACTGATAAACAAACACTTTCGTTTTCAGTAAATACACGAGGTCAGCAGCCTTTAAATCTTGACAATCGTTACAGTAATACTCAAAACTTGACCTTGGCTGATGCGCCAAATCGCTTATTTATCCGCACTTCCGAGCGAGATTTCACAACAACAGGGCAGGATTGGGTGATGGGCTATCAAAAAAACTACGCCGACCCCAAGAAAAAATGGACAGTTGATGTCACGTATTCTACCAATCGAGGAAACGATGCCTTTCAGTTTACGCAACGAGATTTTATTACCAATTTTGAAACACCAAGCCTTACGAATCCTCGTTTAGAGCAAAGTACTAATGCTGATAACAACTCTGCTTTGACCATTCAAACTGATGTGGATTTGTCGTTAGGCAAAGCAAAAAAAGGACGAATTGAGTATGGGGCTAAGGCAATTATTCGAGAAAACGATACCGATTATTCCTTTTTTGGGTATCAATATGCTACGCAGCAATACCTCCGAAATATCGCCAGAAGCAATCATTTTATATACAACGAAAACGTACTTGCCAGCTACCTGAGTTTGGTGCATCCTTACAAAAAATGGAATTGGCAAGCTGGGCTTCGTGCCGAATACACAGCAATTTCTATCAATCAACAAACACAGCAAGTCCAAAAAGATACGGCTTATCTTACATTGTTTCCAAGTTTTTTGATTGGTCGTCCATTGGCAAAAGGGCATCGAATTCAAGCCAGTTTTTCTCGAAGAATCAACCGACCTGGCTATACTGTATTGAATCCATTTGTCAATTATTCTGATTCGCTTAACCTCCAAACAGGTAATCCATACCTCAAACCCGAACTCGTCAATGCCTACGAGGTGGGGTATAGTTGGCAGAAAAAAAGTGGTTTTTCGTTGAATGGAACACTTTTCTATCGTCAAACGGTTAATTCGGTAGTAAGAACACGCCAATTGATTGGCGATAATATTACCCTTAATACTTGGCTCAATCTGGGCAGCAACAATTCGTATGGGCTTGAACTTGTGGCCGTGCAACCAATAACCAAATGGTGGAAAGTAAACGCCAATTGGTCAATATTTAAAGTAGATTTGGTGAGTCAAAATTCGCAAGGGATTTTTGTTCGTAGCCAAAATAGTTGGACGGCTCGCCTCAATTCACAGTTTATGATTTGGAAAGACGGAGGCATTCAATTGATGGCCAATTATCGCTCATCTATCGTAACGGCCCAAGGTACGCTTGGAGAAGTGTATTCGGTGGATGTCAGTTTCAGAAAAACAATTTTAAAAAAGAAAGCAACGCTGACATTCAGGATATCGGATTTATTTAATACTCAGAAGTTTAACTCTTTAACCGAAGGGCTTGGGTTTTCGAGTTCATCCTATAATAATCGAGAAACAAGGGTGGCGTTTGTGGGCTTAACTTATCGTTTTAACAAAAAAATAACGACCCGGTCAGAGCGTCGTGAGCGTAAAAAAATTAACGAAGAACGGGCTGGAGAAACTGAACAGCACTAAGCTACTCTGGCTCTCGGCTTTTGTATTGGTCTCTAATTAAGTAATTATATCGAATACTCATACCAAAGTAATAGCCATTGCCACGAGCAACCTGCACAGCATTAAGTGTAGTAATTGTTTTGCCACTAAAAGTAGCCTCACCTCGTAGAATTTCACCCAAACCGAGTGTTGCTCTGCCGTAAAATCCTATGTCCCAACGAGGCAACAGCTTGATATTTAAGTCAAGGCCTGTTTCTAACAATAGTTTGGCACCACCATTTACGGTCGTTTTCTGATTCAATGTTAAGGTATCAGCTGGTATTCCCTGCCCCAACGAACGCAAGGCCCTAAAAGTAAAGCTTCCTATTTGTTCGGCTTTGGCAGGCAAAAAAGTCAAAGTCCCTACTTCCCAATAAAACCCAGATTCTTTTTCTATTTTACCAATTGAAATGAGTTTGCGCTTAGCCCTCAGCGGAATCGCCACGTATTTGGTTTGCCAGCGAAAGTCAGGAACACCTCGTACATTTACCTGCGTAATCATCTCTACATTGGTCCGATAATACCCTGTTTCAAACATCCAACGGTTTTGGTACATGGCTCCTACCAAAACTCCCCATGGATTGGTTAATGGATTTATATTTCCAATTAACCCATCAAGATTGTTTGACAAGGTATTGAAATCTTTTCTAAAACCACCTTCAATGCCAATGTAATATTTGAGTGGGACTACGTCGAGCTGAGGATTTTTTATCCACGGATACGTTTTTTTCTTTTTAGAAGGAATGTAATATTCATCGTTGGGGTCTTGTGCTGCCACAAATCCATAACTCAACAGAAAAATGAATACAAACTTTAAATATTTCATTTTTAAGGAGTTAGATTATTCAAATTGATGAGGTGCAAGGTATTATTGGCGTGGTGTAGGGTGTTTCCACCCTACACTTTAGATGATGCATAAAACACACAAACCGTTGGCTTATACCCGCCAAGATTTGTAGGCATTGATAAGGCCATTCGTCGAAGCATCGTGCGATGTTACCACTTCGTCTGTTTGTAACTCAGGATAAATTTTATTGGCCAATTGCTTGCCCAATTCTACACCCCATTGGTCAAAACTAAAAATATTCCAGATTACACCTTGCACAAAAATCTTGTGCTCGTACATCGCTACTAAGCTCCCTAATGTTCTTGGGGTGAGTTGTTTAAACAAAATCGAGTTGGTTGGGCGGTTACCAGTAAAAACCTTAAATGGCGCAATTTGTTCAATTTCTTCAGCCGATTTTCCTACTAATTCTGCCTCCACTACCTCCCGAGTTTTCCCGTTCATCAGGGCTTCGGTTTGGGCAAAAAAGTTAGACAACAGCATTTTGTGGTGGTCACCAAGGGGATTGTGGCTAATGGCAGGGGCCAGAAAATCACACGGTATCAACTTAGTACCTTGGTGAATCAATTGATAAAAAGCGTGTTGTCCGTTGGTGCCAGGTTCTCCCCAAATAATAGGGCCAGTCTGATAATCAACAGCTTCGCCACTTCTTGACACATATTTTCCGTTGCTCTCCATGTCGCCTTGCTGAAAATAAGCCGCAAAACGATGGAGGTATTGATCATAAGGTAAAATCGCCTGCGAATCAGCACCGTGGAAATTATTGTACCAAATACCCAATAAAGCCAAAATAACTGGAATATTTTGATCAAATTCTGATTCTCTGAAGTGATTGTCCATGGCATGAGCACCTTCCAATAATTCAATAAAATGCTCAAAACCAACATATAAAATGATAGAAAGTCCGATGGCAGACCATAGCGAATAACGCCCCCCTACCCAGTCCCAAAACCCGAACATATTGTTGGGGTCAATACCAAACTTGGTTACTTCTTTTTCGTTGGTCGAAATCGCCACAAAATGCTTGGCTACGTCATCAGCATTACCACCATTTTGCAAAAACCAATTTCGGGCTGAGTGAGCGTTTGCCATCGTTTCTTGAGTTGTAAACGTTTTGGACGCTATCAAGAAAAGTGTAGTTTCGGGCGATACTTTTTTTAAAGTTTCGGCAATGTGCGTTCCATCCACATTTGATACAAAATGAACTTTCAAATGCTTGGCATACGGTTTTAGTGCTTCAGTCACCATAACTGGACCTAAATCAGAGCCACCGATGCCAATATTCACTACGTCGGTAATGCTTTTGCCAGAGTAACCTTTCCAGTCGCCAGAAAGCACTTTTTCAGAAAAACCTTTCATTTTGTCTAATACAGCATTTATGTCTGGCATTACATCTTTGCCATCTACCAAAACAGGTGTATTGGCTCTATTTCTTAAGGCTACGTGCAAAACGGCCCGGTTTTCAGTAGCATTGATTCTATCTCCTGAAAACATCTTTTCAATGGCTTCATCAACGCCACATTCGTAAGCCAACGACACCAGCAGGGCTTTAGTTTGGTCAGTAACTCGGTTTTTGGAGTAATCAACCAGTATGTCTTCAAATTTGATAGAGAACTTCTCAAATCGCTGGTTTCCAGCCCAAAAAAGGTCTTTTATTTGTAAATCTTTTGATTGTTCGGCATGGTTGAACAGTGCTTGATAAGCCTGAGTTTCGGTGAGTGAAATGGTTGGGAGCATGATAAATTTGGGTGTTAAACTATATTAGGTAGGGTCAGACCTTGGGTGCAGACCCTGCTATTCACGATTATTACGCTATTTTTCAATACAAATTTCTTCGACTTCTTCTTTGCTTTTGAGGCATACATTAAAATCTACTCTCCCTTTGATTCCTTCTGTCCAACCGTCTTTGCTATGTTGCCAAAAAAAGAGTGAATTAGCAGGATATTCAGTTAAATTTTCACTCGAATAGTCAGCAATCCAGAGTGGATATTCGTCAAAATTACCTTTCACAAACTTACGATAAAAATGCTCGTTCGTGTAGATAATGGGCTTTTTTCCATAATGATTTTCAACTAATCGAAGCCATGTACTAATGTCACGAATGATGTCTCGGTCTGGTTTGAGAGAATTCACTTCAATGTCTAATACCGGTGGCAAATCACCTTTTTGAAGGCTCACGTTTCGCACAAAGTTATTGGCTTGTTTTTCAGGGTCTCGCCAAGGGATATAAAAATGATATGCACCCCGCCACAAACCAGCTTGTTTGGCAGCTTTAAAGTTCTGTTGAAACCGCTTGTCTATGAGCGTTGCGCCTTCTGTTGCTTTCACAAAAACAAATGAAATCTTGGCTTCGTCAGGCAACTCCATTTGGGTCACTTTATTCCAATTAATTGCGCCTTGAAATTTAGAAATGTCTATCCCGTGCAGCTCGTACCGCATGGGCAAACGAATGCCAGCCTTAAAGCTATGGGTCCACTGATTAAAATTGCCAAAATAAAAATACCAGCCACCGACCAGAAACGCTACGATGATTGCGATGTAAACAGACCACCGAAAAAGTTTACTTTGCCAAAATGCTTGTTGCCGACGTTTAGGACTCATGGCACAAAAATAAAAAATACCGAAAGGGATTTCGGTATTTTTACAATAAAAAGATATTTCAAATGGGTGGTAATCCTAATTTAAGCAAACAAACATCTGATTTTTAATACTTTAAGGGGATATTATGAATCATCATTACTTATTTAAATTGGCAGTTTTAATGGCCATAGGAAAGTAAGTGAGGTGACTCTTATAAAAAATATCAAAGTTTGTTTGTAAAACACAAAGGGTAGTCCCAAAAATATAATGCAAATTTTCAACCCCAACATTTCAAAATATAGTGATCATGCTACTTAGCAAAGGGGCAGCTCGCAGTTACAATTTCAAACCGTTTACTAAGGATTCAGCTTTTCTTTTAGAAGATTATCCACTAAAAATAAAACAAATTGGCTCTTTTTGAAATTTCACCAGCTCCTCATTCCATTCCTTCGGAACATCTATTCGAGTAGGAGATTTTGGCTTAATTCCCCACCAAAGGAATGCAATATAGTAGCGGTGTTAGTAAGATCTGAACATAACAGATAAAACCAGATAAGTTAATAAACAATTCTTGCCCTGTCATACCTGCGGCACAAAGTGACCACTTTTGTAGTAGAAAGTTATCAAAATAGTTTTAACTTTCTAATCAAAAACGAATGAAAATCAGCAGATTCAGCGAAACACAACGCAAAGCCATTGTGGATTCCCAAAAGAGTACATCGGTAGAATTAATTTGTCAAGAGCATCAAATTAGTCCAGGGACTTTTTACAAGTGGAAGGAGAGTTTTAGTATTCAAAATAATGAGGACAAAAAACGTCTGAGAGAGTTGGAAAAAGAGAACGAACAGCTCAAAAAAATGTATCGCAGCGGCGCACCGTACTGAATTAGAGTTGGAAAAGCGAATCATCAGCGATGCATTAGAGATTGCAAAAAAGCTTGTAGCTCAGAAGAAAAAGACCAGCTTTTGAGCCAAATCCAAGTAAAGAATCAAGGTCTAAGCCTACGCAAACTCTGTAAATTTTTGGCTTGGCGACGGCAAAGGGTGTATGCTCGCCGTCATTATAAACCACCGCATCGGCGATCCGAAACAAGCCAAAGAAGTCACTGATAGGGCATTAGTTGATTTATACAAATCAGTAAGGAAAGATCATATTGCGTGGGGATTTGCGATGATTTATGCCTATTTACGTAACAAGGGACATATTTTTTGTAAAAAACGAGGGCATCGTTTGTACAAACAAGCAGGATTGAGCTTGCACAGAAAGCCTCCGCATCGGCGGTCCGAAAAAAGCCCGAATCCACAGAGAATTCAGGGATTTATTGCCTGCCAATTCTATTAATGAAGCCTGGGCGATGGATTTTCTTTCAGAAGTCATTATAGAGCCTACTCAACAATGGGTACGTATTATCAACATTGTGGATGAATGCTCAAGAAAAGATCTGTGGGTGGAAGCTTGTGAGCATATTAAAGCGACCAAATTAACAGAAATATTAGATAAAATAGTGTTCATGAGAGGACGACCGGCTTATATCCGAACCGACAACGGCCCTGAATTTATTAGCGATGAGTTATGCCAATGGGCGACTAAGAATCGGTTTGAGTTGCGTTTTATTCAGCCGGGGAAGCCAACCCAAAATGGTATTATTGAGCGACTTAACGGTACACTCAGAAGAGAATGCTTAAATTTGAACAGGTTTTATTCACTCTCTGAACTCAACGAGCATTTGGACAAGTGGTATCAGACATATAATTTTGACAGACCTCATAAGTCCATCAATTATTTAACCCCTGATGCTTTTGAAAAGCAAAATCAAAGTATCTACTATAAAATGGTAGCATGAGAAAACTGGTATGACAGTTGGACTTGCCAAGCTAATGTACTATTATAGCGTTCGCAGACGTAATAGTAAAGGGAGATAAGTGTTACGGAGCCGCCCGTGCGGTTGCATAACAACTTAACGATTTTTGCTCTACGTCTGTTTTTTTACCCCTTATTCGCATCTATTATTTCATCTAAAATGCTTTATATCAAGTTTTTTCATTTTTGTTGGCATACCGTTCGCTAAAGAAGTCATCCCCAAAAACCATTGGCATAAATATGCTGTATATATTTATGAGCGATTATTGCTTTTCTGTTTTTTAACAATTAACCTTTTATTTTCATGAAAAATCTCTTTTTTACTTTACTGGCTTTTGTACTAATGCTTGCAGGGTGTAGTCAGGACGAAGCCGTTGCTCCTACTTACAAAGGAGCTGAACAAACCCTTGGCAATGGGAAGGTTTATTCTTGGGTTAAATTCAGTACTGATGACAAACCCACATCTTTAGGTTTTACCATGACAAAAGGTGCCTTAGATAACCTTCCACATCCTGGTGTTGCTTTGGTGTTGAGTTTCCCTAACGAAGCCATCGGCAAAATTCCGTTTGACCACATCATGCTCGATTACCTGCATACGGGCCACGAACCTCCTGGCACTTATGACGTTGCACATTTTGATATGCACTTCTATATGCAGTCATTGGCCGAGCGCAAGGCGATTCCTCCTTATACCGTTGCTCCTGCCAAATTTGATATTCTTCCGCCAGCGGGAATCATCCCAAGCCCTTATATCCGCCTGCCAGCAGGAGTTCCCGAAATGGGCGTTCACTGGGCTGACCCTACTTCCCCCGAATTGTCAGGAAAAGGTAAATTTACCGAAACCTTTATTTATGGCTCTTATGATGGAAAACTGACTTTTATGGAGCCAATGGTTACCTACGATTTCTTGAAGGCTGCACCAAATCTTACTAAAAATATACCTGTACCAACCAAGTTTGCTAAATCGGGGTATTTCCCTATGAAATATAGCATCAAGCAAACTGGTGATGATATTGTGATTAGTTTAGACGAGTTGATGATTATGCAATAAAATACCCAAATAGCCTTTCAACGTCGGCGGGGGGTTAAACGCCTGATGGCAAGTCCTCGCCGACGTTATAGCCCTTAAATTTTTGTTTGATTCATACGAAAAGCTCTTTGGCAAAAGCTTAAAGTAATCTATTTTTCTGGTTGTAGTTCACTCTTTCGTTTGTATCAGGCACACAGGCAGTGTTTTTTTGGTCAAGTTATTCTAATAACTTGCCGCCAAATTGAACATAGCACCGATGCCCCCCTTCGAGTTTTTTATTGAATCACTTGGCTGGATTGCCTCTATCCTGATTGTGGCGGCCTATGCACTAAATAGCCTTGGTAAAATTAGTGTAAAATCGTCGCCTTACCTCTGGGCTAACCTTATTGGCGGTATTTTCTTCATTATCAATACATTCTATCATCAAGCTTATCCTTCGGGAGTCCTCAATATTATTTGGGTAGTTATTGCGGCTGTATCATTACTTAAAAAGAATAAGAGTAATTGAATTTTAGGGGCTTTTGCGTATTATTGAGTCCAAATCGGTTCAATTGTCATTTGTTTACTATGAAATTTCCTCCTTTTCTTTGGGCAATGTTCTTGTTTTTCTTGATGTCTTGTCAGTCCGATATTCATATTGACAAAGACAAAGTACGAGATGTGCTTACGCAATTTGGCAAAGAAAACCCCGCCAAAAGAATACTAATCGAAACTAAAATCGGCAATATTGAGGTTCGATTATACGATGAAACACCTCTTCATCGAGCCAATTTTGTGCGCAATATCCAGAAAGGCTATTACACAGACCGAGGATTTTATCGAATTGTAAAAGGGGTTTGTATTCAAGGTGGCAGCCAACGAGACCCGCAAGATTTCACGATTCCTGCGGAGTTTAATCCTAAGTTAATCAACAAACGAGGCGCAATAGCGATGGCTCGTTATACCGAAAACAATCCAGGTAAAGAATCGTCGGCCACAGAATTTTTTATTATCTCAAAAGGGCGATACTACAACGAAGAAGAGTTAGCCAAATACCCTGCCGACCTCAAAAAAATCTACTTAGAACAAGGTGGTGAAATGCTTTTTGACCAAGAATACACCGTGTTTGGGGAAGTTACAAAAGGCATGGATATTGTAGATAAAATAGCAAAAGATCAGGTAATTGATAAAGAAAACCCAGTGCATCTTATCAAATTTTCGATAAAAGTTCTTGACTGACACGTTATTATGAGCGTATCATGCGATAATGCCTTCTACAATTTTCATGATTTTCTCTAAGCCAAGTTTATCAGCTTCATCAAAATCATCGAGTTGGTCGCTATCTACATCTAATACTAAGGCAACCTGTCCATTTTTATCAAAAGCAGGCACCACAATTTCTGACTTTGAGGCAGAACTACACGCAATATGCCCTGGAAAAGCCTCTACATCGGGTACAATAATGGTTTGCTTAGTAGTGTAACAATGGCCACAAACACCTTTGTTGAAGTTTATCCGAGTGCAAGCAATGGGCCCTTGAAACGGTCCCAGCACCAGTTGGTCGTCTTTTTTGATGTAAAATCCCACCCAAAAAAAGCCAAAAGCTTCTTTCAACGCCGCAGCTATGTTGGCAAGGTTAGCAACGG
>JBGAVQ010000150.1:0-13060 GCA_044228045.1 Spirosomataceae bacterium
TTGCTGTCTGGCGTTCTAAATCTCGTTGACTTCATTTGATTTGTCACCCAAGTAAAACATCAAAACCCCATTCGGCACTCATTTTCTCAACGACTAACGCTAACGTAAGATGTTTTGGGCTTCTTTGGAAGCCAAAAGGTTAGTCATGGTTCCGATGACGAGGTAGCGAGCCATGTTATGATAATTTGAGCAATATCGTTTTGACTAAATCAGAAATTTCTATACAGTCTGAAGAGGAAAAAATTTTTGTGCTTTTAAGCCCATCTGGTGGATGAATAAAATTATTTCTATCAGTGTTTCTTTGAGAAATCTGCCGTCTCAAAATAGAATCCTTTTGAATATCAAAACCTAACTTCCTGAACATGATATTATAGAGCTTTATTGGAGTAGATGCCTCATAAGTTTTCCAGTGAGATTTTTGGATTCTATTGGATAAGCCTTTTTTGAAATCAAAATAGTCAAGAATTTCGCCACTTTCTTTAAATCTAAATACAGAATTTGTATTATCAAACTCAATAAAATAGTCATTAATTATCTCTAATACCTTGAAATACGAGAGAAAAGCGAAAGAGAAAAACTTTTCATCTTTCTTTGTTAAACTCATCAATGCAAATGCTTGCGGAAGTTGTATATCTGTAATCTCATTAATCATTTTCAACTTGTTCAGTGCTTCAAGTCCTTTTCCGCCACCTGCTCGTACAATAGATTTTAAATGATTTTCGATTAGTTTTTTATCATTAAAGGCAATTTTTAAATACTGTGCATTGAAACATCTAAGAACTTCATCTTTTAAATTGTGATAACTCTCTTTCGTAAATGAAGGCGAAAAGTTAAACTCGGGGGATTCTTTGATATAGTATCCATCTGCGCCTAAATCAAGTAGTTTTTTCATATTCCACGCCTTGTTGGAGGCTGTGAGCATGATGACTTGGATGCCAGCATTATGTTTTTTTATCACTTTTAGAATCTTTTCGCCTGAATATTGTTCGGTTGATAGCATCTGATTGGGTTTGTCTTCCTCTGCTGGATTTAATCGTAAGTCCAACAAAATTAAGTCCCAGTCTTCTTTGGTAGCTCTATCTATTGCTTCGTTGTATGCTACTTCAAAAGATTTTTCTTTGAAATCAATAGACTGAAAATCACCGTTCTTAAAAATAGCTTTTAGAACATCTGCCCAACCGTTATCGGCTTCGTCGTCAATCAATAAGATTCTTTTATTGGTACAATCTAATGGCATTAAATCTTTATAACTGCCTTTGTTCTCTCCATGAAAAGCTCGTAAAAACTTAAAGTATAATTCTTTGGTCTTTTTGTAAGAATCGCTCCTCTCTGGTATTACGTTAAGATTCAGTACATCGTTTAGGCGTAATGCACCCCAAATATTAGCGAGAGAGTGCTTTCCGCCTTCTTCTTCCCAAGATTCTATTTTCAGAGGATTTAAAACCTCTTTTTCGTAGTCAGCAACCCCTTGGTCTTCTGAAAGAAAGTTTTTAATCGCTTTTACATCTGATAAATAAACGCAACCATTGGTGGTAAGTAGATACGCAGGGTGATTAGGATTGTTCTGTGTTAAAAGAAAAATTTCTTCTAAATCTTCATCGCCAATAAAAATGATTGGAATAAATCTTTTGTTACCAATTTCAGGAGTTAAACGAATATGAAGACCAAGCGTTAAACCATCGAATTTCCCATTAGTAGATTCTGTAAGCCTGACTGGGATGATGAGTTTTTGGATATTATATTGTTGGAATAACGTAACTACATAATTATGAAAATCAGTAGCATTTTTTTGTCTGGCAAAGTCAATTTTAGGATAGTCAAGAACTTCGACCATCTTGCTTAATTTATCATCAATGATGTATATTCCGTCCATATCTCAAAAGTGATTTATCAATAGTTCTAATTAAAATTTTAAATTCATAGATTGTCCTGATATTATCCTCAATAAAGTCAAGAAATGAATTGAAAGTCATTTGACTATCAGTCAGCTGAAAATAGTCTTCTAAGTCTTTTATAGATAGCAAATTTAGATTAAAATCTTTACCGCTCAACGATTGCATAAGACGTTCAGATAATCGTAACGCCATTTCTGCTTGATATTTTTTTCCATAAGCTAAAATCCTAAATTCAATTTCACCTGTATTCTGATAGTGAACTAAAAATGGTTTAAGGTTTTCATAAAAAGCATCCTTCCGAATCGCCTTGATTTTGAATGGTTCGCTTTCATAATCATATATGGTGCCTTCGGTCATTCCGTAGCTAAAAAGAACCAAAGGAATATGGAACTCATCAACAATATCATCCTCAATCATTTTTCGGACTCTCAAACTACTTTTAATGAATTGCCCATCGATACTTTGATCTTCAAATGTATTATGTAAAAAAATAGCTTCGGCAGACTGTAGTTTTTCTTTTATTGTTGCTACCTCGTTCACTTTGATAGCATAGATTTTTTCAAGAATATCATCAAAAGACCCATCAAACAAGTATTCTGCTTTGAAAATAGTCTGCTGCTGGTTTCTTTGGTTATCATCAATTAAGTACATCATTACGCATAAAAATAAAGTAAGTGAGTGAATCCTTCAACACTTTCTACGGGTTGTATTTCGGGAACTTCAATATCTGAAAGAATCGTCTTACGAAAGGTTCCATCTTCAAACTGAGCCTCAATTGACCAATTACAATATCCAGTAAATCTTTTTTTCGCCTCCATTAAGTCTCCACCTAAAATATTTTCATCAGAGCTTTTATCGCAAAAAGAATCAATATGTGTGATTTTTAAAACTCGAAAACGGGCTTTATTAATAATTATATTTTTTTGTACAGTTATAAAAACTTTTGAGTTTTCATGAAGTCGTTGTTCCATTGAAGCGAAAATGTAACGTAATCCAAATTCAATCGCTTCAACATTTGTAAAAAACTTAACTCCTGCTAATGAATTATCCAGCTTGATATAATCCATAGTTATTTTTTTAAACCCTTTTTTTATAGCTCTTTCAACAATAGAGGGAAGTTGACCATCTCTTACCTGAATACTTCGCTTAAAAGGGACAATCATTTTGTTTTCAAATTCGGCAAAATCAATCGGGTGCTTTCCTTTATTAAGAGGGTTTCTGCACCATTCTTTTACTTCTTTTCCATTCCAACCCAAATGTGAGTCAAATTTTTCTCCATCAAGCCAAGTAAACCAATTTGGATCTTCTGAAAATGCAAAGGCCTTAATCCTTTGTTTGAGTGGCAAGGGAATGTTATCGGTATCATGTTGTTGAAATTCTTCTTTTGCTTTTTGTACAATAATATCTCGATTAAACTCTTGATCTGGATCATCAAAAGCATGAGTTAAGAATTTAAGTCCATCACTACTCTCAAATTTATTCAGTAGATTTCTTGTCTCTATGGGTTTGTGAATTACATCATCATTTCGACGTGAAAGAGAAAATCTACTTCCCCAAAGGACTTTCCTTGGCAGAATAGTTTCATTTATCGGATTTGTAATATATTCATTGCTCTCCAATGCTTCTGGCAGTTGTAGTAATATATCGTTAATATCTTCTTCTGAAAGAAATACTCTCTTATCCGGATCAAGCTTGTTAATTAAATGCGATAAAGACGGAGAACTTAGGGGTAATTTTGCGGAATCATCTAACTCTACCAAATCGTAAAAGCGAGCCTTCAATTGCTCAACTTTACGAGTTTCGCCCTCCTTGGTCTCTATTTTATCAATTTCTTTTTGAAGCCTTAGCAAGAAGTTTATTTTTCTTTTATCCATACTTCTAAAATGAAATTTGTTGTTCGTATAAGTCTATCGCCTTAACTATACCTTGTTTCTCCCAAGTGTCCAAAATCAACTCCAAATCTACTGATTTAGAGTCGGTAGTTTGTTTATTTAGCCTTTCATACTGTTCTAAATATTTTTGGGAAATAACATCCGTTTTGCCTCTTACCATCTTCAAGTACTGCAATTTGCCCCAAAGGACGAGTCGAAAACTTGGCTTTGCTTTTTTAATATACCCTTTATCTGCTTGATAAAATTGCAAAAACTTACGTTCGGCTTGCTCATACCCTAATTTTTCCCAATTGTTTAGCATAGCACGTACAGAACGTATATAACGCTTTGAGACGTTTGCTTTCTCATTTACGGTCAACCCTGTCACTTCTTGCCGATACCCATCACTCTGCAAACGTACTTTCGATTCATTGATTTTAAACCCTTGGTCTTCGATAATACGTCTCATTTCGGTCTTAAATTCCTGATTAAACGCATCATTATCAGCCGAGAACGTAATATCATCAGCATAGCGTGAGTATTTTGCACCAAAACGACGAGCCAGTCCACTTAACCTTTTATCTAATTTCTGACAAATAATATTTGATAATACTGGTGATGTGGGGGCACCTTGTGGCAAAACTGCCACTTTTTCTGATATTTCAATACAGCACAAATTTGCAATAAGGAATGCCAGTGGTTCACGAGTATCTTTTAGATTAAATGGTTCTGTTCCAAGCGTTGCTTTTACCCGATGAAGAGTGATAGTTGCAAAGAAATCTTGTAAATCAATATTATAAATATATCGCTTTCCTGCATGGATACGGGCATTATCTACTATACTTTTTTCATTCACAAAGCCAGTCACATAAGTTTTCGGTTCATAAATAGCTACTAAAACAAGATTTAAACATCGCTGAATGAGTTTTAAACCAGATCTTGGTGCTGCTATATTACGATCTTTCCCAGTCTTCTTTTTGATTGTAAAGGTTTCATATCGTTTGTTTAATGATAAACGATAATCAGCATAAAAAGAAAGGGATTTCAAACGTAAAGGTTTGGACTCATAATCTTCGTTTAGTGGGTAAATGATATTTTTAGAATAATTGAGCAGGGCAAGCAAATCCTCTTTGCACTGCATTTCTACAAACTGTTTACGGATACAATCTATATATTCTTCTGAAAGCTGCATAGGGAAAAAATTAAGGACATCCACGTATTCATCATGTATAAAAAACCTCCTCCCAAAATTCTAAAAAAATTAAAGAAATGGTTTCTAATCAACAAAATAACATTCTGTTCTGCCGAAACAGAACTGCAAAACGAAACGTCTTGCGTAAATCAATACTTTGTGGATGCCCTTATATTGTTGATGTTTTTTTTCTAATCTAAATTCTTTTTCCTGCCAAATTAAGCAAAATTATCGCTAATACCTCCAACTCCAAACCTCCAACTTCGCTCGGGTAACAGCGGTGTAGAGCCAGCGGTGTCCGTTGCCCAAGTGGAATTTGGGGTCTATCAGCACACGCTCCCACTCGCTTCCTTGGGCTTTGTGCGTAGTGAGGGCGTATCCGTAGCGGAGGTGCATGGCGTTCATGTACGGGTCATCGGTGGCTCTTTGGCTACTCCGGTAAGTATTGTTTTTACTCATTCGGTCAGCTTTTAGGTGCTTCATCTGCTCGGCTTGGAGCATTGGTTTTTCAGCAATTAGGTAGTCCATGAGTACCTTTGTTTGCACCGTAAATAGCTTATCCTTTGCATCCCGAAAGGCAATTTCTGCCTCTACAAATTTCAAATCGGCTCTCTCCTCTACCTTAGTGCTTACCGCTTGCACTACGCCCATGTCACCCCTAATTACTTTATGTTCAGCATTTTGCCAAGTTTCGTCTATGCACACCAAGTCCCCTTTGGTCAGCGTTTGTGTTGTCAAGCCAAGGTGTTGCCGTACTACTCGATTGAATTGCTGAACTTTTGCATTGGAACAAGCCAAATAAATTACATTTTCGGGCTGATTGGCATCAAAATACGTCAAGAAATAGTGCAAGGCTTCCTGCTCGTCACGCAAGCGTGGGAATTTAAGGACATATTCTTTCATCGCTAACCCATTGTCTTTGAGTTGCTTAATCCGATTGGCCAAGCTAATGATAGGCGAATCAGCCGCTTGCCGCATCACTTCTTGAAGCGTAGTTTGCTGTACTGAAAGCCCTGTCAACTTAGCAAATGCCTCGGCTGAAAGCGCAACAGATTCTGTTTCGCCAATGGGTTCTAACTGATAGGTATCACCAACAAAAATAACCTGATTGTCAGGATGCCCTTCTTTTGCATGACGCAATAAGTCAATGAGTGGCGCATTTTCGGCAAAGAAAAGGCCATCGTTTGCTTGGCTTGCCGACAACATCGAGGCTTCGTCCACCACATAAATGGTGCGAATTCTACTCAAATTAGGCTTGTAATTGTAAAAAATACGTCCATCTTTCAGCTCAATCGGCTGGTATAGCAAGTGATGAATCGTAGTAGCCATTGACTTACTTCGGTGGGTTAGCACTTTGGCTGCCTTGCCCGTTGGGGCCAACAATTCTACATGGAAATTTGTGCCAGCCAAGTAACTCACTAAGGCTTGCATGAGGGTGGTTTTGCCTGTACCCGCTGCACCGCTTAGCATGAAAACCTTATGTATGGAAGGACTATCCAAAAACTCTTCTAACAAGTACAAGGCCCTTGCCTGACAAGTGGTGGGCTTGTGTGCAAATGCTGAAAACAAAGAGGTTGTAATTTGAGCAGTCGTCATGGCGTTAGCGGATATTGGTTTCAGAATCCGCTACAAAATTGACCTCCTGATTTGGAAATGTAAAATATCAGATACATATTTGTTTCGTTTGAAAAAAAATCAACGTCGGTGAGGTTCAAAACCTCGCCGACGTTATCATACTATGAGCAACAAACAAGCAGCCGACCAGAAACTCAAACGCATTTTACAGATTCATAAATGCCTTAGAACAGGTAATGAATGGAGTGGCGAAGACTTGGCAGAAGCCTGTAAAACAGACAAAAGAACGATAGTGAACGATGTAGCATTTATGCGAAAAGAGCTGAAAGCCAGCATTTTATCAAGTCGTTATTATGGGTACAAATATACTCCAGACAAACCCTATTCGTTGCTGTCGAGTTTGGACGATACCGAATTAGGCACACTCAACGAATTGCTTGCGGTAGTACGACAGTTGCAAAACACCAAAGAATTAAGAGGTTTAGAAAGGGTGCTATTGGCATTGGAGCGTCGGGCGGAGGTGGTGAAGAGCAATCCTAATCCTTTGATTGAATTTGAAGAGCCAATCCTCAGAGGCCGTGAATATTTAGATAAACTGTATAATTACACCCACCGCAAGGTTTTCATCAAGTTTCTTTACAAAGGTTTTAAAATGATTGAACCAGAATGGAAAATCGTGTTTCCATTACAATTGCGAGAGTACAATAACCGATGGTATTTGATTGGGTGGGCTAATAAAGACGGTCAAATTATGATCCAGAACTTTCCGATTGACCGCATAGAACAAGAGCCTGGCCAAACCTCAGAAAAGTTTGATTATCCACAAAGCTACGACCTCAATCAACATTTTTCTACCATTATTGGTGTTACCAAAAACGGAGATTCACAATCAATTGTACTTAAATTTCATGACGAGGAACGAGCAAAATATGCCCTAACAAAGCAGTTGCATCCAAACCAACAGCATGAAATTGACCCTGCTGATGGGAAAATTATTTTAAAGTTTGAAGTAGAAATCAACAACGAACTTATCTCCAAAATCATGGAATATACGCCTGATGTTGAAGTCGTTTCACCGAGTTCATTACGAGAAAAAATCAAAGAAAAATTAGCTGCTGCTCTTGCACAATACTCTTAAAAACAAAAATCCCCTCACATGAGGGGACACCTGTCACTCAGACAACAAAGCGCTGCCTGTAATATCATTTTTTACTTTTTAGCGTACTAACTCGACCGACGCAGCTTGGCCTCAATTGTCTGCTGTGTATGTGGCACAGCTCGTAGGCGTTCTTTGGGGATCAACTTGCCAGTATCAACGCAAATGCCGTAAGTGCCGTTTTTGATACGAATCAGAGCGTTTTCTAACTGAATGGCAAACTTTTGTAAGCGTGCCGCCGACTGACTTAACATTTCTCGCTCACTGGTATCGGCACCGTCTTCCAGGAGCTTACTATTGCCCGAAGTTTCGTCGGTACCAGAGTCGTTTTTTTTGCTCAACGAATCCCTGATTTTTCGAAGCTCCGAACGAGCTTCTTCAAGTTTCGCATTAATTATTTCTGCAAACTCTTTGAGTTCTTCCTCAGAGTATCGGGTTCTTTCTTCGACCATGTTTATAGCTGGATGAAAGTGAATTTGACTAAGTACTGATATTCAGGCACTTATGTATTGAAAATAATATGATTTTTTCAGGTCTCTGAAAAATGCAACAAAAATAAGACATCCATCTATTACTTCAACTCTTTCGTACAAAAAGAAAAAAGAAAAAAAAGTTCGACCTTGTTTGGGGTAATGAAAATTTGGTAAAATGGTATCTAATCCAAATAGGGTAAAAGTGATTTGACAAATTGCCCTACAATTATTCATTTTGCCTGACAACAAGGTAATTATCTTCTGAAAATATCCGTTTGATTTTATTGTTGAAAAGGTTGTAAGTTTGCGGCGATTACACTTCATCACAAAAAAACTTAAAATTTTAATCGAAAAGTGATATTTTGTTGCTCGATAGTCACACAACTCTTTGTTTTGTGACAAACCGAATCTGGCATAACCAATAACGATTAGACGAAAGAAACATGAGTTACATCGAACCAGCACCCATTAAGGATACCGAAAATCCGCTCGAATCTATGATGCAGCGTTTCGACAAAGCTGTCGAACTGCTGGGCATCAGCGAGGAAATGTACTATATCTTGAAAGTCCCCCGCAAGCAAGTTATTGTGGGGCTACCCGTTACCATGGACAATGGCTCTATCAAAGTCTTTGAGGGTTATCGGGTTATTCACTCCAATATTTTGGGGCCTTCTAAGGGTGGGATTCGCTTTGACCCTGCCGTTAATTTAGACGAAGTGCGGGCCTTGGCCGCTTGGATGACTTGGAAATGCGCCGTGGTGGATATTCCTTACGGTGGTGCAAAGGGTGGAGTTGCTTGCAACCCACGACAAATGTCGGCAGGCGAAATGGAACGACTCATGCGTGCCTACACCGGAGCGATGCTTGATGTGTTTGGGACAGACAAAGACATTCCGGCACCAGACATGGGCACTGGCCCTCGAGAAATGGCTTGGCTCATGGACGAGTTTTCGAAAGCCAGCGGCATGACTGTTAATGCCGTAGTAACGGGCAAGCCTTTGGTATTGGGGGGCTCGCTGGGACGCACCGAGGCCACTGGACGGGGCGTAACGGTATCGGCATTGGCGGCTATGGAAAAGCTACGTATCAACCCATACAGAGCGTCTGCTGCAGTACAAGGATTTGGCAATGTTGGCTCACATGCCTCTGCTTTGTTGCACGAGCGTGGCGTGAGCGTAAAAGCCATTAGTGACATCACGGGTGCATATTACAACGAAAACGGCATTGATATAGAAGCCGCCATGGCCTATCGTGACCAAAACAAAGGAACGCTGGAAGGTTTTAAGGGAGCCGAAAAAATATCGAATGAAGAATTGCTCACTTTGCCTGTAGATGTGCTGGTGCCAGCAGCCAAAGAAGACGTGATTACCGACGACAACGCTGGCAGCATTCAAGCTCGCCTGATTGTAGAAGGTGCCAACGGCCCAACCTCTGCCAGTGCCGACGATATTATCAATGATAAAGGCATCATGGTGATTCCTGATATTTTGGCCAATGCTGGTGGCGTAACGGTTTCATACTTTGAATGGGTACAAAATCGGATCGGTTACTCTTGGACACTGGATCGCATTAACCGCCGCACCGACCGCATTATGAAAGATGCGTTTGATAAGGTATATGCTGCCTCACAAAAATATAAAGTAAATATGCGGATTGCGGCCTACATTGTGGCTATTGACAAGGTGGCTTCTACCTACAAGTTCCGAGGCGGATATTGATTTGAGAATGGACAATGCTAATTAGCAAGCCTGCGGTGAGAGCCGTGGGCTTTTTGTTTACTTATGCCATTCAGCAATCAAAATTCAGCATTTTTTTATACTTTTACAGTCTGAAAAAGTTTTATCACCCATGACTATTCATAAAGAAGGCTACCCTACCATTGCACTTACCACGCTTTTTTTACTTGTTCTGAACGGAGCAACGGCTTATTTTTTGCCAGAAGCTACCTTATTGCGTCAGCTTGTTATTGTAGTGAGTGTTTTGTTTGCTCTTATTATCTTACAGTTTTTTCGTAGCCCTAAGCGGGTTACGCCCATCAATCCCAAGCACGTGATTGCCCCCGCCGACGGCAAAGTAGTGGTGATTGAAGAAGTAGTAGAAACTGAATATTTTAAAGCTCCTCGCAAGCAAGTTTCTATCTTTATGTCGCCGGTCAACGTACACGTAAATCGTAATCCTGTGTCGGGCGTTGTGAAGTTTTTCAAGTACCATCCGGGTAAATACTTGGTAGCGTGGCATCCCAAGTCAAGTACCGAAAACGAACGTACAACCGTGGTCGTTCAGAACCAACATGGCACCGAGGTGCTATTCCGCCAAATTGCAGGGGCATTGGCTCGGCGTATTTGTTGGTATGTAAAAGAAGGCGACGCTGTAACACAAGGCGAAGAATTTGGTTTTATTAAATTTGGCTCAAGAGTAGATATTTTCTTACCTTTAGATGCCAAAATATTGGTTAAATTAGACGACAAGCCTGTTTCGGGCGAAACCGTGATTGCAGAGTTGGCATAAGACATCAAGCAACCTTCTGAAAATGGTTGAGTTATGAGCATAAAAATCATTCTCGCCGACGACCACCACTTGGTCAGGCAGGGCTTTAGAGCCTTGTTAGAAGACTTAGATTTTATTGAAATCATAGGCGAAGCCGCCAACGGCCAGCAAGTAATTGACTTGCTCCGAAGTGGCAAATATGCCCAAATTGTGCTAATGGATGCAGAAATGCCAGTGTTAGACGGGCTTTCGGCTACTGAGCAAATTGTGCGTGATTTTTTGGGAGTTCGGGTCATTATGCTCACCATGCTCAACACCAAAGAAATCATCCAGAAAGCCGTTGAGAAAGGCGTGAAAGGATTTTTGTTTAAAAATACCTCTAAACACGAACTCAGCGAGGCGATTCGGCGAGTTGCCGAAGGCGAAACCTATTTTGCCAGCGAAGTAGCTTCTGTTTTACTAAATTCTTCTAAATCCCCTTCCAGTGCTGTACTCGAACAACTATCAGATCGAGAAATTGAAATATTAAAACTTGTTGCCGAAGGTTTTTCCAGCACCGAAATCGGCGAAAAACTATTTATATCTCCCCGCACGGTGGACACCCACCGCAACAACCTCATCCAAAAACTCAACGTCCACGGTATTGTGGGCTTAGTACGCTTTGCTATTCAGCATAAGTTGGTATAGGTGTGGCATTAGTTGATTGTCTTCTCTGTGTAATTCCCGATGACAAAAATCAAGTCCTTAGATGATTTTTGTGAGCAGATTACTTATTCTAAACCAGTAGATTAGTGCAATATTTAGCGTTCCTCTTTACGCTAAATACGGGATTCTTTTGCTTGTAAATCACTATAAATCAACAAATTCATGAAAACACAATTTAGTGTCAGTTTCTGGTTAGTATTGATGTTTTCGATATGCTTGTTGTACCCAGTTTGGGGTACTTCTATGCAATCAGACTTACGAGTAAAGATAGATGTAAATAGCCGCACGGTTAATCGTGGCGATATTGTTTATTTCTCAGTTATTGTCTTTAATGATGGCCCCGATGCCGTTTCTAACGTGCAGCTACTCCACAAGCTGGAAGGTGTAACCTTTCAATACCGTCGTAACGATGTTCGTGAGGGTACAGTAGAGTACAGCAATGGACGAGTGGTTTGCAGCATTGCTACTATACCTGCGGGTGGTTACATCATGTTTCAATATTTTGTACAGGTTACGGCTTCTCAGGGTACAAAGGTTGTCAATTGGGTTGAGGTGATTGGTGCGGCAGGTTCAGACCCCGACTCTACCCCTAACAATGGAAACCCAAATGAGGACGACATGGCTTCAATTGACATGGATGTTTTGGGGGGTGGTTATGCTCCTGTTCAAACGCCCACTACAACTCAACCAACCTCGGTGCCAACACCAGCGCAATCAGCATCTAATCCCTCAGTTAGAACAAGCAAGAGTTCCTATCCGTCTTCTGAAAAAATAGTTGTTACTTACAGTGGTTTGTCAGGAAGCAAATCTGACTGGATAGCCATAACACGAGCTGATTTGCCTTCTAACCAATTTGGGCAATGGTTTTATACAGATGGAAAAATAAATGGCCAATTTGAATATAATGCACTGAGCCCGGGTACTTACGAAGCCCGTGTCTATTTTAATTGGCCTGATGGACAGTTTGCCGTGAAAGCCAGTACTCGTTTTACTGTTGAGGCACAGCAAGCACCTGCAACAGTACCTACCAGTCCACCGGTCTCTACCCCTACTCCCCCCGTCTCATTACCAACTTCGGTTAATTCAATTACTGCAAATTGGAGTAATAATGCTGTAGAATATAGAGGAAAAATTGGCCAGCGTTATACATTTGTTTGCCCTGCCAATGGCACACCAAGTTCTATTTGGGGTACAGATGTTTATACTGATGATTCTTCCATTTGCACTGCAGGTGTGCATACTGGCACTATTTCGAGAGAAACGGGGGGCGATGTTACCATCGAGATAGTAGCAGGACAATCTGCTTACCAAGGAACTTTACGAAATGGGATTCAAACAACAGGCTATGGTGGTTGGCATGGAAGTTATGTAGTAGTGGCTGGTAAAACTGGCAAAATGGGCAATGTCACACAACTTACGTGGGGAGATCAAGCTGACAAATATCGTGGGCAAAATGGCCTGCGCCTGACTTGTAATTGCCCAGCAGGAGGAGATGCTTCTCGTCTTTGGGGTACAGATGTTTATACCGATGACTCCTCTATCTGCTTGGCTGCAGTACATGCCGGACTAATTACCAAAATTAGTGGTGGGCAAGTAGTCATTGAAATTAAGGCTGGGCAGGCTTCTTACACAGGAAGTAACCGCAACGGTGTTCAAAGTGCTGGATATGGAGGTTGGTCAGGTAGTTTTATTTTTGTTCGTTAATA
>JBGAVQ010000151.1:0-12946 GCA_044228045.1 Spirosomataceae bacterium
ATAGTTACAGAAGATTATTGAGGCGTAATAATCATTAGAAATTGGCAAGATATGAAGCGAGTCCACATAATCGTTGATGCGCTTAAAAGGCATTTCCCAACGATGTACTTCTGGAAATGCGAGCGAATCAACGATAGTGGCCTCGTTTCCAAATCGTTCTGATTCTTCTGGAACGGCCTTAGGGCCGCACGAAAATAAGTTTAGAATGGCCGTGAGCATAAAAAGATGGAGAGAAAGGCTTCGTGGAAACATCGTGTTGTTTGCTTAAATGATACCACAAATTAAAAACATTGTGTTCGGAATAGACAAAATCCAAGCCTTCATTGATTATTCGGTCAATGCCCCGTCACCAACGCTGCTACACAAAATACATCAATCACCCACAAACTAAGCGGTACTTCCTCGGCTTTACCAACGGCAAGTTTGATAAATGACCAGCTTAAAAAGCCCCAAATGATGCCTTGGGTAATAGAATAAGAGAAAGGAATCAGCACCATTGCCAAAAAACACGGAATGGCATCGTCCAGCGACAACCAATTGATTTTACGAACAGGAGCCATCATAAATGCTCCCACTAATACCAATGCTGGTGCTGTGGCAATACTCGGAATCATGGACAATAAAGGCGACAAAAACATAAATGGCAAGAACAAAACACCTGCTGTAATAGCCGTCAGGCCAGTGCGCCCGCCTTGCTCAATACCCACGGCAGACTCAATGTAAGCTGTGCCAGGGCTTGTGCCAAGCAAGCCGCCAAGCATAGTGGCTACGGCATCGGTCAGGAGCGATTGTTTGACGTTGCGAGGTTCTCCATGTTCGTCGTGAAGATTTCCAGCTTCGGCTACGCCTACAAAAGTGGAAAGACTGTCAAACAAATCGGTGAATACAAAAGCAAAAATCACGGGAGCAAGCGACCATTTGAGCGAGCCAACAAAATCTAATTGAAACAACAAACTAAAATCAGGCGCAGCAAAGAAGCCTTGCCAGTTTACCAAGATTTTTTGGCCAAAATTCACCGCTGAGGCATCGCCCCACCATCGTCCAATCGGAATGGCCAATAGGGTAGTAATCAAAATTCCCAGCACAATTCCGCCTTGTATCTTCCTGACTATCAATATGCTCATTACAATTAAGCCAACCAGAAAAGTGATTATGATAGGGTCGTGAAAATTGGCTAAACCCACCAAGGTAGCTGGATTGCCCACAATAAAGTGAGCATTTTCAAAACCAATCAAGGTAATAAACAGGCCAATACCTGCTGAAATAGCATAGCGAAGAGGCTTGGGAATAGCCTGCACAATGAGCGTGCGAACATTGAAAAGTGAAAGCAATAAAAAAATAATGCCAGCCCAAAACACGGCTCCCAGCGCTACTTGCCAACTCACGCCCATGCCTTTCACAACGGTGAAAGTAAAAAAGGCATTCAGCCCCATGCCAGGAGCTACCACAATGGGGTTTTTGGCATACAAGCCCATCATCAGGCTACAAAAGAAACTCAACAGGACAGTAGCCGTAAGGACACCGCCGAAAGGCATACCCGTTTGGCTCAAAATGGCTGGATTGACCACAATGATGTACATTGTCGCTAAAAACGACGAAACACCAGCGATGATTTCGGTGCGAGTATTGGTAGAAGAGAGCATAGTAAGAAAATGAGTTGCTCTCAAAAATAAGGGAAATTTTCTAATTACAGGAAGGGTAGTGGTTTTACCATTTTAGTGTAAGGAATTGTGCCTTTGTAAAAGATTTCACCACTTGGTTTCATGCCAAACCGCTCGTAAAAAGCTTGGGCATCTATACGAGCATCGCACCAAATAACATGACAACCTTTCTGTTGGGAAACCTGCATAACGTGACTAAGCAGTAACGAACCAATGCCTTGTCTTTGAAAATGAGGATGAGTAGCAAACTTACGAAAACGGGCTTCTTGGTTCTCACAAAACAAGGAAATCACCGAAACAAGCTCCCCGTCTTGTGCTACACCAAAGTGCATACCAGCTTCATCGTCAGGCACTTTTACAAAATCAAGCGGCTTGTCAGGCCATAGCACGGCATGACGGAGGGGATAGGTTTGTTGAGGAGAGATAGAAATAACCCTCATATAACCCCCGAAGGCAACGCTACTTCTATTCCTTCGGCCAAAACTACCGCCATAGAGCCTTCATTTTCAATGACTTCTATCTGGCGAGGTGCTGGCACTAACTCACCTGTGAAGAATTTTGTTAGGACCTCAGCGTTTTGCCGAGTTTCTTGAATCAGCGGATGTATGGACGAATGCAGCAGCACTTCCAAATCTGCAATAGATTCTTTGAACATCATGTTGATAGGTAACACAAACTTCTCGCCCGAAGTATTCACGTACACACACACAGGCACGTAGTCGCCTGAGGCAGAAAGTTGTGAAAAGGCTTTTTTTGCCAACTGATAGGAGTCTTCGGCATCTTCGTTACCCCCAAACACAATAACCACTCGGTCACGCTCATGCTTATTTGCATTTTTCTTACGAATGTCCAAATCCAGTTCATTAAGCAAGGCACGAAACTGCACGGCTTTTTTGCCAGCCCGAATGCGCTCACGCAACGAATTTCTTACAAAATAAGTAATGGCATCGGTTACATTTAGCCCAATTTCGGCCATTTGTTTAAAAATCAAACTGGCCGGCGACATCCCCGGAATCGTGTTGGGGTCATGTAACAGCACCCGCCCGTCGGGAGTCAAAAAGCCATCAATGCGGGTACAAATACCAAATTTGAGAGCTGTAAAACAGTCTCGCACCATTTGTTGAACTTTCTGATTATGAGCCAGTTTGGTGTTGATTGGTATGTTTTTGCGGGTAGTGCTTTTCTTGTATTTGGTCTTAAAATCAAAAACAATCACGTCTTCGTCTAACTTCACAATTTCGGTAGGAGGGAGAGCTATGGCGTTGCCGTCAAAGTCTTGAATGACACCACAACTAAACTCCTGCCCGCTCACAAATGCTTCAAACAGCACAGCGTCTTCGGTGTCGGTAGAGGTGAGTACGGCATTGTCAGTATTCATCGAAAAATAGGTGTCCAAGCGATTCCAAAGCACCGAAGGATGATAAATGATTTCACCCCGAAACGCCAGAGGGAAAGCAATGCCTTCATCTAAGTTAGTCGTTTTCTGTAAATAATCTGTTTTGTCTTCATCACTTTTACTTTTCCATTCATCTGCACTCACTTCGGCAATGAACAAACATTGTTTTACGGCTTTATCAAATACTTCGAGGTTATCTTCTTTCACAAACGACACCCCAATAGACGAACCTTGATGCGGAGCTTTTACCACAAATGGCAAACCTAAATCGGCTTTGAGTTGGGCAAATAGTTCGGCATGATTACCCCTATTAAACTGATCTTTGGTAAGGGTTGAGGTCTTTTTGTCAAGTCCTACTGTTTTGTCAATCAGGTAGTTCTGGTATATTTTGTCCATGCTAATACCCGAACTCATAATGTCTGGCCCTGTGTAAGGCATACCATGCCACTCCAACAAACCTTGAATAGTGCCGTCTTCGCAGCCAGGGCCGTGCATGGCTATAAAAGCACAGTCGAAATATTCACTAAATTGGTGTGGGTAAATACGTTTGCCAACCGTTGCAATCATACGGTCTTCATCTTCAAGTGATAAGTTCAACGATTCAGAATAAACCTTAAAAGCATCGGGTACGAAGGATTGGGGCGGATAAAAATCTCGGATTTCGGGGCGATAAATCAGGTCTTCGTTAATTAAAATGAAGTTTCCTTTGCCATCTACAAAGACGGCAACAGCCGAAAAAAGCGATTTGTCAATGTTTTCGAGGGCAGTTTTGCCGCCCAAAAACGAAATTTCACGCTCACGGGATACCCCGCCAAAGAAAATACCAATACGCATGGTGAGTGTACAGTTATGGATTCACAGTTTTTAACCCGAGGCGAATTTAGTGAAAAAGCACTTGATTGACAGAAAAAGCCGTTTTTTTACTGAAATTATCAGTTTTCTTTTGGCTTATCATAAGGATTTAAGGGTGCAAAAAACTGTTTGAAGAGATAATTATTTTTACGTTTTTAAACAACCTAAAAGGCGTAGTGGTGATGTGGCTTGAAGAAAATTTTGATTGTTCCGAACAAAAGTAGAGGCTACATTACTTGACAGACATAATAGTTTTTGACTGGTTGCCCAGTAGTTATCAAAGTGGTGTATTATTAGTGTAAAATATTGATAATCAGTGAATTTTGTTTCATCGAGGCGTTATGTTCACGGCCACCACTTTGGTGATTTCAGGAACTACCCGACGGATAGCGTCTTCAATGCCTGCCTTGAAAGTCATGGCCGACATACTGCATGAGCCACATGCTCCCATTAACTCAATAATTACGTGGTTTTCGTCCGTAATTTCTAAAATACGAACATTACCCCCGTCAGCTTCTAAATAGGGACGAATGCCGTTAAGTGCATTATCTACTTTATCAAATAAAACTTGGTCAAAGGTAGTTTCCATGCTTAATAGGGTAATCGTTTTGTTGTGGACTATATTGCTTATTTTATTGGAGTACACATTTTCATTCTCCTCCTGCCACTATCCATTGCATAAGAGGGACAAAATTCGACTTTCTTGACTTATCTGACTTTCTTGACTTGTGATTAAACCTTCATTTCCACAATCTTAGTTCGTTCAGTTGACGCATTACGAATGGCCACTTGTTGTGCTAAGTTTTCAGCAGCTTCTTGAAACGCTTGTGCTGTGAGCGAATCGGCTTGAACAGCCACGGGCTTGCCGTCGTCACCAGCTTCACGGATGCTTTGTACCAGTGGAATCTGCCCCAATACTGCTACATCAAATTTGTCTGCAAGTTTTTGGCCTCCGCCTTTTCCAAAGATAAAATACTTGTTATCAGGAAGTTCGGAGGGGGTAAAGTACGCCATATTTTCGATAATTCCCAAAATAGGCACATTGATTTGTGGCTGACGAAACATAGCCAAGCCTTTGGTGGCATCGGCAAGGGCTACTTTTTGAGGTGTGGTCACAATAACTGCCCCTGTTACAGGAACACTTTGCACCATAGTAATGTGAATGTCAGATGTACCCGGGGGCAAGTCAATCAATAAATAGTCTAATTCGCCCCAATTGACATCGCCAAAAAATTGTTTTAATGCTTGGCTTGCCATTGGCCCACGCCAAACTACCGCACTATCAGGAGGGGTTAAAAAACCAATGGAGATTAGCTTGATACCATATTGCAAAATGGGGTGGATGAGGTTTTTGCCATTAACCACACTCACTTGTGGCTGCAAACCCTCTGCACCAAACATCACAGGGATAGAAGGCCCATAAATATCGGCATCAATAATACCAACTTTGGCACCAGCGTTTTTGAGGGCTACTGCCAAATTTGCCGTAACGGTTGATTTGCCCACGCCACCCTTGCCCGAAGCAATGGCAATGATATTTTTGACTTGTGGCAACAATGGCGCACCACTCATACGAGTAGTGGTTACGTCGGCGGTCATGGTAATGCTTACTCTGAGGTTTCTATCCACATGCCGATGAATGGCATCGGTGCAGTCTTTCCTGATTTTTTCTTTGAGCGGACACGCCGGTGTAGTCAATATCACCGTAAAGTGCACTTCGCCAACACCCAAATGTATATCTTTAATCATGTTGAGCGTAACCAAGTCCTTTTTCAAATCAGGCTCTTGTACAGTGCTCAATGCTTTCAGAATGTCTTCTTGCTTAATTTTTAAGTCTCCCATTGTGTATTCACTATTCCCAGAAAATGTTGTTCAATCCTGAAAACGTTGCTCGTGGTTGTTCATGCCCTTGCTCTCGTGGTCAGACCTGTAGTACAGACCATGAAGGGGGTGTTATTTTAACCACAAAAGTAGGCAGGAAGTTTCGGAAAGTAAAAAAGAAACCGTGCCATCAATGCAGATAACACGGTTTCTTTGCTACAAACTGGAAGTTTCCCTCACAATTACAGGCTTTTTAGTACCAATTTTGCCTCTTTTACCTGATTTCCGTTGTTAGCTTGTGGATACGGCCCAATTTCTTTCAAAATCAAACGAAGCGATTTGCCCCCCAATGTCACATCGGTTGAGTCGGCGGTTTTGTAAGTACCCGGTGTGCCAGCCGCTCCCTTATAATCGCCAAGCCAAAGTTCTACGTCTTTGGAGCTTTGCTTGTCCGACAGTGTCAGTTTAGCAACGGCGTTTCCTGCCCAAATGCACAAAACGTCTTTGGGGCAACGACTGTCTTGAGCGTCGTTGAGTTTTAGGGTGAGTTCAGGGCTACTTTCGGGTAAGCTTGCCGATTGTCCAACTTTTAAAGTGATAGATTCATTAAATTTGGTGGTGGGCTGGGGGTCGTCTTTGCTACATTGCACAAACATAGCGGCTACCAGTGCCAATACTGCAATTTTTTTCATGGCTGTTTTCATACTTTTTGTTAATCACTAAAAATCATATTTACGGTCAGACCTTCGGTACAGACCGCTGTTGTGAAGAAGACACAACCAAAAACAATTGGGTTGCAATCATTAACATTTTTTAACGCAATTTCTGACGAACCGTAGCCAGTTCTTCAGATACATCTACCACTTTAGCAAGGCGTTCGAGTTTTTCTATGAGTATTTGCAAGAACTGCTGATGCGTTGCCGATGCTGGATTGAAGGGCTTGTGTGCGAGGTCTTTCTGGATACCTTGCCATGTGTCTTTAAACTGCTTTAAGGAATCGTCAAAATAAGTTTCGGCAAATTTCTCAAAAATATACGTTTCGGCCACCTCATTTGGATGTATCAAATCGGGTTTGTAAAACCGATAGTCACGCAAGTCATCCATCATGAGTTCGTAACTCGGGAAATAACAAACATTCTCAAAATCAGTTTCTAAATAGTAACATGCCGCCCGTAAGATTGACTTGCTTACTGCATTTTGTGGAATGCCATCACGGGTGTGGCGAACAGGGCTGACCGTCAAGATAATTTGTAAGTTATTATTGGTTTTTAACAGGTTTTGATACAAGGGAGCAAATGCTTTGCAGATGTCTTTTACACTCAGCAGGTTTTTCTCAAACAATTTGCTGGGCATTTTGTGGCAATTGGCCACGTAAGTTGGTGGCTCATAGAGGCGGTAAGCAAAGGCCGTTCCGAAGGTAATAATTAGAAAATCGGCTGGTTTAAAGGGGTGGTTACTTTTTTCTCGTAACTCCTCCTTCGTATTGCCGCAGATTGACGAATGAAAATCATAGTGAAACCACAGTCCCTGATTCTGAACAAAAAGTCGCTCGTCTAAGGGCCTCATTTCCAGGGCTATTTCAAGTGTTTTGAAAATAGAAAGTGGATTAAATAGAGTACCAAACGGATTTGATTCAACGTTGAGCTTGGTGTTTTTGAGCTGATTGCCTACTACTTCGGCAAAGCATGAGCCAATCGTAAAAACCGAACTACTCAAGCTAATTTTGCGAATAGAAGGTGGTATGTGGAATTCGGTACGAAAATTCATAATTTCTTAATTTGTGGATAAAGATGCTAAATCTCGCTAAAAAAAGGCATTTTCGGTAAATTCGTTATATTTGCTATTCAATCATGTGTAGAAGTAAGGGTAGAAAACGGACAAAACGAGTACGATACGGTTTGTCAGCCGCCCACTCATTTTCATATTGTACGAATAAAGTAAGCTCACAAAAGCTACATGATTGAAAAAATAACTAACCATAATACAGACCAACTAAGGAACTATATGAATGAAGGAGCAGAACGAAAACGGCTTAGAACCCGCAACGATAACAAAGGATGGAAACGCTGGGGTCCTTATATGACAGAACGTCAATGGGGTACGGTTCGAGAAGATTACAGTGCTGATGGCAATGCTTGGGGCTTTTTGAGCCACGACATGGCTCGCTCCAAAGCCTATCGATGGGGCGAAGATGGTATTGGAGGAATTTGCGATAATAAAGGACATATCAACATAGCTTTTTCGTTTTGGAATCACCAAGACGGTATCATCAAAGAACGGCTCTACGGCCTTACGAGCCACGAGGCCAATCATGGCGAAGACGTAAAGGAACTCTATTATTATTTAGACTCCACCCCCACGCATTCGTACATGAAAATGCTTTACAAATATCCTCAGCAGAAATTTCCGTACGGACAACTTGGCGAAGAAAATCGCAGGCGTAGTCGCTTACAGCCTGAGTATGAGCTAATTGACACAGGTGTTTTTGATGACGATAAGTATTTTGATATTGTTATCGAATACGCTAAAGCCGACGAACAAGACGTACTTTTTAAGGTAACAGTACACAACCGGGGCGATAAAGCCGCACCAATCACGGTGTTACCTACCATTTGGTTTCGGAATATCTGGGTATGGGGCTACGACGGCTACAGTTACAAACCCATCCTGACGGGCTTTGGCAACTCGGTTATTGATGTGAACCATAAGCACATTGGCCGCTATAAACTCTACTGCGACCACGCCGATGAGTTGGTGTTTTGTGACAACGAAACCAACCTGAAGCGTCTTTACAACATTCCAAACCACAGCCAGTATTGCAAAGACGGCATCAACAATTACATCACCACGGGTGATAGCTCTTATGTAAACCCCAACCACATTGGTACCAAAGCTGCTGCCCGCTATACCCGCACTGTGCCAGCTGGTGGTAGCGTAACCATGCGCCTTCGGTTTGTAAACCACAACATACAAGAACCCTTTAAAGACTTTGACGAGCTGTTTGAAACACGCCTGCAAGAAGCCGACGATTTTTATGACGACTTGCAAAAAAATGTAAGCGACCCTGAGCTTCGGTCTATTCAGCGCCAAGCCTATGCAGGTATGCTGTGGACCAAGCAGTTTTACTACTACAATGTAAATCAGTGGCTTGCAGGTGACCCTGCCATGCCTAAGCCTACGCCAAACCGCAAAGTAGGGCGCAATGCAGCTTGGAAACACATGTACACGGCCAATATACTCTCCATGCCCGATAAATGGGAATATCCCTGGTTTGCAGCCTGGGACTTGGCCTTTCATACCATTCCGCTGGCTCGCCTTGACCCCGACTTTGCCAAGCGGCAGTTAGCGGTTATTCTACGTGAATACTACATGCACCCCAACGGGCAGATTCCGGCTTATGAATGGAATTTTTCGGATGTGAATCCCCCCGTACACGCATGGGCGTGCTGGCGTGTGTATGAAATTGATAAGGAGATGAACGGCAAAGGCGATGTGGGTTTTCTGGAACGTGTTTTTCACAAATTACTCCTCAATTTCACATGGTGGGTCAATCAGAAAGACGAAAGCGGTAACAATATTTTTGGAGGAGGGTTTTTAGGACTTGATAATATTGGGGTTTTTGACCGAAGTGCCCAATTGCCTACAGGCGGACATCTCGAGCAAGCCGACGGTACGGGCTGGATGGCCATGTACACCCTCAATATGCTTCGGATTGCTTGCGAAATTTCATTGTACCGCCCTGTGTATCAAGACATGGCCTCCAAATTCTTTGAACACTTCTTACACATTGCAGGAGCAATGCAGGCTATAGGTGGCGACGACAAACTAAGCCTTTGGGACGAAGAAGATCAGTTTTACTACGACTTGCTTCACATCCCCAACGGCCCCAGTATTCCACTGCGAATTCGCTCAATGGTGGGCTTAATCCCACTTTATGCTGTAGAAGTGCTTGATTCTGATTTGCTTAATCAATTGCCTGATTTTAAGCGCCGTGTTGAGTGGATATTGACCAATCGCCCCGACTTAGGCTCGCTTGTTTCTCGCTGGTATGAGCCAGGCAAAGGCGAAACCCGATTGCTTTCTATCTTGCGAGGGCATCGGATGCGCATGATTCTGAAACGGATGTTTGACACCACTGAGTTTTTGTCAGATTTTGGAATACGGACACTGTCAAAATACCACAATGAGCATCCGTATGAGTTTTATGTAAGAGGTGAAGTGTTTCGGGTTAATTATACACCGGCTGAGTCCGATCAACGAGCATCCGTATGAGTTTTATGTAAGAGGCGAGGTGTTTCGGGTTAATTATACCCCGGCTGAGTCCGATTTGAGTATTTTTGGCGGAAACTCCAATTGGCGAGGACCCATTTGGTTCCCTTTGAACTTTATGGTGGTAGATTCTTTGCTTAAATTTCATCAATACTATGGCGACGACTTTGAGGTAGAATATCCGACTAACTCAGGAAATGTCATTAGTTTACAAGAAGCGGCCTATTGTCTTTCAGAAAGACTGGTTAATATATTTAAGATCAATGAATTAACAGGTGAACGCCCTGTAAATGGAGATTATGACAAGCTCCAAAAAGACCCTCATTTCAAAGACCATATATTGTTTTATGAATATTTTCATGGCGATAATGGAGCAGGCCTCGGAGCATCTCACCAAACCGGTTGGACAGGCTTAGTGGCAGAACTCATTGAGTATTTGTATAAGTACAAAATGGAAGAAACTGTGTATAGAGGTACAGACAATGATTAGTTAACAGTTTAGTACATCTATCTTGGTTTTTCCTTAGCGAGGGGTTTGCAAATCCCTCGCTAAGGAAAAACGTTATTATTGTCAATTATTTAAAAAACTATCACCCCAAACAATGTCCCCCAAGCTCCCCGACAACTACTTTATGCGTTATTCGGGCATGGCGTTTCAGCTACTGGCCAGCATAGCCGTTGGAGTATGGGTAGGCACTAAATTAGATGCTTGGCAACAGACCCAAAAACCCATTTATAGCATCATCGGAGCACTTATTGGGGTCATTGGTGGACTGGTTGTATTCATCAAGAGTTTGCCGAAGGAATAAAATTCTTGGCCTTTCACACAATGAAATGGCCAAGAATCTATTTATATGTTTGAAATAGTTGTTTTACATAACTATTCAAACTGTATTCCTCCACACCTTGCTGTTCTACACAAACATGTCCATGGATTTATTAAAACTCGCCAAGTCTATTTTTCTTCCTCCTGATTCGGCTCAATTAGTGGCCTCTTATGGTGACTTAACCAATAACCAAATCGTAAACTTGTTGACGGAGAGTTTTAAAGCAACGCTCCAAAAAGAGTCTATCAACGGATACAAAATGCTGTACGATACCTCGTACTTGGTATTGATGCACCCCGACGATTACAAAGACCGTGAATTGGCCCTCGGCGTAGTGACACAAGTGGCAGTTAATGTTTTTTATGAAATTATAGAAACCCATAAGCACAAGTACAAAGACTACGTGCCAATGGGAAACTACTGGCATTTTCAATACTCACCTTGCGAGCATTTTCAGGACAACGACATTAAAATAGGGCAGCCGCTGGTGATTAGCACACTTACTACTACCAAAACGTGGAATCAGCTCTCGCAACAATCACTGAGAGTTTCAAAAATCGCCAATAACTCTAAGTATGAAAAATATGACATCAATCCTGTCATTTTCAGGAACTTAGATGTGATAGACAAAGGGGTTTTCAAAATAAAATTTAATGCCGAACTCTCGCAATTGGCAAGTCCTCCAAAGCCCGACAACGGTGGTTTTGCCCATATTCGCTACACACTCGGGAGCTTGCAATACACTTACATAATGATTGATTCTGAAATAAAAATTACCCTCAAAACAGAGTCAACCATTACTGGTTCAAACATTTTGGCTATTGATGTGCCTACCCAAGGTTTAGAAAAAGAACACGCACTTATTAGATACGATGAAGCTACTAATTCATTCAAAATTGCGGCTTATGCCAATACAATTGTGAATGAAAATAGCCTGCCTACCAGCACCAAGGGCGAGGCCCCACTTTGGCAACCCCTCGGTAAGCAGTCCAGCATTATGCTTGGTTGGTTCAACCTCAAATTTGAAAGCCTCGTATAAGTATGTTTGATGCCCTCACTACACTTTTGCTACTTGGTTTTACGTTGTATTTAGCAAGCCAACACCGAAAAAGCTATCCTAAATAACCGTTATCCGTCGTTGGTTATTCTCTTTCGATTCATCGCACTGGTTCTCATTTTCTTGTAGCCCTAATGCTGACCCTTTCTTTTCATGCCGATACGCACGTTGGTAAGCAACGTACTGATAATCAGGATAATTTTTTGTGTAAATCGCCAATCTGGGGGCGTAAGTCTGTTGCATTACTTGCTGCTATTGATGGCGTAGGTGGCTACGCTGGTGGCGAAGTAGCTGCTCAACTTGCCCGAGACACCATTGACGTGTATTTGGACGAATACCAGACGGGTGAGCGTTTGCAACTGCTCAAAGAGGCCATTACGCAAGCCAACAACCGCATCGTAGAAGCACGAGCAAGTGAAGTTCGCTTGGCTCGAATGAGTTGCGTGTTGACAGTGGCAATTGCCGATGCAGACAAGCAATTGGTGCATTATGGACACGTAGGCGACACCCGATTTTATGTATTTAGAGATGGGAATCTTCAGAAAATTTCGCACGACCATTCGGTAGTAGGCTATCGAGAAGAAACGGGCGAATTGTCGGAAGAAGAGGCGATGAACCACCCGCAACGTAATGAAATTTTAAGAGTATTGGGCGCAGAACTTCACCGACCAATGGACGACAATTTCATTGAAACAGGTGAGTTTTCGTATTTGCCCAACGATATTTTATTGCTTTGCAGCGACGGACTAACCGACTTGGTTACCAAAGCACAAATGGAGAAAATTCTCCAACGCAAAGCTACCATTCATGAAAAAACGCAGTCTTTGATTGAAGCGGCTAACGATGCCGGAGGCAAGGATAACATCACGGTTGTGTTGGCTACTTACCAAGATACTACCGCTAAAAAAGTGGTGAAACCAGTTGCGCCAAAACCAATTGTGATAAAAGCTCAACTGCCTGAGCCTCAACAAGAAATTGTTGTTAGAGAAGATGTTAAGCAACCGAATAAAAGTTGGGGAATGTATGTGTTCATGGGCTTACTTGGACTTGTTGTAGGCTCAAT
>JBGAVQ010000152.1:0-12938 GCA_044228045.1 Spirosomataceae bacterium
TGATTGCGGAGCTACAACAGAAATATCCAGAAGTGATTATGAATTGGTAAGCGTAACAAAGTTTGGAGCGTATATACAATTTATTACAAAAGCTGATACGACAAAACTTAAACGAAATGAATGGATAAGAACAACATCAGAAAAGTGACCCCACTGTATATTCTTTCCCTTGATGTTTCATGGAGGTACAAAACACGGGTTAGGAATTAAACGGCCTTTAAATATTCTTCTTTTAAGGCTTCATAAGCAGCTATCACTTTATCCATCGTGTCAAATTTATGCTCAATATCCGTAATTACCTCATTACGGTAGGCTTCTTGGTCTGATGCAGGAAGTGTTTTGATATAATTCTGCAATTGCTTGGCAATTAAGGCTTTGTCTTGCTCAGTTGCTGCCAATTTGTATTGTTTTTGTAGGTTTCTTATTGTCATCATTTGTCCCACCATTGATTCCCTTCAACTATTCCTTAGTTCAACTAAATTTTGCTTGTCGTCATTCATGTTTTGCGTACGAACTGATAAGCAAACTTATCATTTTTTAACTAAAATCTACCTACTTATCGCAAAACAATGTAAAAGTTTAAACCTACTCACCCTACCCGCCCCGAACTCCGCTTCTGGAAGCAAATGGTATGGAATCTCTGACGCAAAGCACTTCCAGCTCGTTCTCATGCTGGCAGTTCAGCCTCACAACAAAATGAGATGAAATTCAAAAATCGCTCTAAACAATTTCTTCTTACAAGTTCTTTGTAACTTGCAAGGAGAAAACTACCGCATCGGCGACCCGAAAAGGAATCAAATGCAGGTAATTCTTAATCCTTTTGCTGAAAAATATGGACAAAAAACAGATTTTTTCCGAAAAGATTTTTTTGCCATTTTGTGATGGCAAAAAAGACGAGTCTAACAAATTAACTACGTTATTGTATCAAAAATACGTGGTCGAAAGCAGCAGCTACAACAATAGTAATACCTGGGATATCATAGAGAACTATTTTATCAATAAAGTAATCCCTCACAAAATAGAAGTTCACAAGGCAGGTTTAGCACTTCTACAACAAAATTGGTTTGGTCAGTTGCTCTCTTTGTCTGACTATTCTACTTCCCAAAACCCTGTTCAGGATTTTCAGTACAATCTATGGATTCACGATCTTTCAAAGTTTTCTTTCAATGAAGCGTATGGTTACGCCATTCATGATTTCAAAAACCCCGAACCAACACTGGCTGTTTTTAAGGGGGCTTGGCATCATCACAAATTAAGTAACCCTCACCATCCTGAGTATTGGTTTAATGTAGAAAGAGATGGGAAAGCTACTCCGCTGCCTATGCCAAGCATCTATATTGCTGAAATGATTGCCGATTGGCAGGGTGCTTCACGGAGTTATGGCCAACATATTGATGAATGGCTATCAAAAAACTTGCCCCAATTCTTATTTCATCCCTACACAGCCAAGATTCTGCACAATTATCTGACTATGATGGATTTTAAAGTTCATAATGATGGGCAACACTTATCCATCAATTAACATCGGCTGTTTCCATAAAAAAGCCACGCTAAGGCGTGGCTTTTTTATTTCTCATGCTGTCAGGGCATTCCTACTCGATGTGCTATTATTCATCATCAATCCCTCGCCCTGTTATCGGGCTTGGGGGCGGGCATGGTTTTTACAGGGTTCTTTTTGAGTTGATCTAAGACCACTTCAATGGATTTTTCTAATTGTGGGTCTTTGCCACCTACACAGGCTTTTGGATCCATTTCTACCTCAATGTCAGGGGCTACGCCTACGTTTTCTACCTCCCATTTGCCATCGGGACTGTAAATACCAAAACTTGGCGAAGTAACCGAGCCGCCGTCCATCAACGACGGATAGCCCGAAATACCCACCAAACCGCCCCACGTGCGTTTGCCCACGATAGTCCCTAAATTGCGGCGGCGGAAAAAATGCGGCAAGGCATCTCCACCCGAACCTGCGTACTCATTGACAATCATCACCTTAGGCCCGTAAATAGAAGCCCGTGGCGAGGTAAAGGGCTTACCTTCCCGAGACTGCCAGTAGCTCAACAGCGGGCGATCGAGCATATCCAAAATATAGTCGGCCACAAAGCCACCACCATTGAAACGCTCGTCCACAATGACTGCTTCTTTGTCTAACTGACTGTAATAGTAGCGGTTAAAGTACTCATAGCCCGCCACGCTCGTGTTGGGCAAATACACATAAGCGACTTTTCCGCCCGTAGCGGCATCTACCCGACGGCGGTTGCCTTCTACCCAATCCATTTGTCGTAAGCTTGATTCATTGCCAATCGGCACTACGGTAAGGGTTCTTGCACCTGTTTCGTTGGGTTGGTTATTGACCAAGAGGGTTATTTGCTTACCCACGGTGTTTTCAAAAAACGCATAAATGTTGTCGGTGCCACGCAAAGGCCGGCCATTTACCGAAAGAAGGTAATCGCCCGCCTGTACATTTACACCTGGCTCGGTAAGGGGCGCACGAAGGCTTGGGTTCCAGTTTTCGCCGTTAAAGACTTTTTTGAAACGATAAAAACCATTAACTACTTCATAATCAGCTCCCAACATACCAACAGGAACGGTTTTGGTGTCTCCAAAATCGCCACCACTCACGTAGTTATGACCCACCACCATTTCGCCCATCATCTCTGAAATCAAGAAATTCACATCCCCCCGACTTGACAAATGAGGAATAAACGAGGTGTATTTTTTCTTCACTTCGTTCCAGTTGGCACCGTGCATATTAGGTACATAAAAATAATCTCGCTCAATGCGCCAGAAGTCGTCAATCATTTCTTTCCATTCGTTGCGAGGGTCAATTTGTGCTTGTAAAGTACTAACATTCAGCTTGCCATCGCCTGCATTGGGTTTGCCCCCTACATCTACAATACCCATGTTAGACCCGCCCATTATGTAGAGAAGTTTCTTGCCGTCTGCCGACACTTCGTAACCACCTACACCTGCCATGAACACTTCTGATTTGCGTTCTTTCATGTCAAAACGGTTGAGGGTAGGCGGGCCGTTTTGGGCATAGGTAACGTAAAACAACTTGCCACCGTCGGCGGTTTCCATGTTTCCGAGGTTAGCAGCAGGCACAGGCATGGCCAAAATACGTTGCCCAATGCCCTCTATATCAATCACCACTTTCACACCCGAATCCGCAGGTTTGGCATCGGCTTTGGGTGTTTCGGTAGGTTTAGCTGCCTCCGCAGGCTTGGAGGCTTTATCGTCTTTCTTTTCTTCTGGTTTTGCCTCGGTTTTGGGTTCTTCTTTGGCTTTTTCTTCGTCGCTTTCTGGGGCAAATGGCGAAGGGTCTTTGGCATTCAACACCACTACATACAAGCTGTTGGTTACGTTGCGGTCGTAGCTACTCATATCGAGCCAACCAGAAGTAAGCCCTGTGTTGGTACTGGCAGTAAAATAGACATATTTTCCATCTCGGCTAAATACCGGATTGTCCACATCACTCTTGTTATCAGTCACTTGCGACGATTTTGCTGTTGCTAATTCGTACAAAAAGATGGCCCCGAGGTTATTGTCTAATCGCTGCGAATACACCACCCACTTGCTATCGGGCGACCAGTTGGCATTAATGGTCGAGTTTGGCCCAAAGGTATCCGTAGCAATTTTTACTGGCTTTTTGGTTGCCAAATCCATATACCAAAGGTTCAGTTTTTTGTCTTGGTAAAGGATTTTCTTTCCATCGGGCGACCAATCGTTTAGTTGATAAAAGGAAGGTTCGCCCAGCGAAATTGCTTCGGCAGGTTTCTCGCCTTTTTGGTCAGCAAGCATCAATTGATATTCGCCAGAAGCATCCGAAACATAGGCGATCTTGTCTCCATTAGGCGACCAAAGCGGATTGCGGTCATGCGTTCCATCACTTTTAGTGAGGTTGCGCCAATCGCCTTTTTTGGCTGGCACGCTAAAAATATCGCCCCGTGCTTCTACTACCGCCCGCTGTCCAGTAGGTGAAATATGTACGCTCCGAATCATATTTGAAACGTCTTTCCAAGCGGGACGCAAAGCTAACAATTCGGGCGCAATGCTGATTTTGAGATCAGTCACCTTGCCTGTTTGGGTATTCAGGATATGCAGTTTTCCTGCTTGTTCATAAATCAAATCAGCGCCACTGCCTGAGAGATTCTTGACATCATAATCTTTGTGCGAAGTGAGTTGGCGGACTTTCTTGGTTGCGCCGTCGTATTCAAACACATTCATGGTATGGTTTCGATCCGACATAAAAAACACTTTATTGCCCAACCAAACTGGTTGCACATCCGACGCATTTTCGTGTGGAATCAACTCACTTTCAAGTGTTTGCAAATTCACCATCCGAATCGGCGTAGTCATACCACCTCGGTAGCGTTTCCACGTAGCAAAGGCATCGGTGATGGTGGTGTAAGCCAACTGCTTGGCATCAGGCGAGTAACTTGCCCAGTTGCCCGTCATGGGCAAGGGCAATTCTTGAGGTAATTCGCCGTCTGTCGAAACGGTGAAAAGTTTTGGATAGCGTTGAGTTGCCGAAGTCATGCCCGACAAAAACAAGACTTTCTTGCCATCGGGCGACCACCCACGGGCTTGGTCAGCACCGGGATGAAAGGTGAGGCGTTTGGGCGAACCACCATTTACCGAAATGATATATACGTCGGCGTTGCCATCATACGTACCCGTAAATGCAATCCAGTTGCCATCGGGTGAAAAACTGGGAGACCCTTCGCCAGTAGGACTTACGGTGAGCCGGCGGGGATTAGAGCCATCTCGATTGGCCACCCACAAATCGCCGCCATAAGCAAAAGCGATGTGCTTGGCACTGATGGCCGGTTGCCGAAGCAGGAGTGTTTCGTCTTGGGCTTTTGCAGACGAATAGGCAATGAATAATAGACAATAGGCAAATAGCCAGCAGTGTAGTTTTCTGGAAATTTTCATGGGTTTTTAATTGGTTAATGAACAGGTGGCAAGATAGGAAATTACACAGAACTATTTTGAAAAACAGGATAAATGGTGGATAATGAGTGGAATACGGAATGGATAGAAATCATGCAAAGATTCAAAATATCTCCCTATATTGCCTCTAAAACCTATTTATCCATGAAAAATATACTCAAAAGCCTCCTTTTTTGTAGTTTTTTAGCTGCTAATGGCTTTGCTCAGTCGGTTCATACGCTTACCGAATCAGCCAACCAATTTTTGAATACACTCAGCGCCGACGAATTGAAAAAGACGACTTACTCGTTCAACGATACACTGCGCTACAAGTGGACAAACTTGCCTGTGGGCATGGTGCCTCGTCCGGGTATCCAGTACGGTTCGTTGTCTGACAAAAGCCGAATGGCCTTTCATCGGGTGCTTTCGGCCATGCTGAGTTCACAAGGGTATTTGAAAACCACCAGCATCATGCAGTTAGATGATATTTTGAATACCCTCTACCAACAGGCTTTTGACAAAGGAGAAATCAATCAAAAGTTCCTTACCCAAATGCAAAATTTGAAATGGGCGCATGGCAATTATTACATCTCTGTTTGGGGAAAACCTCAGGAAAAAGAAGCTTGGGGGCTAAACTTCGGAGGGCATCACATGGCACTAAATCTTACTTCGGATGGGCAAAGTGTTTCTATATCGCCGTATTTTATTGGCACTGACCCTTCGGAGGTGAAATCTGCGAAATATGCAGGCTTGCGGGTGTTGAGCAAAGAAGAAGATTATGGGTTTGTGCTTATCAATTCGTTGTCGGAGGCACAAAAAGCGAAGGCGATTTTGAAACAACAAGTGCCAAGTGATATTATTACCAGTCCGCAAAGCAGCCAACGCATCACCGACTATTATGGCATTGCAGCCCAACAGTTAGATGATGCTCAAAAAGCACTATTAAAAATCCTTATCCAAGAGTATGTACACAATTTTGAGCATTACAAAGCCCACCAACTTTTTGATAAAATCATGAAGTCGGGCATCGAAAAGGTGCATTTTGCTTGGATTGGCAGCCTCCAAAACAACAAACCGCATTACTACATCATCAACGGCCCAGACTTTTTGATTGAATACGACAACGTTGGTTTTCAGAACGACGGTAATCATATCCACGCCATTCTTAGAGAAAAAGGAAACGATTTTGGCGCAGATTTACTAAAACAGCATTATTTAGAAACGAAGCATTAAGAGAAGGAGAAATGACCGAAATTTTTGACGACATCAGAAAACTCTACCAGTTCAAAAATCCATGCCCTGAACTGGCAGATTATATTGAGTTTTTTTCAGAAACATCACTCGATGCCACTTTGCAGTATATTGACAAAGAGGCATTTACGGTAAAACTGTTTCCAAGTTTTACGCCTACGATATGGCTTAATCTTGGCTCACCATATCACCTAAAAAGTGGTGAACAATGCAGGTTAATTGATGAAAAAACCGACGTTTTATTGTTAAGGAATACCATCGTTGAAAGAAGAAACCTACCAACTGACAACATTTTCACCATTAAGTTTTTTCCAAGCGGATTTGAAGCGATTTTTGGAATTAGTCAAACAAAAATTGGCAACGAAATCATCAATGTGAATGAAATAATTAGTCCTTGGCTTATTAAAAAACTGAAAGAAATGGATTCGTTGGAGGAGAAAATAGCCCTCTTAGAGGGTTTCTTCTTAGAAAAAATTAAAAAGAATAACCTAAATCAGCACTATTTCAAAAGTATTAAATACGCCCTCGAAAACTATTTTCAGTCGGGCATGGAGTCAAAAAACAGCGAGCTTGCCCATCAATTATGTATCACAGAAAAAACATTTTATAGGTACTTCAAAAATACGATTGGCACCAATCCGAAAAACTACTTGTCAATAGTGAGGGCCAGAACTGCCCTCACAGCCTACAAAAACCACAAAGCAGGCTTCTCTCCCTACGACTTTGGCTATTATGTTTATGGTCATTTTTCAAAAGATGTTGTGAAGTTTACAGGAGCTCAACTTTCTTCTTTCTAAAAATTACGATTGTCCGATTTTTACTTTTTACCTGAGTTGAGGTTTCGTTTTTTTGCAAAAAAATGAAATGAAAAACGCTATTTTATTATTTGTACTATTCGGATTTATCACAACAAAATCCGCTGCACAAGGCTATTCACCCAGCATAGAGCCTTGCCCATGTTCAATGAAAATTGATAAAAAATTAGTGGCAAAATGTGGTTATTTGGTAGTACCCGAAAACAGGCAAAAACCCACTGGAAATAAAGTGAAAATTCCGTTTGTTTATGCCCGAAGACCCGAGCAAGATTCTACAAAAAACTTTATTCTATATACCACGGGCGGCCCTGGTTACAGCACTATTGGAGTTGGCGATAGCCTCAGATTCGCTTCGGAGAGGTTTATGTTTGGCGGGTTTATATTTTTTGACCAACGAGGCTCAAAAAACGCCAAACCATGCCTCGATTGCCCAGAAATTGACCTGGCTATCAAAAAATCGTACCAACAAAACGTGTCCAAAGACAGCTTGGTGGCCATTGCTGTAAAGAAATGTAGAAAAAATTTGGTTGCCCAAGGTATTGATATTTCGGCCTATAATACCATTGAAAGTGCTGCTGACATCAACGATTTGAAAGAGGTACTGCACTTGGATGCGCTTACGCTATTGGGCATTTCGTATAGCGGTGGTTTAATGCTGACTGTTGCCCGTAATCACCCCAAGGGTATCAAGTCATTGTTGCTGAACTCGCCGCTTCCGGGCTTTGTAAACTATGAAGAACACGCTCTGTTTAATCACAATGAGGCATTGAATCAAATTTTCGATAATGTAGAGGCTGATTCTGCACAAAACGCTCAATTTAAGGGACTTAGAGGGCATTTTCGTCAATATTTTACAACAATAACTAATAAGAAATTCACCATAAAATACCTTGAAAAAGGCACAACAGATTCCTTGAATATTGACTATACCAAAAATGAATTATTAGATGCGGTAATTGATCGGTTGAATAATGGGCAATGGCAAACCGTGCCGAGTGTAATCAATGATTTGGTAAACGGGAAACACCAAAACTATATCAAAGAAGTGCTGGATGGGAAGTTTTCTGGCAACAAAAGCCTTTCGCATGGCATGAGATACTCGATTTATTGTTCTGAACAAATCGCTTATTCGGACAAGAAATTGGTAAAAAAACAAGATGAAGTGCTGCCTTGGCTGGCGGGCTATCCTTTCAATAATGTGAATCACCAAATTTGCGATTGCTGGAAAGTAAAACCCGAGCCTGCTGTTGCCAAAACGCCTGTTTATTCCCAAATTCCGGCACTTATTTCGGCTGGGGATTTAGACCCCTTTTACAATACTTCAATCAAACGAACAATGCCCAATAGCCAGCTTTTGGTCATAAAAAACAGAGCGCATGTGGCAGGATTTGGGCCAGCAGGAACGAGTTTCCTAACAAATTTTATGGCAAATCCATACAAAAAATTAGTTTCTCCCACTAAAAATGTAGTGGTGGAATAAGCATTTCCAAACGCCTTTATCAACAAAAAAGCAAATCTCTTTGATTCCAACAATGAAACCAAAGAGATAGCTGAAACGTTGGAGAAAAAATAATTAACAAACCCTCAATTCCGATCCCGCTTGTTGTGTTTTTTGCGATAAATGCTTTCAGAGGTTTTATTTTGAGCTACGTTTAGTTTCGCCTTATCTTTGTCCGACAGTTCGCCATCGCTGCGGAGTTTGGCTTCGTAATCTTTGACGTTTTCTTGTTGGTGTTTGATTTTTTTAGCTTCTCGTTTGGTAAGTTCGCCGCTTTCTACCCCTTGTTGGGTACGTTCTTTTTGGTTTTTCTGACGGGTGTTTACTTGCGCTTGCACGCTAAGGACACCACAGGTAGCAATGATTGCTAAGGCTAATTTGAGTTTCATACTTGTAGTTTTTGAGGGTTAAAAATTGATTGAGTTAATTGCGATTTACGGTAAACTAAATTGCTTGAACCACGCCCAGTGAAGTACCGCACCATTTAAAGGGTGGTTTTTCCCGTTGGGGTATTCGTGCTCTAAATTCTTGATTTCCAGTAATTTGAACACATTGGAAGGGTTTCCCGAAAGCCCTACATAATTCCCCACGATGTATTCGGCAGGGTTGCCCGTGACGGTGTAGTTCTTTTCGTCCATCTTGAAGGTAGTGATGTAGGGCTTAGGCGAGTGAGCATAGAGAAACGGATAAGTAGTGAAAAGCGTCGTGAAATCCATGGGTAATGGCCCCGCAGTGCCCAGACCTTTTAACAGTTTTGCATCTTTATTGCCAAATTGTAGCATCACAGGCAACATCCGAACAGGACTTAGGCTCATATTGGGAGGTAAAGCCCCACCGCCACCGCTTGATACGGCTGCGGCAAACACGTCTGACATCTCAACGGCACACCTGGCACTGAACTCCCCGCCGTTTGAAAACCCCACAACGTAGATTTTCTTAGCGTCTATTTTATAATTGCCCTTCAATTCGTTGAGCATTGACCGCATGAATTTGATGTCATCTTTCGGTGTTACTCCTTGGCAATACAAATAGCTATCGGCATAACCAAGCCATTTGGGTGTGGTTTGGCTTACGCCGTCTTCTATAATACAATAGGTTAGTGAAGAAGGAAAAACGGTCAGAATATTCTCGGATTCACCGACTTCTTTCCAGCCCGAAATGTCATAGAACTGTGCGCCGTTTTGACCTGTTCCGTGAAACATAATTACCACAGGGGTGGCCGTATTGCCTGTGTATCCCGCAGGTACATGCACAAAATACTCTCGCTCGGCACCATCCACGGTTATCGTAAATCGGTTTTTGCCTTTGGCAATAGTGGTAGAATTGGGCGTACTGGTATCTTCTTTTTTACAAGAAAATACCAGTACGATGAAGAGGATAATACTCAAAAAGGAAGGGAGCTTTTTCATTTTACAGCGCATTAAAGATTACGCTGTAAAATTGAAAAGCTCCCCGCAAATGCTTGTAGAACTAAGGGGTGAAATTCGCTGTCAACAATACTACTTTGCCGCAGGAACGGTATGTTGTCCACTTAGCGAAACCAAGCGATTGTCTTTGATTTCATAAACGTAGGTCGAAAGATAATCGGTTGTCAAATCGGGCGTGCCGTCGTTGTAGTGCCTTACCGAATGTTCTTTGCCTGTGGCAATGACCGTTTTGCCAAATTGGCGTACTTTCAAGTCTTTGAAACTTACTTCTACTCGACTTACATTTTTAAACAAGGCAACAATCTGGGCTTTATTGGCAATATACCCACTGCCCGAAACCAGCACATAATCGTCGGTGGCTCGCTCCGAAATATTTTTCATCGGGTTTTTCTGGTAGTCTTCTACATTTGCCTGAAAGAGTTTTTCGGCTTGGGTTTGGGCAAATGCCATGGGTAAAACGGCAAAAAGGCAAAGCGTGGTAATGATGATTTTTTTCATGGGAATTGAACAGATTGTTTTTGAGTGAAAATTATTTTTTGATGAAATACTTACATTTTTCCTTCGCTTTTGAGCGTTTGCCACGTCCAAATAGCGCCCAGCAAATCCACGACGCCAAAGGCCACAAACACAGGCGGGGCAATTTGAGAAACGACCAACCCAACAGCTCCCAAAAAGTAAATCAGCCGCCCGACAATCGTGGTTTTGAGGAAAGGAGTAAGTTCGTTTTTGGCAGATTGATAATAATAAACGCCGAGGATAATGGCCAAAATTCCCACTACTCTAATGTAGGGTTCGTGGGCTTCGGGGAGTTGTGCTGTTTTGGTGAAGACGTTAGGAATAAAGGTGAGTTCAAGCCCTACCAGAAAAAGATAATAACTGAAAAACAAAACGGTTTTGGCTGATTTTGACATTGTTTTGAGGTTTTAGGGTGATGCTTTTGTTTTTCATTACCAAGTGGTAAATGATTTGCCCAAAAGTACGGGCCTCGCTATCCTCAAAACAATTCTACTTTCTGAACTGCGGCATCTACTTTCTAAACGGCGGGTGTTTCAATAGCCAAGCGTTGTAGCAGTTCGTTTTTTAATCTTCTCGACACAGGTACTTCGCTCTTATCTTTCATTTCTACCGACCCTCCTTCACCCCGAATGTAGCGCGTGACGTTGTCGAGATTCACGATGTGCGACTTGTGAATGCGCATGAATTGCCGTTCGTCAATCATCTGTTCAAAGTGCGCCATGGGTTTGGAGGTTGTGATTTTTTTGTGGTCGGTCAAATAGATCGTACAATAACTTCCCATGGCCTCCAAGCGATTAATGTCTTGTTCAGGAAATAAAATCACTCCCTCCACGGTCGGTATCGAAATTTTCTTGATGGGCTGGCTATCCGATTTGATTTGTTGAAGAAGCTGGTTAAAGTCTTTGTTGGCCGACACCGTTTGAAGATTCTGTTCTATTTGTAATTTTTCGGCCAGCAACTGGCTATTTTTTTGTAGCAGGGCCTCATGTTCCTGCGAGCGTTTCAACGCAATTTCTTGCGCATCTTTGGCTTCTTTTCGGTAGGTATTAAATCGGTAGGCCACTGCAAAAGCAAAGAATATCGCTTCCAAAACGGAGCAAATTTGGTAAATATACGCTGCCCGTAGATTGTTCATCGAAACAATCCCCATAAAACCCAACAATACATTGACGACCCCATAAATGTAAAAACCAAAGGCAAGTACGAAGTAACGGGCGTGTTTGAACCCCAAAAAATGAATATAGACACTGGCTCCCAAAAGCGTCAACATGATGGAAATGACCAATAATTGAAATACGTCATTGACCCAGCCATGGTAAGGAAACCATTCCAAAGGCAACAAAATAAGCCCAATACACCACAAAACCACCAACGTCCAAAAGAATTTGGGCGTTAGTTCCTTCATTCGTAGGTAAGCATTGGCAAACAGGATGATAAAAAATAAGGTGATGACAGACGAGGAATTGATGTCAGAACTAAAATTGGGGATTTGTTTAAAAATGAACTCGTGATGGTGATTATCGGCCTTAAAAATGATGTAGCCAGAGGTGAGAATGTAAAAAAAGTAGTACAGAAACACACGATCACGAACGACCAAAAACACAAACAAATTGTAGAACATCAAGGCCAACAAAACGCCGTAAATACCGCCGTAGAGCAAATCGTATTTGTGCAAATAATTAGAAATGGCCTGAATCGTCCCTACTTTTAGCGGAACATACACACTCGTGTTTTGGATGCGTAAATAGACTCTTTTAGGTGCTTTTCCGATGTCAAAAACAGTATTGCTACGTTTCAAAAAATGCGTACCAAAGGGGCGCATTGCGCCTGTCTGCCAGGTTCTTAGCGAATCGTTTTTATCAAATACATACACATCAAGCAGTCGCACGTCGTGTAATTCCTGAATCAAAAATAAGGCTTCATTTGATTGGTTTTCAACATCAATTCGCAGCCAGACGGGGTATTCAGTATTGCCAAAATTGAGAAAGTTTTTGGTGTTGAGCGTAAATGCTTTTTCGGGTAATTGACGTAATTGTTTAAACGTCAGTGTTTTGGACGAATCAACGTAAAAGTAGGTAAAAGGCTCGATGGATTGGAGGTCGTCAGACAGGTGATACGTAAAGCGGTTTTGAGCACAGAGCGAAACCGAAAACAATAGGCTTATGCAAACAACAACTAATCTCATAGCTAAGGATTAAGGGCCAGTAGCAAGCAAATTAGTGAATAAAAGAGCAATCTGTAAAAGAATGATAAATTTTCTATACCTATTTCAACATATACGCTCGCAATTTGGCAATGGCCGTGGTACGGCTCGTTACCTCTAATTTGAAATAGGCATTGTTGATGTGCTTTTTGAGGGTATTCATAGCGATACACAACTCATCGGTCATTTGCTGATTGGTTTTGCCTTCATAAATTTTCTTGATAACCTCAAATTCCCGCTCCGTAAAGGGGGCAAGCAGACACCGATTTAGTTTGTCCAACGACAACGCTGGCACGTGC
>JBGAVQ010000153.1:0-12925 GCA_044228045.1 Spirosomataceae bacterium
TTGGCTATGTGCGTAGTTCGGGATTCAATTCTGACTATTTTACCAGTAGCATTACCAACCTTTTCAATAACGTTGATAACAAAACAGGCATTCGGATTGACGAGCAAACCAACCCGAACGACTCTTACACAGCCAGCAATCGCTTGATAGCAGGCTATGGTTTAGCAAACTTACCGCTATCGAAGAGACTAAATTTGATTGCAGGGCTACGGGTCGAAAACAACGTGCAAACCTTGAATAGTGCCTTCTTGGGTGGTACCAAAGTAAATGTACGCAACCCCAAAACCAGCCTATTGCCATCGGCCAATTTCTCTTACAACTTCTCCGAAAAAATGTTGATTCGGGCGGCTTATGGTCAAACAGTAAACCGTCCTGAGTTTCGTGAGTTAGCACCATTCTCATTCTATGATTTTGACTTCAACGTAGTATTTGAAGGTTATACTCAGTTGAAAACAGCCTTAGTTAACAACTTCGATGCCCGTTGGGAATATTACCCTACGCCGTCGGAAATTGTGAGTGTGGCTGCTTTCTACAAAAATTTTACGAATCCAATCGAAGTAGAAGTTGAGCCAGGTAGTGGTTCGTTGGGTGCAAAAACCTTTATTTTCCAAAATGCTGGCAGTGCCAAAAGTGCAGGAATTGAAATCGAAATCCGTAAAGGATTGGCAAGTCTTACCAAGTCGCCGATGCTCGAAAAAGTAAGCGTATTGTTCAATGCAGCTTTGATTTATAGCCGCATCAAATTACGGGAAGGTGCTGTGGGACAATCAGATAACCGCCCTATGCAAGGGCAGTCGCCTTACATCATCAATACAGGTATCAATTACAACAACCAGAAAAAAGACTTTCAACTTAACCTACTCTACAACGTAATTGGCAAGCGCATCTTCGCCGTAGGCTTTGAGGGTTATCCTGACCTTTACGAAATGCCACGCAATGTGGTTGATATTACTTTCTCAAAAGGAATTGGCGAGCGTTGGACCTTGAAAGGTGGCGTTACCGACCTTATCAATCAGTCAGTACTCATTTTACAAGATGGTAACCAAGATGGCAAATTTAGCCGCACAGGTGACCAGATTATCCAAGACTACAAACCTGGGCGAGTATTTTCACTTGGCTTTACCTTTACTGTGGCAGCAAAGTAGTGTGACCTTGTTGTATGTACTAAGTGAGCTTACTGTATTGAAAAACAACAAGTTAAGCTATTCAATACACACAAACTACCTAAAATTTTATTTTTATGAACTCAACAAAATTTCTGAAATCACTATGTACAGTTGCACTGGCAGCAAGTGTAGTGTTGTTTAATGCCTGCAAGAAAGAAGATGAGGAAATAGGCCCTGCGCCAACCATTACAGCAGGGGCTTCAGCATCGGGTATTCCAGGGGCCACTGTCAAAATTACGGCGACTATCAATGCACCAGAAGGCATCAAAACACTCACTGTTTTGAAAAACGGCGCACCTTTTGACACCAAAACCTACGCAGAAGGCCAAACAACTGAGAATTATAGCAAGGACTACGTAATTGAAAACTTGGCAGCTAACACCGATGTTAATTTTACATTTGTTGCCACAGACTACAGGGATCAGGGTTCTTTGCCAACAAATTTTGTGGTTAAAGTTACCGCAGTTCCTGCCAAAGAGGTAGTAATCGTATCAGGGGTATTGACAGGAAACATCTCGTGGACGAAAAATAAAATCTACAAACTCCGTGGTTTTGTACGAGTAGGTGGCGATACTCTTCAAACTTCTGCCGCCAATGTTGCTGTTGGTACACTTACCATCGAGAAAGGAACTGTTATTGTGGGCGAACGCTCAAGCAAGGCAACGTTGGTGATTCAACGTGGCTCTAAAATCATTGCCGAAGGTACAGCCGACGAGCCGATTGTGTTTACCTCGGAGCGTAACCCAGGCGAGCGTGAAGCTGGTGACTGGGGCGGCTTGGTCATTTGCGGAAAAGCCAAAAATAACCTTGCTGGCGGTTCGGCCCAGTTAGAAGGTAGCTACAAAGCATGGCATGGCGGTACAGATGATGCCGATAATTCGGGTACATTGAAGTATGTTCGGGTAGAATACGCCGGCGTGCCTATCAACCCCAACCAAGAGGTAAACTCGTTTACGTTTGGTTCAGTAGGTAGCGGTACCGTGATGGAATACCTGCAAGCCTCTTTTGGCGGCGACGATGCCTTTGAGTGGTTTGGTGGTAAAGTAAATGGCAAGTATTTGGTTTCGTATCGTTGTTTGGACGATGATTTTGATGTGGACAATGGCCATAGTGGAAACATTCAGTTTGCTGTGGCACTTCGTGGGGCTACCCAAGCTGACCAGTCAGGCTCTAACGGTTTTGAAGTTGATAACGATGGCCAAGGCACTGCTGCTGAACCTTTTACGTCTTCTACTTTTTCAAACGTAAGCATCATTGGTGCCAAGGCCGAAGCTGCAACATTTATCAGCACCTTGTACCAAAACGGTATGCACTTGCGCCGTAACTGTAAGATTAAGATTTACAATACCTTCGTAACAGGGTTCCCGAACGGTGTTTATATTGACGGAGCTACCACCGCTACTAATGCAGATAAAGGCGACTTAGTCTTGAAAAACGTAGTAGTGGCAGGAGTTGACAGTTGGGGAACCAATGGTTTTGGTCAAGGAGCTGCCACACAGCCACAAGGCTTTGGCGTGCGTGACGTAAACACTGCCACACCAGCTGCAGACTTGTTGATTGGCACCAAAAAACCATCGGTTTGGTTCACCGATTTAGGTAACAAAGTGTTAACAACTAACGCCAACACAGGCATTAGCTCAACGCTTTTCTTGGCGGGTCGTCCTACATTTACAATCAATACGGCTGCTACCGATGCCATCTCAAAAGGCGGTGCAGCCCCTGCGGGTTCGTTCTTTGCAGCAGTTGATTACATCGGTGCATTTAAAGATACCGACTGGACAACCAAATGGGCTGAGTTTAACCCCAATGCAAAGGATTATTCAAAATAAGATACCCTTACGTGAACGCACGTAAGCACCCAATTCAGTAGCTTTGTGCCAAACAGCCAAAGCTACTGCTATGAGAAAACCACTCAACATTGTTCTTTTTTTGCTGCTCGGTTGCTTCGCCTGCAAGCCCACCAATTCTGACCAAGTAGAGCACTACTTTACTGAAACAGAACGGGATACCTTGCTAACGAATGTTATCACTTATATGTATTTGAAGCCTTCGGCGGCTACTAATAATACCCGTTTTGAGCCTCGCTTTCGCAGCTATTACGTGAGTCAGTTGCCCAAGTTTAGGTTTGAAAAATACACCATAAATGCCGACAGCACACATTATTATTTTGTGATTCGTCCGGCTGGTAATATGGAAAAATATCGGCGAGGGGTAGGTGGAAAGTTCAAGTTAGGCAAGAATCTGATGCCGACCGACTTTGAGGAAATGTGGTGCACGCCACGCCTATCCGAAGCCAAAGTAAAACAACGGGGCGGGTATGTGTTTAAGCAGATGGTTTTGCACGGAAACGTAGATAAGTTATTGGAAATGAGGCATTACATTGAGTGGCCCGACTCAACACTCCGCTACGACAAGCAAGCACATGAGTGGGTAATGACTGGCAAACGCTGAATCCAACTTAGGATTTTTCATATTGGTGTTGCTCGAAAAGCCGAAGTTGCTAACTTCGGCTTTTTTATGTTAAACCGCTGACAATTTCCCCATAAGAACTGTGGAGAAAATAGTTGCCATTAAGCCGCTTCTAATACATGAATGTCCATTTCAGATAACAACTCAAGTAATTGACTTACAAGGCTTTTCTTCACTGATTGATACTGTTCAATGGCTAATTGGTCAGGATCATCTTGGGCTTTGTGCCGAGCAATAGATGCATTCATCCTTCCAATCATTTCGATGGTGTGCTGTATTTCGTGCTGTGTGGCTTCAAAAGGTTTCATTTCTGATACGATAATTTTAGAATTTCCCACTGTTGTTAATGTTTGTTTACTGGAACGCACAGCCCAACAGCCTGTGCGTAAGCAATTTTTCACGTTTTTTTGCGAATCAATAATCCTCCATGTAATGTGTTACACATGAGTTGTTGGTGTTTGTTCACCAACAATGGCAGCAACAATGGTTAGTGTTATAAAGAACAAACCACCTTCATAGGTTTTTCTATATTCAGACATTGTGAATTGGTCTTATTTTATCAAACTTTATTGCTATGCAAACTACGCCCAGAGGGCTCATCAATACACTTCACTCGTGGGACACGAGCGAAGGCGAGTAGTTACAATTCTTTCTATGCTCGACATAACACCTTACGAAAGATTAAGTCCAACTTGATTTATAATCTTGTCCAACTCTAATACCTTTTGCATATCACAGTTATCCGAAAGGCTTGGAAAAGAATCACTGACTTGAACAATAATCCCAGATTCACCTATTTCGTAAGTCTTATATTTATCAGGGAAATTGATATCTGTTTGCCGAATGTAGGTAAGCCATCCAGTTTGAATTTTACCCACATTAGAAGGAGAATAAACAGTATTCAAAATCTCAGTTGAGCTAAAAGTCACGAAAGCAGGATTCCAATAAATAGCCATGATTTCGAGTAATTTTACGGCACTTGATACCTCTAAAAATTGTTGAGTCTGTTCAGAAATTGTAATATCAATTTGAACAGAGTTATTAACTTTTTTTGATGACCATCCTAACGAAAATGTAATAGAATCATTACTATTAGGGTCGTCAGAATTGCTCATTAATAAATTATGACCTTCTGAAAGAAAAGTATGTATATCTGGTTGATTCCTCTTCGGAAATTCCATCTTTATTTTGTTTATTATTTGCTCTTCAGTTGGAAGAATTTCTTCCCATGGAGAATATATATTTTTGTTACGAAGTGAGTACCATTTTGAGAAATAGCTATTAAAAGTTTGTAACTTTTTCATGAATTCAACAATGATTGTTGCAGAATGAGAAATACTTTGTGGGCGTATTCCCCAAGAAGCTCTGATGTAATAACGTTGCATATTATTTTTTTGTCCAGTCAATAGGTTCGTGAATTACTTTAATATCAAAACCATCCGCCGTTGTTGGTATTAATTCACCAACAACCTGTGCGTAAGCAATTTTCCACGTTTCTTTTTGCGAATCAATAGCCCCCCATGTAATGTGTTACACATGAGTTGTTGGTGTTTGTTCTCCAACAACAGCAGGCAAAACGGCAGGAAATGCTATTCATTTCCATTACTTTTCTTCCAGCCAGCCTGATTTTTAGCTCCTTTTTTTGATAAAGATTGGGTAAGTGAAGTGGCCATGGCTGGAAACAAATTCCCCAGTTTACTCAACCAACCCCTGCTTGTTGGAATCATAATTTCAACCTCTTTTTTGCGTAGGGCTCTTTCAAAAATAGCCTTTTCTATATCACTAACAACCAGTACTTTATCTCCCGAAAACGACAAAGCTGCAGCAGGATAATCAATCTGTAAAGTAAGCATATTAGTTTGCACCAAGTCGGGGCAAATAACAGATACATTAATGCCTTTGGAGCGCACCTCTTGATAGGTTGCCAAGGTAAAAGCCCTCACAGCGTGTTTGGTAGCTGAATAAACGGGCAAGCCCATAATAGGCGCAATGCCTGCCAACGACGCAAAATTGATTAAGTGTCCGCTGCCTTGTTTCAGCATTTGGTTAATAGCACATTGAGAGCCATAAAGCACTCCTTTTACATTAACATCTACCTGCAGGTCTATCTCCTTCGTATTGAGTTCAGATACAAATCCTGGAATTACTACGCCAGCATTGTTTATCAAAATGTCTATTCTTCCAAACTTATTCACGCACTTATCCACAACACTTTGCCAGTTGTGCATATCTGCAACATTAAGGCGTTCTACTATGGTTCTGGCAGTGTCCCAATGTGTGGTTTGGTTCAAAAGTTTTTCAATCAACACATCGGTTGCTACCACAGCATAACCTTTCTGATAAAACACCTCTGCCAAGTGCTGCCCAATGCCATTTGCACAACCCGTAATAAAAACAATTTGGTATGTTTGCATAACATTTTCTAATTTAGGCGGGCTAAAAAAATTGATTGAATGACAAATCTAAAAAAAGTCTGCATCATTGGCGCAGGGTCGTCTGGCATTACCGCAGCGAAAAACCTCAAAGATCAAGGCATTGATTTTGACTGTTTTGAGAAAGGCTCAAACATTGGCGGCAATTGGCGCTATAACAACGACAACGGAATGTCATCGGCCTATCGTTCGTTGCACATCAATACCAATCGGATGGTGATGGCCTACAGCGACTACCCCATGCCCGACGATTACCCCATGTTTCCGCATCATAGTCACATTATCAAGTATTTTGAAAACTATACCAACCATTTTGGCATTCGCCCATACATACAATTCAATACTGAAGTAACTGATGTGCACCAAAATGCTGACGGCACATGGCACGTAAGTACCAACAAGGGAGAGGGTGATTATCAGGCTGTTATCGTTGCCAATGACGGTACATGGCACGTAAGCACCGACAAAGGAGAAGCTGATTATCAGGCTGTTATTGTTGCCAACGGACACCATTGGAATCCTCGTTTTCCAAATCCAGCTTTTCCGGGCAAGTTTATGGGCGAAACGCTCCACGCCCATTATTACCGAGAACCTGAACAGCTTTACAAGAAAGACATTTTGGTGGTTGGCATTGGCAATTCGGCAGTGGACATTGCCTGCGAAGCCGCTCGTCAGTGTACTGGCAACAAGGTGGTTATCTCAACCCGAAGCGGGGCGCACATCATTCCCAACTGGATTTGGAGTATGCCTTTTGACAACTTAGCAAACCCCTTAACAGCCAAATTGCCGCTTTCAATTCAGCGGTTTCTCATCAACACTACACTTTGGTTGGCCCGAGGTAAGCAAGAGGATTTTGGCGTACCCAAGCCCAAACGCCCTATTTTGATGGAACACCCTACCCTCTCGCAAGACTTGCTCAACCTGTCGGGAAGGGGATTGATTAAATATAAACCCAATATCAAAGAATTTAAAGGGAAAACCGTCGTATTTGAAGACGGCACCGAAGATACCTTCGACACCATTGTGTATGCTACAGGCTACAAAGTGACCTTCCCGTTTTTGAAAGAGGCGGCGTTTGATGTAAGCGAAACCAACGACTTGAGGCTTTACAAAAAAGTTGTTCATCCTGATTATCAGGGACTTTACTTCTTGGCACTCATTCAACCTTTGGGGGCTATTATGCCCTTAGCTGAGGTACAAAGCAAGTGGATTGCCGGCATTTTGAAAGGTACTGTACGCCTACCCAAGCGTGAAGCCATGCTACAAGACATTGAAAAAGACAAAACGGCGATGGCAAAACGTTACAAGCAATCGCCTCGTCATACCATACAAGTGGACTTTCACCCTTACAAAGAAAGCATTGAGAAAGAAATGAAGCGGATGAAGGTTTAAAAACACTTTCTTATTACCTTTGAATAACCTCAACAACCTTTATTAACAATGAAAAAAACGATTCTCTCTTGCTGCTTTGCCTTACTTACTTGTCTGGCATTTGCCCAAAAAGACATCCAGAAGAAAATCCAAACGCAGTTTATCATGGCCGAAGACGGTGCCGTGATTGACTTACCCGAAGGCACATTTACCCTCAGCAGCACCATTTCGCTGGACTCTAAAAACAACATTGTGATTAGGGGCAAGGGTACAGACAAAACCATTCTTGATTTTAAAGGTCAAACAGATGGTGCTGAGGGTCTGCGAGTTACCAATGGAAAAAACATTGTCATCGAAAACCTGACGGTGCAAAACACCAAAGGCGATGCTGTTAAAACGATGAATCTAAATGGCATTACCTTCCGAAATGTAAAGACCGAATGGACAGGCAAACCTCGCAAAGAAAACGGCTCGTATGGGCTGTATCCCGTGCAATGTCAGAATGTTTTGATTGAAGGCTGCACGGCAATTGGTGCTTCTGATGCAGGAATTTATGTAGGGCAGTCGAAGTACATCATTGTTCGCAACTCAAAAGCGTATCATAACGTGGCGGGTATTGAAATCGAAAACTCGCTATTCGCCGATGTGTATGACAACGAAGCCACCGAAAACACAGGTGGTATTTTGGTTTTTGACTTGCCTGACTTGGTGCAAGCCCGAGGGGGTTTTGTGCGGGTGTTTCGCAACAACATTCACGATAACAATTTCCCGAATTTTGCGCCAAAAGGCAATATTGTGGCCAGTGTACCAGACGGTACAGGCACTTTGATTTTGGCAACTAACAATGTAGAAATATTTGATAATCAAATTATTAACAACAAAACCGTTGGTTCGGGGATTATCAGTTATTACATGACCGAAAATCCCTTTAAAGACAAACGATATTACCCATATCCGACCAATATCAACATTCACAACAACACTTATGCCCGTCAGAATGTGCGAGCCACCAGCAAGGGACGCATGGGCAAAATGTATCGGTTTAAGCTCAAATTTGGCAAGAACGTACCTGATATTCAGTACGATGGAATTGTAGATGATAAAATGGCTGACCCATCCGAAACCCACATTTGTATAAGAAATAACAAAGGTGCAACGTTTGTAAACATGGATGCGGCCCACGACTTCAAACAAATAAGTAGAGACCTTAGCAAACACGATTGCACACTTTCGGCCTTGCAAGAAGCTAAATTGAGTTTAAAGTAATTCTCTGCTGCCATGAAGCACCTTTTTTTACTCTTTTTTGCAAGCATTGCACTTGCCCAAACCCCTAAGTTCAAAGCACAAGTTATTGACAACCAGATAGCTATTGGCTACGGAATGGCCATTGGCGATGTGGACGGCGACAAAAAGCCCGACATTTTGCTGGCTGACCAAAAAGAAATCGTATGGTATCGAAACGGAGACTGGAAACGCTTTGTGATGGCGGCCAACCTAACTAAGCAGGACAATGTGTGCATAGCCGCTCGTGATTTAGACAACGATGGCATGGTTGAAGTAGCGGTGGGTGCGCAGTGGAATCCTGCCGAAACCACTGATAGCACCAAGTCGGGAGCAGTTTTTTACTTGATTCGCCCCAAAGACCCGACACAACGTTGGGAACCCGTAGCAATTTTGCCGCATGAAGTAACCACCCACCGCATGAAGTGGGTAAAAATTGCAGCTGACCAATACCAATTGATTGTAGTACCGCTGCACGGACAGGGCAATCAAAATGGCGTAGGGAAGGGCGTGAATGTATGGGCTTATACTTTCCCAAAAAATCCCAAAAGTAGCTGGACAAGAGAATTGGTGGACTCAACCATGCACTTAACGCACAATCTTGATTTTTTTGAAGTACCCAAGCAGGAACAAGACAAACAATGGGTAGAGCCTCATGTTGTAATAGGCGGCAAAGAGGGTGTAAAAATGCTAAAACGAACCAATAATGGCTGGGAAGCCGTTCAGTGGCTCATCAAAGACTATGGCATAGGCGAAGTACGGTATGGCTTCAACAAAAAAACTATGTTTTTTGCCACAGTTGAACCCATGCACGGCAATCAGTTGGTGGCGTATCGTGACTTTGAGGGTTTTCCGGTGAAGAGCTTCAAGCGAGATACCCTCAGCAGTAAAATGAACCAAGGTCATGCTTTAATTTGTGCCGACTTTTTAGGAAAAGGGCAGTCGCAAATTGCGGTTGGTTGGCGTAACCCTAATGCTGATAAAAAAGTAGGTGTTCGACTTTTTGTACCCAAAGGCACTGGTTGGCAAGAGTTTGTACTCGACGATAGCGTAATGATGGCTTGTGAAGACCTACAAGCTGCCGACCTCAACGGCGATGGCAAATTAGAGCTCATTGCCTCGGGAAGAGCTACGCTTAACCTGATTATTTACTGGAATCAGTCTGAATGATTTTGAGCTTTATTTGAAAACCCACAAGGTTTATCAAACCTTGTGGGTTTGAAGATATTAAGCAGGTACTTCTACAATCGTTACTTTTACAATTTTGTCACCTTGCTGAATAGCATCTACTACATCTAAGCCATCAGTCACGATACCAAAGGCTGTATGACGGCGGTCGAGGTGAGCAGTATTTTGGCGATTATGACAAATAAAAAACTGACTACCGCCCGTGTTGGGGCCTCGGTGCGCCATCGAAAGTACGCCTCTGTCATGGTATTGCTTTTCGGCAGAAGTCTCACAAGGAATTGAATAACCTGGGCCGCCCGCTCCTGTACCAGTAGGGTCACCACCCTGAATCATAAAGTCTGGAATGACCCGGTGAAACTTTAGTCCATCATAATATCCTGATTTAGAAAGCTTTACAAAATTTGCAACCGTAATGGGTGTTTCTTTTTCGTAGAGGTCAATGGTCATTGTCCCCTTGTCGGTTTCCATAATAGCCTGAGTCATATCTATTAGTAAAGTTTAATTTTGACACAAAGGTAATAGTTTTCATTCTGAGGACTTGGCAACTGTGGTAAAGTATTACCTGCTTTTAGATATAAATAGGTAGCATTTTACAATATGTTCGCCAAAATGCGATGCCAAACTCAATCAAATGAGTAGAAATTGTTTTTTAAACGGTAATTAAAAATGCAACAAGGTCAAAATAGATGTATTTTTAATTATTCAGGTTTTTTAAAAACTATTTCTACTCCAATTTAAGCTATATTTAGTTGGTTGGTGAGCATAGTGACAGTAGAATTTGATGTAAGAACGATCAAAAAAGGCACTTACTACCTACACTTGAAATACACTACACCTGCCTCCATTCTTGCCCAACACAAAAATGCTCAACAAAAATCGAAAACCGATGTAGTTAGAATAATTATTAACTAAACTCTGCACCGCCATGAAAAGAGTAAGCCATCAACTTCTTTCACTCCTCATCCTTGCAAGCATAGTTTTGGCTTGCAAGGATGAAACTGTGCCACAGCCCAACTGGGCATATAAATTTGTTGGAACTTTTTCGTTTTTACAGCCTGCCATTTATTACCAAAATCCTACTAATGTGGCGAATGCTTATCAAATAATAGCTTGTCTACGATTGGAAGTAATCGATAATACCCATGTTCAAATGAATTTTTCAGGTAATCCGTTTTATATTCATCTGAATGGACAATATATTGAAAATTTATTCCCACCTATAGATGGCGTGTTAAACTACGAAGCAATAAACTCTTACACTTTAGTTAGCCGGGAAGCCATAAGAGACAATAATGGGAGAATAATGGTTGCTATTGATACTATTAGTGCACCTGAGAATCTTCGGGATTCGGTGAACTATCGTATTCTTCATTTTAAAAGCAAAATAAGAGAAGGGTTGGAGTTTAAATCGTTTCAAGCAATTAAGATATACAACGATGCGTCTCTTCGTCCATTATTTTGGCTCATTCAACAGAATAAATTTAGCTTAAATAAATTGGTTGGTGGCTTTTTATACAAAGGAGCTGAATATGAGTGCGACTTTGGTGATGGTACAGTTGTGGCAACGAGAAATGTTGAGCATGAGTACAAAAAGAATGGAACTTACACCATCACCGTAAAAATCACAAATGAGCTTGGGCAGAAAGTCTCGGAATCTTTTGCATTTAAAGTAGGTAATCTGTAAAAAAGAATATCAATAAACCAATTGGATAACTACCGTATAAGTTATAGTTGAACCAGATAGATTTACCTTTCTTGTTTACCATGAATAAAGCAAGGAATAATCTTCTTACAAGCATCCTTCTTTCAAGCCTTATTTGGGCTTGTGAGAAGGAGGAAACCAAACCCCAACCCGATTGGGCAAGTAAGTTTGTGGGGACGTATGCACCGTATAACACGCAATGGGGGTATGAATATGCCGAAATTTCGGGTACACAACAGTATAATATTACAGGGGTTTATCAAATTAATAGAGTAGATAATACCATGGTGAACTTAAAAGTAGCATTGGTGCCTTTTGTGATGAGGTATCAAGGGCAATACAAAACATTTTCACCAACCATCAAGCACGAGTTCAAAAATGTGAGGGTTGTCAAAGAAAATACCTTGTTTGTGGATGAAGTCCTTAGAGATGGTGCTGGTAAAACAATCTTACAATTAGACTCCATCCGTTTTGAAATATACCCTCGTGATTCAACAGTGTCCCTGGGAATCCGTTTTAAGAAAATTTATGACTTAGATGTAACTGGTAGCATGAGACAAAACAAGCAACTTTATAAAGATACCCCCTACAAAGCGTATTGGGTACAACACACTGATAACAAATTTGACTTGCATCAGCGGCACTTTATCGCAACGGTAGATGCTACTAACTACCATTGGGATTTTGGTGATGGTACTACCTCCACAGATGAACACGCCTACCATGTATATCAAAAAAACGGATATTATCGAGTTACACTCACGGTAAAAGGTAAGGATGGGAAAGAGGCTACATCGTCGGGGGGCATTTTAATAGAGAATCTGCCCTATTGAAAAACATACATTTGTCCCCAACAGGCACATGCAGAAAAACGCTAAACCAATAATTACTTCTTCAAATCATACACCCGCACGTATTCTACTTCCATACGTTGCGGAAAAATGGTGTCGTCAATGCCTTTTTGGCCACCCCAATTACCCCCAATCGCAATGTTAAGAATGAGGTGAAAAGGCTGATTAAATGGCCAATATTCCCAATAAGCATAGTCTTTGTTGAGCATGTAAAAGAATTGCTTGTTGTCAACAAAGATTTTAATTTCTTTGGGAGTCCATTCAACTATGTAATTATGAAAGGCTTCCGAGCAATCTTTCACCTCAGTAGTAGCGGTTAATTGGGTGTTTTTGGGCCAATTGTTTAGGTTAGTATGCACAGAACCATGCACAACCCCCTGGTCATAACCCACGTGTTCCATGATGTCAAGCTCGCCGTTGTCGGGCCAATAGGTTGTGCCATACGACTGTTTGGTGGGGAGCATC
>JBGAVQ010000154.1:0-12859 GCA_044228045.1 Spirosomataceae bacterium
CCTTGAGTCATCATCAAGAGGTCGAGGTGGGTGCGTGAGTTGGTGTTGGTAGGGTCAAAATAATAGGCGGGTTGTTCAATAAAACCTTTGACATCAGATGAAAGCAACAAATATGATCGTAGGTTTTCGGATTTGGGCGATGAAACTACCTGACCGCCATCGGTTACGCTTACCGAAAAATCGCCCACAACAGGGTCTCCAAAATCGTCTTTCACACTCATTTCTACCTGCACTTTTTCTCGAGGTTTGTAGCTAAGTTTATCAGTTTTGAGCGTAATATTGAGGGCATCGGCTTTGTCTATAAATATCAATCGCTCACACATGGGCTTTCCTAATTGGTCAAATAGGGTGATTTGTACTACCCCAGACGATTGAAATTTGTCTTTGGGTATTTGAAAAAGCAATTTGGCTTGCCCTACATTACTATGTGCAGCGAAATACGGGATGCCACGTTGTTGGGCCAATACTGACACCTGCTGAGGGGCTTTACCTGCACCACTCACATAAACTTTTACCACTCGGCTGTTTGATAAATTATCAACATTCATCACAAAACCCTCTGACTGAACATTGGGGAAGCTAAATGGCTTATAACCACCTGTGGTTTTGGCAAAGGCTTTGTATTGATGCCCTGCCACAGGAGTCATGTTAAAAGACCCGATGCCTAAATGCTGTGTTCCAAAAAACGCTACGGTATCTTGATTGTCTAATACAAAACCTTCGGCATCAATACCCATTCCCTGGGCATTGATGACCTTAAAAGCAATCCAGTTTTGCAGCCCAGTTACTAAATTGCCTCCCTCTGGAAGGAACTGACAATCAGCTATTTCGGTTAAGTTAGCTGTGGGAAGAGTAGGCGTTTTTTTATCTGTTTCAAAAACCTGAATGGCTTGGTGATAAAACAAGTCGTCCGAAAAATTACGCATCCATTGTGTATAGGCACGAAGCACCACCGTAGATTGGCTCCACTGGGGCGGAAGGCTAAATGCTCCATTAGCAATGCCATGCTTTACGTCCAAGGTTTGTCGGCTCAATACCTCTCTACTTTCGGGTTGAATCAGCTCAACATACAACACGTTACTCAGCGTGTCGGGTTCGTTGGTGGCGGCTGCTACCAGATAGGCTTTGTACCATAGTGTATCGCCCGCTACATAGTAAGGTTTGTCGGTATGGAGATAGATTTTTTCTTGGGGATGTTGTTGCGAATAGCGAGTTAAAAGCCCTACTATTTGTTCAATCACATTGCCATCGGCTACCCAAGCAGTTAGTAATAAGCCCGTTAACAAAACTCCCACAAGTCGCTTTATCATCCTGATTATCGAATATTAGAGATTGAGTAAGTTTGCTTGGCAGTTCCTAATAATCCTTTTGCAGTAGCTCCTTCGGCTACAATTCGCACCGTTGTTCTTTCGTCAGAATTCCAGAATGTAACGGTGGCTTTGCCGCTGGCGTTGGTCTGGATCATAGGGTTCCAGTAAAGCGTTGAACGATTGTCGGGCAAGCTACCCATGCGTTTGGGAGTGTCGTACCGAGGCGAATAAAATTCACGAACCAGCTCAAAACCACGAACTTGATTACTGGCCAATGATTGATCTTGGGTAGTTGGAGTACGTTTTGTTAACACAGCAATTACGCCATTGGCTCCTCGTGTACCCAATGCAGAAGCCGCCGAACCTTTTAATAAGTCAATGGCTTCAACCTGTTTGGGCGGAACACTCGCCAGTGCCCCCATGTCAACAGGCACGCCGTCGAGCAGAAAGAGCGGGTCAGTACCAGCCACAAATGATGAAACACCTCTAATCAAGATTCTACCACCCGACACATTGACACCGGGCAATCTGCCTGTAATAAGTTGCATAATATCAGTAGTACCGTCTGTGATGGCATCTGTCATTTTAAGCGTAAAGTCAGGTGTGCCATAAATGCTCCGTCGTGGATCACCAGCATCTGATTTTTTATTTTTTTCGGGAGTTGGTGTGACCGTTTTATTTGCAAGTAATGCCTGTTGCACTTGGCGTTGGGTGGCCACTTTAGTCAAATAATTTTGAATTTGTGTTTTTTCGATGGCAATGGGCGAGAACGGAATCGGACTGGTTTTGAGGTCTGGTATGGCAATAGCCTGTAAGAGTAGCGAAGTATTGGTTACATTACTACTTTTACCTATGCTTTTGAGGGTAAGGGTAGCAATACCCGAAAAATCTACATTGGGTATCGAAAACTCTCCAGCATTGTCTGGTTGGGCTTCTAAAAACAATGTTCCGCTATTGGCACTCATTAAAAAGGATGTTTTCGGATTTTCATCCTTTTTCTTTTTAATGCCGTTGATGCGTCCATTAATCGTAAGCCCTTGTTCAAAGGCATAAGGAGGTTTAGTGGGAGTTTCTTTTCCTACTTCTTTCCAAGTAAACCGCCGCCAGCCTTGGGTCATCATCAATAAATCAAGGTGCCGTAGTGCTGCCACATTGTCTGAATCAAAATAGTAGGCGGGTTGTTCAATGGTTCCTCTAATGTCAGACGTTAGTAATAAACTACTTACAATATGGTCTGTAAATAGGCCATTATCAGGTATTTGTGCTTCCGAAATAGCTGCTAATGATAAATTGGCACTTACTGGCGCACCCTTGGTATCGGTAGTGGTTATTTGTAGTTCTACTTTTTCTCTTGGTGAAAAATCTTGCTTGTTTGGCTCTATTTTGATGCCTAAGCGTTGATTGAGGCGATTAAAAACAATTCGTTCAGAAACAGGATTTAAGTTTTTGTCAAACAAAGTAAAATGCAAAATCCCTTCGTCGGGTAACTTAGTACGGGCTATGTAAAAAGTTTTGCTTTGCTCTTTGGGTAGTTCGCCTACGTAGCGGATTTGCCCTCGGGCATGAATCACCAAATGGAAGGTTTCAGTTGCTAATTTTTCGGGTGCAATATGGTGTGTAAAGGATACTTTGATGTTGTCGGCCAACAAGTTACCAATTGAAAGAACAGAGCCAGTTTCATAAGCCTTCGGTAATGGGAAAGTCAATTCTTTACCGCCATATTTTACTTTGGCCACATACTGTTTGTTTGGTTTGGCATAGTGATTAAACACTCCCATGCCCAGATGCTCCGATTTGAACTCTGATACTACTCCAGTGCCAATTTCTTCAATAACTCCTTCAATATCAATACCTTTTCCTGATGGGTTAATGGCCTTGAACCCTACTTTGCAAACCACTTCGTTAACCAAATTGCCTCCTTCGGGGAAAAACTGTACATCAAGTCCATCGTTTGTTTTGATTCCATACTCCTTGTTATCTGACCGATAAACAGCAAATGATTTCTTGAAATAATAGTCATCCGATTGATTACGCATCCAATTGGTAAAAGCTGTCAGTTGGTATGTACCTTGTTGAGTAGAGTCGGGTAACACAAAATAACCTTGCCCATGCCCAAAGGCTACCTGAAGTGTCTTTTTGGCTATTTCATTGCCTTTTTCATCAGTGAGTTTCACGTATAAGGCACGACTCACCGAGTCGGCTTGATGCAAAATACCGTCCACCAAATATGCCTTCATCCAAAGCGTATCACTTGCTGCGTAATAAGGCTTGTCGGTATGCAGATATACTTTTTCGCTTGGATTGGTTTGTAAAAAGGCTTTAAATCTATTAATCAAGATTTCAATGTCGTCTGGCGGAGATACCCATGCCGATAATGCAAGGAGCAGACCTAATAGTGAGAAAGTAAGTAGTCGTGACATCATAGTTTTGTTTTGAAAATGCAGTGAAATGTAAGTATATCGCCGTAACTTTTGCGAAAATTTAGACAAAAATAAGAAAGATGACTATAAATAAGACAGCTTTGGTGGTTGGTGCAAATGGCTTAGTGGGTAGCCAGTTATTGTTTCAACTACTTAACGATGACAATTACGGTAAAGTTGTTTCGCTGGTGCGCCGAAGCATGAATTTGAAACACCCCAAGTTAGACGAACGAATTGTTGATTTTGATGCCTTAGCTGCTACCGAATGGCAAGCTGATGACATTTATTGTTGCCTCGGTACAACCATAGGCAAAGCCGGCTCGCAGGAGGCGTTTCGTAAAGTTGATTATACGTATCCGCTTGAGACGGCCAAATTAGGATTACAACGAGGAGCAAAGCAGTTTTTGCTCGTTACCGCTTTGGGGGCAAGTGCTAATTCTTCTATTTTTTATAGCCGAACCAAAGGAGAAGTGGAGGAGGCTGTAAAAGCTTTGCCTTATCAATCAATACATATTTTTCGACCTTCGATGTTACTTGGTGATAGAAAAGAAACCCGGTTGGGCGAAAGCATCGCCAAAGTGATTACAAAAATAGTAGGGCCATTGATGTTGGGGCCACTCAAAAAATATAAAGGCATTTACGACTCGCAAGTAGCAGCAGCCATGCGAGCCATGGCTCAACAAAACTCGAAGGGCATTTTTGTGTATGAGTCTGATAAGCTGCAAGATTACCAAAGCCCCAATAAACGACCAATGTTTCCGAACATTTGATGATAGCGATTGATAAAATTACACTCATGAAGCTCAAAATATTCTTCTTGTTGTTAATTGGTTATTCAAACCTACTGGCCCAAACCACTCCAAACAACACCCGTGAAGACAAAGTGCTTACTCAAAAGCTGCAAGTCTTAGTAAAAGATTTTCAAGGGGATGTAGGCATTTATGTCCGCAACCTCAAAACAAACAAGGTTTGTGCTATCAATGCCGATACAATTTTTCCGACGGCAAGCATGATAAAAATACCCATTACTTGTGGTTTGTTCGACCGCATCAACAAAGGAGAGTTAGACTACCACGCCAATTTGGTGTACAAGGACTCGTTGCTTTATGCTGGTGAAGACATCTTGGGGTCGTTTAAAGACGGCGAGAAAATCTCCCTCAGCAAAGTAGCGATGTTGATGATTACCACTTCGGACAATACTGCCAGCCTGTGGTGTCAATATTTGGCTGGTACCGGAACCAAAATAAACGAATGGCTTTCGACAAACGGCTTTACTAACACCCGCATGAACTCTCGCACACCTGGGCGTGAAGCAGCTCGCAAAAGCTACGGTTGGGGACAAACTACACCCCGAGAAATAGCCGAATTACTTACTATGATTCGAGAAGGACGGGTCATCAGCCCTCAAGCCAGTGAAAGAATTTATCGAAACCTTGTCCGTATTTATTGGGATGGCGAAGCCCTGTCTCAGATTCCGCCAACCGTGCAAGTTGCCTCTAAGCAAGGGGCAGTTAACCAGTCTCGGTCAGAAGTGGTGTTGGTTAATGCGCCTTCGGGTGACTATGTGTTTAGTGTAATTACCAAAAATCAGAAAGACGAAAGTTGGACTCCCCAAAACGAGGGTTATGTTTTACTTCGTAAGGTATCTCGCCTACTTTGGGAGTATTTTGAGCCTAAGTCTAAGTGGAAACCACAGGCTGGAATGGAGAAATGGTATTAGCTTTCTGCTTCACCAACCACAACGAAGTTATAGTTTTCGTCGAGGGCATAGTTTTGGCAAAGGGTGTCGAGGGATTCCAAAAAACCATCAGGGTCTTCGGTCAGTATTTCAAAATTGCTCATTTCTATAAAAATAACTTCGTCTTCTTCGGTTTCTGTGTAGTCAAAATAATAATCTTGCTCGCTTTCAACGTATTCCAAACAAAGCTCTTCTAAGGCTGTGGCAAATTCTTCTATGTCTTCTACGGCAACATAAAAATCATCAAGATATAGCATTCCGTCTTCGGCAAAGGACGACTCTTTACTCTCGTCCCAAAGGTCGGCATCAAATTCAAGGTTTTCAACCGATTTAATAATCCACGAATCATGCCCGTTAAAATCCTCATCCATCATATAGTCATAAGGAATATAACAGTAGCCATTATCGCCCCAATCTTTACCCCACGAATTTCGAACAATAAACATTTGGTCAGGGTCAGAATACCCCACACAAAGCATAGCATGCCAGCCGTGGGTGTCACGCACATTGTCTGATGATTTAGGCATCAGAACCCGACCACGGTTATTGTTTGCTTTGTCGAACGAATCAAACGTATTAAGTGAAAACGCAATAGGATGCCCCTCAGCCAGTGTTCCTCGCCACAAATCAAGGTCAGTTTCTACGTACTCAGCTTCTATAATCTTGAAATTAGCAGCATGATTGTATGAATCTTCGTCGGGTTCTTCGGTAATCATTTTTTTATGGTTAGGCCACAATTCTTCTGAGCATGCCCCGTATTCTTTTAGACCTTCAATGGCATTAACCATCAGAGCGCCAGTGTCTTCTGTTTCTTGCTCTGCATAAACTCGGGCATTATAGTAGATGAACAAACGGCTTACATCGGCAGCATCGCCCAGTTGTCGTTTGGCCAGGTATTCATAAGCCCCTGCAAAAGCATTGGCAACACAGCTATTACCTACTTGTTCTTCGATAGAGGTCAAAAACTTGCGTAAATCTACCTTAGGGGGCAAATTCTTGTTTTTTTTTATGGTTTTTCGCTTAGCATTGGGCGGAACAGCCCCAGCCAGATAGCCTCCAATACGGTTCATGATAGATGAGTGGTTTGGATTTAGCCTGATAAAGATTCCGAAGCAACATACTATATTTTTTAGAAAATAACTACTTTTTTCTGTTTCTTGCAATACATTCATCCTATAACCCAACAAACATGAAATCTCTCTTAAAAAGCACTGTTTTCTTTATACTTTGCGCATTTCACTTCACCTTATTGGCTCAACCTTTTAATCCCAACTTATTCAACGCCATGAAGTGGCGCATGATAGGCCCGTATCGGGGTGGGCGTACCGTTGGTGGAGTAGGTGTACCCCAACAACCCAATGTGTTTTATATTGGTGTCAACAACGGAGGTGTTTGGAAAACAACCGATTATGGCCGTACCTGGAATCCTATTTTTGACGACCAACCCACTGGTTCAATCGGTGATGTAGCTGTATCACCCTCTAATCCGAATGTTATTTATGTAGCAAGCGGCGAGGGGCTTCAACGTCCCGACTTGTCGGTAGGCGATGGTATGTACAAATCTACCGATGCTGGCAAAACTTGGACACACTTGGGGTTGTCAGATGCTCAACAGATTGGTGGACTTGCCATTGACCCCGCCAACGAAAACCGAGTGTTTGCGGCAGTATTGGGGCATCCCTATGGCCCTAATACCGAAAGAGGCGTTTACCGAACCCTCGACGGCGGCAAAACTTGGGAACGAGTCCTCTATAAAGATGAAAACACAGGAGCGATACAAGTAACTATTGACCCCAAAAATTCAAACATTGTATATGCCGATTTGTGGGCTACTCGACAAGGCCCATGGGAAAACGGTGCTTGGCAAGGCAAAGAAAGCGGCTTATATAAATCAACTGACGGAGGTACCACTTGGCGCAAACTGACTAAAGGGTTGCCTACTTACGAACAAGACTTAGGTAGAATTGGCTTTGGTATTGCCCCATCAGATCCTAATCGGCTGTACGCAACCGTAGATGCTCCAAAAGAAGGCGGTATTTTTCGGTCTGACGATGCAGGTGAGTCGTGGACACGTATTAGCCAAGACACTCGATTGTGGGGAAGAGGTAGCGATTTTGCTGAAATAAAAGTGCATCCTACTAATCCAGACATTGTTTTTAGTGCCGATGTGGACACCTGGAAGTCTGAAGATGGTGGTAAAACTTGGACGGCTTTTAGAGGTGCACCCGGCGGCGACGACTACCACCGTATGTGGATTAACCCACTCAACCCTGACATTATTTTGCTTGTGGCTGACCAAGGAGCCATTGTTACTGTAAATGGTGGGCAATCGTTTTCAACATGGTACAACCAGCCCACAGCGCAGTTTTATCATGTGAGTACTGATAACGCTTTTCCATACAATGTCTATGGCGGGCAGCAAGAGAGCGGGTCGGTAGGTATTGCCTCCCGAGGTAACGACGGGCAGATTACCTTCAAAGACTGGCATCCGGTGGGTGTAGAAGAATACGGCTACGTGGCTGCTGACCCGCTTGACCCCAACATTATTTATGGTGGAAAAGTGACTCGATACGACAAACGAACAGGCCAAACCCAGAATATTGCTCCAGAGGCAGTTCGCTCAGGTAAGTATCGTTTTATAAGAACTGCACCTGTTCTTTTTTCACCAATTGACCCCAAAACGCTATTTTTTGCAGGAAATGTGTTGTTTAAAACCCAAAATGGGGGTAATTCTTGGCAAGTCATTAGTCCAGATTTGAGTCGAGAAAGCTATGATGAAATCCCCAAAAGTATTGGAATTTACATCACTGAAGACATGAAAAAAATGCCCCGCCGTGGCGTAATTTATGCAGTAGCCCCTTCGTACAAAGATATTAACACCATTTGGGCTGGTACCGACGACGGACTTATTCATGTAACCAAAGATGGAGGTAAATCATGGAAAAATGTAACACCACCTGCCCTGACTCCGTGGAGCAAAGTTTCACAATTAGATGCTGGCCATTTTGATGCCAACACCGTGTATGCCGCCATCAACTGTATTCGCTTAGACGACATGAAACCTCATATTTTCAAAACCAAAGATGGTGGCAAAACATGGCAAGAAATCGTAAAAGGCCTTCCAAATGATCCTATTAACACCGTAAGAGAAGACCCGCTCCGCAAAGGATTGTTGTATGCAGGCTCTGAACGAGCTGTTTATGTATCTTTTGACGACGGCGAGAACTGGCAAAGCCTTCGGCTCAATATGCCAGCAACTTCTATTCGAGACCTTGTTGTAAAAGACGATGACTTGGTGGTGGGTACTCACGGACGTAGTTTCTGGATTTTGGATGACATCACGCCACTACGTCAGCTATCGGCTGAATTAGCAAGAACAGATGCCATTTTGTATAAACCTCAAACGGCTACCCGAGTACGTTGGAGTATGTACACCGACACCCCTTATCCACAAGAAGAACCCGCTGGACAAAACCCTCCAGATGGAGCAATTATCAATTATTACTTAAAAGAAAAAGCTGTTGGTGAAGTAACACTCGAAATTGTAGATGTAACAGGCAAGTCTATCCGAAAGTTTTCGAGCAACGACAAACCTTATGAACTGCCTGATTTAAACATTCCACTCTATTGGATTCGCCCTCAGCAAATTCTTTCATCAGAAGCTGGTTCTCAGCGGTTTGTGTGGGACTTGCACTACAAACGTTTGGATGTACCTGTTTCGTTTCCGATTTCGGCAACGTACATGAATACAGCCCCAGATGCCAATTCTCCATGGGTGATGACAGGCAATTATACTGTAAAACTGACCGTCAATGGCAAAACGTATTCACAGCCGCTCACTGTAAAAATTGACCCAAGAGTAAAAACATCGCCCGAAAAACTCAAACAAATCCACGATTTGTCATTGCAATGTTACGACAGCCGAAAACAGGTGCTGGAAATGATATCTTCACTCAAAACAATGAAAGACAAAACCGCCGAAGTGAAAGAATTAGAAACAAACCTCAATCGTTTGAATGGAGCGTTTGCTACTGTATTCAACGTGCTGGTAGATACTGATAACCCAGCTACTACTCAAACAATAGCTGCGGTTCAAGAGACGCAAAGACGCTTGTTGGAGCTGAAGTCGAAATGGGAAGTTGTAAAGAAATAAGCCATTTTTGTAAGCTGGTGCAAACGCCCCCGTTTGCACCACACCGAGTGTCCACGCTCTGAAATAGAGTATGTCAAAGTAAAAGTGATTGTTAACTGGTGCAAACGCCCCCGTTTGCACCGCACCGAGCGTCCACGCTCTCAAGCAGAATACGTTATGCGAAGAACCACCTACACCTCTGAACCCAATTTTTTGACCTTGACAGTGGTAGATTGGTTAGATGTGTTTACCAGACCCGAATACAAAGATTTTTTGATTGCGTGTTTAAAACATTGTCAGAAAAATAAAGGGTTGGAAATCTATGCCTATGTAATAATGACAAACCATCTTCACTTAGTTGCCCAAGTTGCTGGAGAACCTACGTTAAGTGATGTGCTTCGAGATTTGAAAACATATTCTTCCAAAATGTTGGTTCAGATGATTGCTGATAATCCCAATGAGAGCCGAAAAGGTTGGTTGTTGCCTACTTTTTATAAACGAGGAGTGGACAATCCTCTGAACAAGTATCATCAATTTTGGCAGAATGAGAATTATCCTGTTGCGTTGGACAGTTATGAATTGATGCGTCAAAAGATTGATTATGTGCATTTTAATCCTGTACGAGCGGGGTTTGTAAATGAACCGTATGAATTCTTATATAGTAGTGCTAATCCATTAAGTCCATTAAAAGTAAACGATTGGCAGTAGGAGCGAGGACGCTCTGGTGCCGTGCAAACGGGGACGTTTGCAATAGAACAAATCTGGTTCAAACGTTTTCGTTTGAACCATCAAGAGCGTCTTCGCTCGAACTACTTGAAAACTATTTCTGTTAAAAATAAACACTAAACCAAGAAGCCACAAATGTCAGAAATCATCAAAACTGCCCTCATTACAGGCGGTAGCAAAGGAATTGGATACGGAGTAGCTGAGGTGTTAATCAAGCAAGGCATTAGAGTAGCCATTACCAGCCGCAGCCAAGTAGCGGCAGATGAAGCGGCAACATCGTTGAATCAACTGCAAGAAGGCTATGCCATGGGTATAGCCGCCGATGTGCGAGACTTTGCAGCGCAACAAGAAGCCGTAAGACTGATTTTAGAAAAATGGGGACGCTTAGACTACGTGATCGCCAATGCAGGCGTAGGACATTTTGCGCCAATTCAAACCCTAAGCCATGAACAATGGCACGAAACCATCAACATCAACCTAACGGGTGTGTTTTATAGTGCAAAGGCCACATTGGAGGCATTAAAAGCCAGCCAAGGGTATTTTATTTCGATTGCCAGTCTTGCGGGAACCAATTTCTTTGCCAACGGTGCAGCCTACAACGCCAGCAAATTTGGCTTAGTGGGATTCACCCAGGCCATCATGTTAGACTTACGAAGCGAAGGAATCAAGGTGTCAACCATTATGCCTGGGTCGGTAGCTACGCATTTTAACAATCACGAACCCAGCGACAAAGATGCGTGGAAGATTCAACCCGAAGATATTGGGCAAATTGTGGCAGACCTCATCAAAATGCCAGCCCGAACCTTACCCAGCAAAATAGAAGTTAGGCCAAGTGTTACTAAATAGATATTGCAAGCGGGTGTTTTGGTTAAAAACACCCGCTTGCAATCGCAGTATGTTATTGATTCAGAGTCTATTCCTCGACTTCTTGACTACTCGACTTCATACTAAAATACCAACCCCTTCAAATAATCTGCATCTACTTTAAGGCTTGCAAGTGAGTTAACAGGATACTCCTCTTGCTCAACCAAATAGTACTTCATACCGTTGTCTTTGGCACCACGCAACAGTTTTTTGTAATCAATAATGCCGTTGGGCAAGTCGGTTTGCTTGGGTTTAGGCGTTTTGGTTTCGAGTTGCTTTACATGGCAAAGTTGGTAACGATTACCAAATTGTTTTAAGTGTTCAATACTGTCTTCGCCGGCTGCTTCGCTCCAGCACATGTCTAATTCAAAACAAACAAGGTTGGGGTCTGTGTTTTCTAATAATAGTTTTTGACCCACTGCCCCGTTGGCAAAGGTGAACGAATAAGAGTGGTTGTGATAACCATACTGAATCCCATACTTTTTACATAGTTCGCCATTTTTGTTAAATGCTTCAGCTTTTTGGAGCCAGGCATCTTTGGATGGCTGCATACCAATAAATGGACAAATGATGTATTTGAGCCCAGCCACAGCGGCTTTGGCTACCATTGCTTCATTGGTGTCGGGTAGTCCAAGGTGTGTGCTAACCATCTTAACACCAATGTCTTTCAAATAGCTTTTGGCTTCTTTGGGGGCCATTCCCCACAATGGGTCACTCGAGTAGCTTTCAAAGTACTTATAGCCCATGTCAGCCAATTGTTTCATATAACCTTTGGGGTCTTTGGGTAGTACATCTCTGATGCTATAAAGCTGGCAGCCAAATTTTTTGAGCGTGCCTTTTGCTTGTAAATCATTAGCAATCAGTGTCAAACCAGCTAAAGAGGCTGATTTTAGTAAGAAATTTCTACGGTTTATGATTAGCATTGTATTAGAGGTTTTCGTGAAAAAATAAATAGGTGTGAAAGGTAAGCATATTTAGAAAATTTAAAAATAGAATGAAAAATTTGCGTATATATTCCTTTTTTTCTACGTTTAACTACAAAACCTTTTAAACCCCATCTGATTATGAAAAAATGGATACTTGGCTTATTTGTTCTAACAGCCGTTGTCTCGCTTTCGGCACTAAAACCCTCACTTTCTCGGCAAGCACTGCTTGATGCTAAAGAAGATAGCCTTGCCGCCGACCGTGCCAAATATGTAAAAGAAGTGATGGATGCCATAAAAGGCAAAGAAAAAACAGCCGCTGATTCGGTGTTCAAAAACATCAAACTTTTTAAGGGCCGCCCTGCCGAACAAGTGCTTCGCATTATGGAAGGCGGATGGAGCAAAGCCCTTGGCGTGAGTTGCGCCCACTGCCACAATGTAAAAGACTGGGCTTCTGACGAGAAGAAAGATAAAGCACTTACCTTAGAAATGGCAGAGATGACGGGTAAAATCAACAACGATTTATTGAAAAACCTAAAAGCATTTGCTGGTAAACCCCGCACGCCAACTGTTAATTGCATGACCTGCCACCGTGGCGAGGCGCATCCTGGCCGTTCGTTGCAGCAACAACAGCAGCAATCAAGACCTCCCAGAAATTAAGAAAATTGTTAGGGTTCATCTCATAAATATCGAATGAAATGAACCCCAATTTTTTAAAATTTAATTTGGAAATGAGAAAGGTTTCT
>JBGAVQ010000155.1:0-12696 GCA_044228045.1 Spirosomataceae bacterium
GCTGAATACCTTATTCGGAGATTGAGCTGGTCGTTGCAACTGTGACGTATAGTTTGGTAGATTTTACATATCAGCTTCGAAAAATAGCGCCTTGAATGGAGTCAGGTTGCAAGCAGCCTGATTGTTATTTCTATGTGTGCTATGTGATTAAAAGAGCGTTATCTTCTTATTTTCGTAAAATAAAACATCGTTTTTTGCCTCTTTCTACCTCACTTTGCAACAATCAATGAAACCATCGCTCAAAACAATCGCATTGTTACTCTTGCTGGGCTTTTCGGCATCTGCTCAGGAAGTTTCCTTTCCTCTGAAATTTAGTAAAAACAAGCGGTATTTGGTTGATAAAAATGATACCCCTTTTTTAATTAAGGAGTTTTCGGCTTGGGGGATGTTTCAGGCTATTTCAGAACAAGACGAAATCTCGTTTTTGGATAGCTTGAAAGACGAAGGGTTCAATACGGTTTTGGTGAGTATCGTGAGCAATGCCAGTAGTCAAATGGGCGGAAATCCGCCTTTTTGGCAAGGGGTTTCGCCTTTTCTGGTGCAATGGGACTTTTCAACTCCTAATGAAGTCTATTTCAAACATGTGGATAAAGTACTGAAAATAGCTGAACAAAAAGGCTTTTTTGTAATGCTTGTGCCATGTTATTTGGGCTATTATACCGATGCTGGACAAGGCTGGTGGGACGAAATGCGAGGCACTAAAAATAGCCCCGAAAAAATGAAAATTTATGGCGAATTTCTTGGTAAAAGATACCAAAACACCCCCAATATTATGTGGGTAGCAGGAGGCGACAACGACGCCAAAGGCATAGACGAGCCTTACATGAAAAACCTCATTGCGGGTATCAAAACGCATGATAAACAACATCTTTGGACAGGACATTTTAACAACGGTAGTCAACATTTTTGGGCTACCGACAATCCACTTTATCGAGACCTGATTGACATTGACGGGCAGTATGTATGGCAAGAACTTTCGATGGGTGTACGAGGGCCTCAGTATGTTTCGGAGCTAAATCAATACAAAAAAGGCAAAATGATTATTCAACTCGACCAAAGTTACGAACACGACGTGCCACATTATGCCGACAACGAAAATCCGCAATGGATTCGTCGAAAAATGTATCATGGCTTGCTCAGTGGTTGTACAGGCACGTCGTTTAGTTCGGGAACGCTTGATAATCAGGCATATTGGTTTAAGAACACATTAGCCTTGATGAACACCCCAAGCATGAAAGATGTCAGTCGCTGTTTTAAACTTTTTGATGCCATTCCTTGGCAAAACCTAATTCCTGACACCACCAATCAAGTGTTGCTAAAAGGTAGAGGCGAATGGGGTTCTTACGATTACATTTGTGCCGCAAAAACCTCAGATTCAAGCGTGTATGTTATGTACTTGCCCAAAGGTCGAAACTTTTGGCTCAATGTAGGAGCCATTTCAGAAAAACCAAAAACCATGTATTGGTATAACCCGAGAAATGGGCGTTTGATAAAAATAGGTGTTGCAAGCAAAGATGAAAATTTCGGTATCTCTGCCCCCGATGAAAACGATTGGGTGTTGCTACTTACCTCAGACCCGACGCTTAAATTACCCAATACTATGAGATGAATTTGATAGCCCCCTTCTATTAATCCTCAAAACTATACAAAAACGGTGCTTTGTGCGCTGCTCCTGAATATTGTTTTTCGTGGCGTTTTAAGATACCCAAACTGAGCATTTTTCGTTGAAAAGTGCCTCGGTGTAGTTTCTCGCCCAAGATGGCTTCATATACTTTTTGTAATTCTCCCAAGGTAAATCTGGAAGGCAAGAGATTCATTCCTACCAATTTACGGTCTAAATTTTCTCGTAAAGTTTGCAGGGCTTTGGCTACAATCTCGGCGTGGTCAAGCATCAGGTTGGGCAGCTCGTCCATGTCATACCAATCGCACGAATCCGAAAGTGCGTCGGGCGTGGGTACAACCTCATTATAATTGATAAGGGCATAATACGCCACCGACACAAATCGGTCAAGCATCCAAGCGTATTTTTCAATAGAATGGCTATTGGCTTCTAAAATTGTCTGCATCACTCCGGGTTTGTAGCGGGCTACGTCGCCAAACGTATAAAACTGCTCCAAATAAATGTTATCTAAGCCCGTTCGCTCTTTTAAGCCTCGCCGCACTGCATCATTAAGGTTTTCATCTCCTCGCACAAATCCTCCCGGCAAGGCATACAAACCTGTGTTATGATACCTTGTAATGAGGATTTTTAACTTCTGGCCCGAGAACCCAAAAATCACCGAGTCGTAAGCAATGTGTCTTAAATAATGCGTGTCTGCCACCTATTTTGTTGGTTTATAATATAAATATCTCGAAAATAAGTAGGATTTTTTTTGAAAAGCAATTATTATTGTCGCAATATGCGACAATAGATAAAATTAGTTCAAAAACATGAAAAAAATAGCCTATTTCTTAGGGTTTTGTCTGAGCTTACAAATGGAAGCAAACGCCCAAAACAACAACGCCTTTTCTGTGCAAACTACCATCGAAAACGGCACTATTGAAGGAAATTACGACACCAAAACGGGTATTCAAACCTATTTTGGTGTGCCTTTTGCCAAACCACCTGTTGGCGATTTGCGCTGGAAAGCACCTCAGCCTGTCGAAAACTGGAAAGGAGTCAAGCAAACCAAACAATTTGGCCCAAGACCCATGCAAACCGTTGTATTTGGTGACATGAACTCCCGTTCAAACGGCGTGAGTGAAGATTGTCTTTACCTCAACGTATGGACACCCGCAAAACGTAATTCAAAAGACTTGCCCGTGTTGGTATATTTCTACGGCGGTGGCAATGTAGCAGGTGATGCCTCCGAGCCCCGTTACGATGGCGAAAGCATGGCCCAAAAGGGTGTAGTGGTTGTAACCTGTAATTATCGCCTCAATATTTTTGGGTTTTTGCCGCACCCAGAACTCTCGGCAGAAGCACCTTACAAAGCCTCAGGAAACTACGGCATGCTTGACCAATCGGCGGCCCTCAAATGGGTACAGAAAAATATTGCGGTTTTTGGTGGCGACCCTAAAAAAGTAACCATTGCAGGTGAGTCGGCAGGTTCAATTGGCGTAAGTTGCCAAATGGCTTCACCGCTGTCGAGAGGCTTAATTGCAGGGGCGATTGGTGAAAGTGGCGCATCCATTAACCCTACCATGGGGCCTGTGCCGTTGGCAGAAGGTGAAAAACAAGGCGTGGAGTTTTTGCAAAAAGCAGGCATCAAGTCTATCAAAGAATTAAGAGCCATGTCAACACGTGAAATTTATGAAATTTACAACGAATCAAGACGCTTCGGTTTTCCAATCGTAATTGACAACTACTTCTTAACCAAAACATTACCTCAGATTTTTGCGGCCAAAGAGCAAGCGCAAGTGCCGTTGTTGGTAGGTTGGAACTCCGCCGAAATCCCAGGACAAGCCTTTATGCAAGGGCAACCTTACAAAGATGAAAACTACATAGCACGGGTGAAAAAGGAGTATCCCAACGATTTTGAGGAAGTGTTAAAACTCTATCCGCATAGTTCAGAAAGTGAAATTGAACTGTCGGCTACGGCATTGGCAGCAGACAGGTTCATTTCATACAGTACTTGGAAATGGTTTGACTTGCACCGCAACAACTCTTCGCAGCCTGTTTATCGCTATTTGTACAGCAAACTTCGCCCTGACTTGGTGGACAAAACGCTCGCATCAGGCTTGGCAGGTGGAACAGTAAGAGCCGATGGAAATGCACCTAAACCCCCTAAGGCCGTAGGCGCACCCCACGCCTGTGAGATTGAATATGCCATGGGTAATCTACACTTGGTAAAAGAATATGCTTGGACAGCTGCCGATTTTAAAGTGTCGGACACCATGTTGAATTACTTTGCTAATTTCATTAAAACGGGTAATCCAAACGGTGCAAAACTTCCCGAATGGCCAGCTGCCAAGGCAGGCGATGCTACGCCGCCTGTGATGATTTTGGATACTGAATCGAAGGCCGAAAAAGCCGCTAACGATGCCCGCTATCAGTTTTTGGATAAAGCCTATGGCAATAAATAAAGTAAACGCTCTTGTGTGGTAGGGTAGAAACACCCTACCACGTGATAAACTACGTGTAAATCTTAGTTGAGTCAAAAGGCCTTAACTGTAGCTATTAAGAAGGTGAATTGTTTTGAGACAAAATGGGAAATTTAGAAAAGATGATATACTAATTTGATACTGGTTTGCAAGTAATAATTAACCTAACTATCTGGTTGTCAAAAGTCTTGTATCTCTTGTCTTGCAATCTTAAATTCATAAAGTATAATTTTGCTTTGGTAGTCAAAAAAACGATAAAATCATGAAAATTCACCTCATCCTGCTTGCCTTCACCTTGGCTTTTGTAAGCAAAGCGCAACAAACCGTAGATTCTCGTCAGCAAGAAATTGTCTTCAAAAACGTCTCCGTTATCCCTATGGATAAAGAAGTCGTGCTGTCCAATCAAACAGTGCTTGTTAAAAATGCTCAAATAACGGCCATTGGACCAAAAGTAAGTTACAACAAAAACGCTCTTGTGATTGATGCAAAAGGCAAATTTTTGATGCCCGGCTTAGCCGAAATGCACGCACACGTGCCTCCGGTAGATGACATAGAGCCAATGAAAGAGGTGTTGCTGCTCTTTGCTGCCAACGGTGTTACAACCATTCGGGGAATGCTGGGACATCCGTTGCACCTAGAACTGCGCAGAAAAATTCAAACGGGCGAAATTTTAGGACCGAAACTCTACACGTCGGGGCCTTCTTTTAGTGGGGCGAGTGTAAAAACCCCAGAAGAAGGCATCGAAAAAGTGAGAAGCCAAAAACGAGCAGGGTACGATTTCATGAAAATGCACCCTGGTCTGTCAAAAGCCAATTTTGAGGCCATTATCAAAACTGCCAAAGAGGAAGGAATGTCTTACGGCGGTCATGTATCTTTCAATGTGGGCGTTTGGCGTTCGGTCGAGGCGGACTATGTCACCATTGATCACTTAGACGGCATCATGCAAAGCCTTGTCCCTCGCTTAGATACCTTGTCTGAAGAAGAAGCAGGACTTTTTGGTATGTTTTCAGGCCACCGTGCCGATGTATCTCAGCTAAATAAAGTCCTAACCGCCATCCGTGAGCACCACGTGTGGGTAGTGCCTACGCAGACTTTGGCAGAGCATTGGCAGTCGCCCAAGCGTTCGGTACAAAGCCTACTGGCTGCGCCCGAAATGAAGTACATGAATAAATCGCTGCTAAATAACTGGGCGGCTTCCAAAGAAAATACGCTTAAAAGTCCACTATACCATGCAGACTCCATCCTGAAATACATTGCTGTCAGGAGAAAAGTGATTTATGAATGTCAGCGTCAAGGCGTTGGGTTGTTGCTGGGCTCTGATGCACCACAGGTTTTTAGCGTACCAGGGTTTTCGTTACAGCACGAGTTGAGTTATTTGGTAGAGGCGGGTCTTACTCCCTACCAAGCCCTGCGAACAGGAACCTTCAATGTAGGGCAATTTTTTAAACAAGACAATTTAGGCGTTGTCAAAGCGGGTGCAGTTGCCGATTTGATTTTGCTGAATGCCAATCCCTTAAAAGACATCAAAGCCATCAGTAAGATTGAAGGCGTGATGCTGAATGGGCGTTGGCTACCGAAAGAACAGATAGCAGGAATTTTGAAAAGATTAGAAAAATAAGCGATTCACCTTTTCAAAATTAATCAATGAGCCACTACCAATTTCTGAAAATATTAAAACTTTTTATCAAAAATTAATCCTTTTTATTCCAATGAAAAAACTTGTAATTTCTTGCGTTGTGGTACTGGCTTGCTCCATGAATAGCACCTTCGCCCAACTCCAAACAGGCGAAAACGTAGCCGTTACCAACACCGATGCAGGTAAAGTACGTGGCTATGTGCACAATAGTATTTTTACTTACAAAGGCATTCCGTATGCCGAAGCCAAGCGTTTTGAGTCTCCTCAGAAACCCAAACCGTGGACAGGTGTGCGAAGCTCTATGACTTATGGCCCTGTTGCTCCGCTGATGGATCCAACTACCTCTGTTCAGGACGAATCTGAGTTTGTATTCAATCACAATTGGGGCTTTACCAATGAAGACTGTATGCGCCTCAATGTGTGGACACCCGGCATCAACGATGGCAAAAAACGGCCTGTGTTGTTCTGGATTCACGGTGGAGGTTTTACGGCTGGTTCGTCGCAGGAATTACCTTCTTATGACGGTGAAAATTTGGCTAAAAAAGGCGATGTGGTTGTGGTATCTATCAATCACCGGCTGAATATCTTGGGCTATTTAGATATGTCGGCTTATGGCGAAAAGTACAAACAATCGGCCAATTTGAGCATTCTGGACATGAAAGTGGCCTTGGAATGGGTAAAAAACAACGTGGCTAATTTTGGAGGTGACCCTAACAACGTTACTATTTTTGGTCAATCGGGTGGCGGTGCAAAGGTCAATACCCTAATGGCTATGCCTTCCGCAAAGGGTTTGTTCCACAAAGCTATCAATCAGAGTGGCTCGTTTAGAGCTGCCATGCTTGATAAGCAAACCACACAATCCATTGCTGCTGAGGTATTGAAAGAGTTAAATATTTCTGCCGATAAAGCAGATGATATTCAGAAAGTTCCGTTTGAAAAACTGAGTGATGCGGGCAAAAAAGCCCTCAAAACCATTGCCGACAAGATGAAAGCCGAAGGCAAGCCCGTGATTGGTTTTGGGTTGAGCTGGGGCCCAAGTGTGGACGGCGACGTGTTGCCTTACCAATTGTTTTCAAACGAAGCCTTTGAGCTTTCTAAAAACATTCCGCTGTTGATTGGCACGACCAAAAATGAATTTGCGGCTTTTAGAGGAGCTCCTGCCAACAGCACCCAAGAGCAAGTGTTGGAATTGGTAAAGAAAACCTACGGAGCCAAAGCCGATGCCTACGTAGCTGCCGCCAAGAAAGCCTATCCAGAAGATACCAAGCCTTCGGCACTATTGGATATTGATGTAACCTTCCGCCCGGGAGCAGTGGTACAGGCCAAGCAAAAATCAGCACTGGCGGGTGGCGCACCTGTGTATATGTACCTGTTTACGTGGCAGTCACCCGTAATGGATGGTAAGTACAAAGCCGTACACTGCATGGAAATCCCCTTTGTGTTCAACAACATTGCCCGTTGCGAAGAAATGACAGGCGGCACGAAAGAAGCCTACGTGTTGGCCGACAAAATGAGCCAAGCTTGGATAAATTTTGCCAAAACAGGCAACCCAGGCCATGCAGGTTTGCCCAAATGGGATGCCTATACAGGAGAAAAAGGTACGACCCTATTTTTCGACAATAAATGTACCATTCGCTACCACCACGACGAAGATTTGATGAAAGTGGTAACTCCCCAATAATCTTTTTTATTCTCACTCAATTGAACTTTCCAAAACATGAAAAAATCATTTGTTTTGCTTTTTAGCATAGTATTGAGCCATTTTGTTCTTGCTCAAGAAGCACTTTTCAATGCAGCCGATCTAAAGTCGCCTGAAATCAATGCTGATAAAACGGTTACGTTTCGCTTTTTTGCCCCAAAAGCTGATTCTGTTTTTGTAACAGGCGATTTTCTGCCTACTATGAAAATCAAATCACGTTTTGGTTTAGTTGATGTACCGAAGCCCGCCTTCATGCAAAAAGACGATAAAGGTATTTGGACTTATACATCAAAAGCCCTTAGCCCAGAATTGTATTCCTATTCATTTACTGTGGACGGTATTAGTAGCATTGACCCCAATAACCCATTTTTAAATCGTGATGTGGCCACTGTTACTAATATTTTTATAGTTGGAGGGACACAGGCAGACTATTACAAAGTGAATGATATAGCACATGGTAGTGTAACCAGACGCTGGTACGACTCGCCAGGTCTTGGTATTGACCGTCGAATTACTATTTACACTCCACCAGGCTATGAAAGTAGCAAAACTAAATACCCAGTACTTTATTTATTACACGGTGCAGGTGGCGACGAAGAGGCTTGGATAGCACTTGGACGCACGGCACAAATCATGGATAATCTTATAGCCGAAGGCAAAGCGAAACCAATGATTGTGGTAATGCCAAATGGTAATGCTTCGCAAGATGCCGCCCCTGGCGAAGGAAATACAGGTTTTTACAAACCACAATTTATGGCCCCTCGTACGATGGAAGGTTCTTATGAAGGTGCTTTTATGGATATTGTTAAATTTGTAGAGAAAAACTACCGAGTGAATGCTAAAAAAGAAAGCAGAGCCATTGCAGGCTTATCCATGGGTGGCTTTCATTCTATGCACATTTCAAGATTCTATCCAAATACCTTCGACTACGTTGGCTTGTTTTCCGCAGCCATTATGCCACGTGCAGACGCTACCGCAAAGGTTTATAGCAATATTGATGAAACCTTGAAAGTGCAAAAAGAAAACGGAACCAAACTTTATTGGATAGCAATCGGTAAAACAGATTTCCTTTACCAAGCCAATGTAGATTTCCGTAAAAAATTAGATGGTATTGGTATGAAATACGAATATGTGGAATCAGAAGGGGGGCATATATGGAGAAACTGGCGGGTATATTTAAGCCAATTTGCTCCGAAGTTATTTAATTAAAGAGGTCATAATTAAAGATTTGATGCAATCAAACCTCAACATTATGACCTCTACTCCCGACCTAATAGATGAAACATTTTCAGGAAATAACAAGAACGCTGTTCTTTTAGTAGTATTCATAAAAACCTCATTATTTATTAAACCCTCATAAGCAATGAATACACAAGTATCCCGCCGCAATTTTTTGGCAACGGCTTCGCTCACCGCAATGGGTGGCTTATTCAATGCCAACAAAGCTTGGTCGCTTGCCGACAAACCCAACTCTAAGTTTGGTGGCGTGCAAATTGGCGTAATTACCTACTCGTACCGCAGTATGCCCCACGACATTCATCAATTGTTGCAATTCTGCATTGATTCTAACATCAGCGCTATCGAACTCATGGGCGACGCTGCCGAAGAGTTTGCCGGCAAGCCCAAATCGCCCGTTGATATGGCGCAAGTGTTTAGGAATACGCCGCAAGGACAACGTCCTCAATTGACTGACGAGCAAAAAGCGCAAATGGCTGAATATAACAAACAAGTAGCCGAATGGAGAGCCAATGTTTCGATGGACAAGTTCAAGGAAATCCGCAAGATGTACAACAATGCGGGCGTTTCTATTTATGCTTTCAAACCCAATGCTTTTGCACCCACCAATACCGATGCCGAAGTGGAATACGCCATGAAAGCTGCCAAAGTGCTGGGTGCTACCTCAGTAACGGTAGAGCTGCCAACTGACCCTGCTCAAACACAACGCTTGGGTGATTTAGGAGCCAAACACAAAGTTTACATGGGCTACCACAACCACTTGCAAGCCACTGATACCCTGTGGGATACGGCCTTAGCTCAGTCGCCTTACAACTCCATCAACTTCGACTGTGGGCATTATTTGGCTGCTGGTGGCAAAAACACCAAAGAATCGCTACTGGCCTTCATCGAAGCCAAACACGACCGCATCTCAACGATGCACCTCAAAGACAGAACGACCAAAGAACACGGACAGGGCAACCTTGAATGGGGCAAAGGAGACACGCCCATCAAAGAAATGTTGCTGATGATACGTGACCGCAAGTACAAGTTTCCTGTTACGGTAGAGTTAGAATACACCGTTCCCGCCGGCTCAGATGCCGTAAAAGAAGTAGCCAAATGCGTGGCATTTGCGAAGAATATTTTGGTGAGCTGATTTTGCTTTAATGTGTGCAGCACTTGTTTTTACTGCTTTGCAAAGAAAAATTCTTGCGTAGCGGTTCATAAAATAATGCTGCACACAAAGTACAGCATCAAAAATTTTTGACTCAAACCTCAATTCATTTTCGCTATGAAAAAATGGCTTAAAATTTTTTTATGGACAATTTTTAGCATCGTTGTGCTACTGGGAGCATTGTTGGCAGGGTTTATTTACAAGGTCAAAAATGGTTTCCCTGTTTCGTATGAAACCGAGAAACCTTCGTTAAACATCCCTGATAATCAGCCTGCTATTCTTCTATTTTCAAAAACAACAGGATTTCGACATAGCGAATCCATTGAGGCTTCTAAAAAGGCATTTGCTGAAATGGCGAAAAAGAACAACTGGTTTTTGTACGAAACCGAAGAGGGTGGCGTGTTCAACTCAGCACAATTGGCAAAGTTCAAGGTCGTTATTTTCAACAATTCAACAGGCGAAGTAATCAATGACGAACAGAAAAAAGCCTTAGAAAATTACGTTGAAAATGGTGGGGGATTAATCGGTATCCACGGCGCAGGCGACGACTCACATCACTGGGAATGGTATCAGAAAAACCTATTAGGAGCAGAGTTTTCGCATCATCCACTGAATCCTCAATTACAGAAAACAGACCTTTTCTTAGAGCCACTTACCGATAGCACCTTGCGAAATCAGTTGCCCCAGCAATGGACACACACGGATGAATGGTACATCTTTTTTGAAAACCCACGCAACAAAGGCTTCAACATCATTTACACCATCAATGGCGACAAAATTATTCCGAATGGTAACTTACTGTGGATCAAAGATAAAACCTTCGGCATGGGCAAAGACCACCCGGTAGCTTGGTTCAAAAACACAGGAAAAGGACGCACTTTTTACACCTCTATAGGCCATACGGGCGAGGCTTGGAGTCGCAATGAGTTTATCCAATTGCTTAGTAATGCTATCCGTTGGGCTGGTAATTAAAGAAGTATTGCTAAATATTGTTGAGCGTAGCTATTTGCAGTGTATTAAGTTGGATATTTTTTATAAATAGCGAAGCTTATTTATAGCCCATTTACATGCGCAACGCACTACACAAAATTTTACCCAAAGAGCGAGTCAAAACTCAATTGATAGACCGTTATGCTTATGCAAGCGATGCGAGCCACTTTTATTTGGTACCGCAGGCCGTTGTCCAACCGATTTCTATTGACGAAATTCAAAAAATATTTGAATTTTCACACCAACACAACATACACATCACTTTTCGGGCTGGCGGCACAAGCCTTTCGGGACAAGGCGTAACCGATGGGCTTCTGGTAGATTTGAGCAATTATTGGCGAAAAATTAAACCTGAAAATAATGGCGATACAGTACGAGTAGAACCTGCCGTAATTGGAGCTAATGTCAACGTAGCGTTGAAAAAGTATGGTCGGAAAATGGGCCCAGACCCCGCCTCTATCAATGCTTGCATGATGGGGGGGATTTTGTCTAACAATTCAAGTGGAATGTGCTGTGGTGTTGTTCAAAATTCTTACCATACATTAAAATACCTCACTTTTGTACTACCCAATGGCCTGATTTTCAACACTGAAAAGCCCGAAGATTACCTCCGATTTGAGAAAGAAGCAAGCGATATTTACAACGGTTTAAAAATATTAAGGGAGCAAGTTTTACAAAACACGGCTTTGGTAGCCCGCATTCGCAAAAAATACAAGCAAAAAAATACAGTCGGTTACTGCATGAATGCCTTTGTGGATTTTGAACATCCCTTAGACATATTGGCACATTTGATTATTGGCGGCGAAGGTACCTTGGCGTTTATTGCCGAAGCTGTTTTAAATACTGTGGCCGACTTGCCGTATAAGATGACGGCCATGCTCTATTTTGACAGCCCCGAAAGTGCTTGCAATGCCATTCCCCAATTGATTGAAACCGGAGCAGCAGCCTTAGAATTTATGGATAGGGCTTCTTTACGCTCGGTAGAAAATATGCCTGGCGTACCTTCTTTTTTAAAGACGCTGTCTCCTACTGCATCGGCTATTTTATGTGAATTTCAAGAAAATACAGAGGCCGGGCTTTTGGCAAAATATGACAACGCCAAAGCTATTTTCACGCAATTACCTTTAATTTTTGAGCCTAATTTTACACAAAATCAACAAGAACAAGCCTTACTATGGAAAATCCGGAAGGGGATGTATCCTTCGGTAGCTGGAATGAGGGCCAAAGGTACGTCTGCTTTGATGGAAGACTTCACTTTTCCGGTAGAGCGTTTGGGCGAAGCAGTCATAGATGTACAATTGCTGTTTGATAAATATAAATACGAAAATGGTATCATTTTTGGCCATGCCAAAGATGGTAATTTGCATTTTGTTATTTCACAATCGTACGCTACGCAAATTGACATTGACCATTACGAAAAATTCAACGATGATTTATTTGATTTAGTTTTGAATAAATACGATGGAGCATTAAAAGCCGAGCATAGCTCTGGTAGGGCTGTTTCTGCCTATATTGAGCGTGAATGGGGAACAGATGCCTATCAAATTATGAAAAAGCTAAAAGCATTGATAGACCCCACCCACTTACTTAACCCGGGTATTGTTATTACAGAAGATCAATTTACGCACGTTCACAACCTCAAAGTGATGCCAATTGTGGAAGAGGAAGTGGACAAATGTATCGAATGTGGTTTTTGCGAATCCATTTGCCCAAGTCGAGATTTAACGCTTACTCCACGCCGCCGCATAGGGGTACGCCGAGCGATAAAACGCTTAGATACGTCGGGAGATACCACCACAAGAGATGCCTTGCTGAAAGACTATGCTTTTGATGGCATTGAAACTTGTGCCGTAGATGGACTATGCGCCACCAATTGCCCTGTTGACATCAATACGGGTG
>JBGAVQ010000156.1:0-12804 GCA_044228045.1 Spirosomataceae bacterium
GCAATCATTCGTTTAGCACACTCACGAGTGAGTGCAAAAACAGCATTGAGGTTGGTATGAACCACTCGGTGAAACTCTTCGTCTGTTACTTCTACGGCAGGTTTTTTCATATTGATTCCTGCATTATTAACCAAAATATCAATGGTCCCAATGGTAGCTTCTATCTGCTCTACTAAGGGCGGAAGGTTGGGCAAATCAGTCACATCATTCACCACATAGTGTGCTTTGGAACCGAGTTCTTTCACAGCAGTTTGAAGGGCTTCTTCTCGCCTACCAGTAATGACCACAGTAGCTCCTGCGTCTAAAAAACACTTGGCAATGTCGAAGCCAATGCCGCTACCACCTCCTGTTATGAGGGCTACTTTGCTTTGTAAAGAAAAAATCGAATTGTTCACTGTTATAGAATTTTAGTTACTGTAAAAACTGTGCATGGGTCATTTATCCTGTCTAAAAACAGGTCAGACGATAGTCAGACCAATACCATTAAAATCACACCATATAAAGTTTTTCAAACGGTAAGTATTTAAAACCCTCTTCTATCGCAATTGATAAATGGCTACTATTTTTTTGAGTTCGTCTAAAGTTCGTTCAGGCTTTTTGTAAGGCGCAGGAATCGGCATTTTTGAATACTGCTGAAAGTATAGCACACAGGCATCTCGCCAATTGAGGGCTTCTCGATGTTGGGCGGCTAATCGTCCCTTTACATCTTCAAACATTTCGAGGTCAATGTACGGCTTTACGTTATCCCATTGCTGGCGCATTTTCGTAACTTCCTCTACCCCAACATAATAACGTGAGCTGAACTCATCCCAAAGCGTTTTACCAGAAGACAGTTTTTTATTCCACGGCACATGATGAAACCATAATAAATACGGCAAGGGACAAATTTCTGGATTACCCCACTGTTTTTGTACTTCTGGGGTATAAAGGCCGAGCGCATCGCTGCCTTTGGCTGTGCGGTCAAAACCCAAACCGATAGAATCGGCACGGTGGTAATAAATGGCCGTCCAGTCGGGTCTGGCACTGCGTTCGAGCCAAGGTTCTGGGCCGAAATGTATGCCTTGCCCCATGACATGATGAAGTCCCAGTGGAGTTGTAAAATTGACATACACCTCACGAGATTTGAGCATGATGTCTTTGATTGTTTGAACGGCTTGGGGTTGTTGGGTGAAGGTCATCTTGACCCATTCATCCGCAATTTGCTCAGACGACAGCTCATGGTTCCAAGCCAATCTACCAAAGGCATACCAGTTTGCTTGCGACATTAAATGGCCTGTCCAGTTGCGGTCAGAGCCTGTGTTCGCCACGCCAGCCATCATGGTTTGGGCATAATCATGAACACTCCCATCCACAATTCTGGCTACGGTTGAGCCCTTCCCTTTGACATAAGTATCTGACTCTAAGCACTCTTTAAAAAGTGGAGCGAGATAAACCAAGTTGGTAGAAAAACCCAGATACTCTTGCGTAATCTGAAATTCCATGGCCAAAGGTGTTTTGGGCATAGCACCAAAAAGTGGGTGAAATGGCTCACGTGATTGGAAGTCAATCGGGCCATTTTTTACTTGAACAATAACGTTTCTATGGAACTGTCCATCAAGTGGTTTGAAGTCTTTGGAAGCTTCTTTGAAACGGTCTCCTTTGGGGTCGGCGGCATAAACAAAGGCTCGCCAAATAACGATGCCGTTAAATGGTTCTACTGCTTCTGCCAACATATTTGCTCCGTCGGCATGCGTTCTGCCGTATTCTTGTGGGCCAGGTTCGCCTTCGGAATTAGCCTTGACCAAGAAGCCCCCAAAGTCAGGAATGGTGTTATAAACCTCCTTGGCTTTGTCTTTCCACCATTGTCGAACGGCAGGGTCGAGAGGATCGGAAGTTTTGTACTTATCTAAGATTTTGGGCGAAGCAAAATTGATAGAAAGAAATACTTTTATCCCATAAGGGCGAAACACATCGGCCAGTGCTTTTACTTTTACCAAATATTCTTTTGTTAGAAATCTGGCACTGGCATTGACATTATTTACCGCCACGGCATTGATGCCAATTGAGGCATTAGCACGGGCGTATTCTTTGTAACGTGGGTCAAGGTTTTCGGGTAATTCGTACCATTTCCAGAGAGACGAACCTGCATAACCTCGTTCAATTGTCCCCAAAGGGTTATCCCAATGGTTCAACATCCGGAGTTGGATTTTTGGAGTGTCGGTTTCTTTTAAATTTTGTAACGAAGCCCCTGTTTGTATTTTTCTGAGCAAGGCAAATGCTCCATACAACACACCTGGCGCACTTTTGGCAGCAATGATGATGTTTCCTTTTTCTGTATAGAGGGCATAACTTTCCTTTGAACTGCCAGACAAGGTCTGCATCTCGTCGGTTATTTTCAGGATGACTCCACCTTCTGTTGCCGACTTTACAATGGGTACTTTCTTTCCCAAAAGCCCCTGAAACCCAATTTGAAGTTCTTCTGAGGCAGTCTTAATAATTTGATTATCAGCACTTACTACGATAAACTTAGTAAGCTGGGCATAGTTTTCTCGTTGTTTGGGGTCTTTGAGCAAATCGTATTTGAGCCAAAGGCGATAGCCGTCGTCGGCAATAGCAACTGATGACAAAAGGATACAAAATAGTAAGAATAATTTTTTGTGCATGATATAGTCCACTAAAAAAAGTGGTAGGTTAGATTTTGAGTTTTGACTTGACTCCTGCTTTAGCTGGAGGAAAAAGAGAGAATATCCTCTGTTCTAAGTCTATTATTTGAAAATAGTGGCAAGTTAGGTTTCCTATGACTTGCCAGCTATGCGCCCCTTATCAAAAGCTCAATCCCCATCTCCAAGCCTCTCAACTCCGCCAAGCCTTTCAAACGTCCGATGGCGGAATAGCCTGGGTAGGATTGTTCTTTGGGTGGTTTAGCCAAATCATCCAGCATCAAATGACCGTGGTCGGGGCGCATCGGAATTTGTGCATCGCTTTTTCCTGCTGATTTTCGCTTGTTGCTTTCTATGACCAATGCCTTCACTACTGCATACATATCTACATCGCCAGTTAAGTGAGCAGCTTCGTGGAAATTCAAAGGGTTTTCTTCTCGTTTGGTGGTTCGCAAATGGACAAAGTGAATTCTATCACCAAATCGCTCTATCATACCTGGCAAATCATTGTCTTCTCTCACGCCCAACGAACCTGTGCAAAAAGTTATTCCGTTAGCTCTGAGGTCACAGGCGGCCATTAGTTGCGCTAAATCGTCTTCGGTACTGACCACTCTTGGCAAACCAAGCAGCGATTTCGGAGGGTCGTCGGGATGAATGCAGAGGTTAATGCCTACTTCTTGGGCTACGGGTGCTACTTGACTAATGAAATAATAAAGATTTTCTCGTAACTCCTTATCACCAATGGTTTTGTAGTTATTTAGTAAGCCCTGAAAGGTTTCAAGTTCAAAGGCTTCGTTAGAACCTGGCAAGCCCAGCAACACGGTGTTTTGCAATTCTGCTCGCTCTTGTTGGGTCATAGAAGCAAACTTTTTTCGGGCTGCTTCTTGAACTTCTGCTGTGTAATCAAGCTCGGCGTTAGGACGTTTGAGAATACACAAATCAAAAGCAGCAAAATCTTCCCACACAAATCGCAAGGCACGAGAGCCATCTGGCATTTCGTAGTTCAGCTTGGTACGTGACCAATCCAGCACAGGCATAAAGTTGTAACAGACCGTTTTGATGCTACAACTTGCCAAATTACGCAGCGATTCTTGGTAATTCTCAATGTATTTCTCCCGAGTTGGTAAGCCTTTTTTGATGTCCTCGTGTACAGGCAAACTTTCGACCACCTCCCAAGTTAGCGGCACAAAGTGGTCATTATCAGCCTCTATCAGCTTTATTCTTTCTTGAATAGCAGCCACTGACCAAACTTCTCCAACTGGAATTTGGTGCAAAGCCGATACAATACCCGTACAACCCGCCTGCCGAATAGACATGAGCGACACGGGATCGTTGGGACCAAACCAACGCATGGTATGAATAAATGCCATAATTTTTTATAGGAACGTCGGCGAGGTTAAACCCGCAGTGGAACTGCTCGCCGACGTTTAAAATTATTTCAGTAATTGAATTTTTTGCGCCTGTTTTTGGGCAATAAGTGACAGTTCGGTGGCCAAGAAACAGTGCGTTTGCGTCATGGCTGTTTCGGTGCGATTCAAAATATCGTCCACAAGAGCTTGACCATAAGGCAATACTTGGGCTGTGCAATCAAAGTAGCGAGTTTCTTTGTTGTCTGTAAAGAAGAGGTGATTGCCGCCTTCACGTCCGCCGATGTCAATATTTTTGCGGATTTCGATAAAGCCATCTGTTCCCAAAATTGTCAAGCGCCCATCGCCCCACGATTTCAGGCCGTCAGGCGTAAACCAATCTACCCTAATGTAGCCCATGCCACCGTTGCCTCGTAGCATCACATCGCCAAAGTCCTCAAATTGAGGCCATTGTGGATGATGAACATTGCCAATTTGTGAAGCTACTACATTGGCTTGGGTTGAATCTGTGAAATACAAGTATTGGTCAAATTGGTGTGAGCCAATGTCGCAGATGATACCACCAAATTGTTTTTTATCAAAAAACCACTCAGGGCGAGTTTTAGGATTGATGCGGTGAGGGCCAAGTCCAATGGTCTGAATCACCTTGCCAATGGCTCCTGCTTTTACCAATTCGCCAGCCTTGACGGTCGCTCTATTTTCAAACCGCTCGCTGTACATAATGGAATAAATGCGTTTGGTGGCTTTTTGCACACGGCGTACCTCAGCAAGTTGTTCAAGTGTAGTAATGCCCGGTTTGTCAGCCATGTAATCTTTGCCATGTTGCATGACCCGAATACCCAGTGGAGCACGTTCAGAGGCGATAGCAGAGCTTAATACGAGTTGGATGGATTTGTCTTCCAAAATTTCGTTTTCGCTACTGGCTTGCTTGGCTTGCGGGTAGCGTTTGGCAAAGGCTGCCAACAAATCTGCTTCTTTGGCATAATAGGCTACCAGTTGTCCACCGCCACGAGTTACGGCCTCTACTTGACCATAGATGTGGGCGTGGTTCATGCCAATCACCGCAAATTTAATGCGTGGTTCAGCAAATATGATCGGTTTGGGCGCAATAACGGTCTCGGTTTTGATGCCCTTTGCTGATGCCATCACTTCTTCGGGGAGTGCCGAAAGGCCAACCATGCCTGCGGCTGTGGCAAGCGAACCTTTGAGGAATTTACGGCGATTATCTGATTGTTTTTGCATGGTTTTAGAGATAATGAATTAGCAATTTCATCACAAAAAGCAGACGGCAAGTCTGATAGAATCGCTATGATTTATTCTGTTTTATATTTTTCAAATAACTCGGCAATTTGGGCGGTTTCGTGGTTGCCCGAATGGACTAATACTCGGTAACGAAGCACCACTTTTTCTCCTTTTGATAGAACAGTTCCTTTTTTTTCGTCTTCGGGCCAGTACATGGGTGTTGGGGAGAAAAAACCGTAGTCACGGGTGAACCATGGCGAAGGGTACCATTTGTTGGAAGGATGCTGCATAATGGCCATGCCTTCTATTTTTTCGCCTCTTTTCCCTGAGCAGTCCATCCAAGCCGATTTTTTCTCAAATGTTCCTTTTTCGCTTTTATCACCTTGGGCATTGAGCATTGTTCCGCCGTTGATTACTGCCAAATCAGGATCCATGCGGCCACTGAAAAGTGAATGATTTGTCTTCTCAATTTTCACATCCATCAGCATTTCCATCGTGATGTCAAAATCAAGTTGATAAAGGTCTTTGGACGGAGCCGTAATGGTAATTTTACGAATATCTTTAACGGGCGAATTTGCCCCTGGTCGTCGCCAAATGCACTCATCTTCAATCACCACACGCTCGCCGCCAGACTCAACGATGTCAGCTCGTAACGAGATAATTTGACCTCTTTCCAGCCCTTCTTGCCAATAATTGCCCCCATTTACCTTATCACAGCCAAAAAACAGCGAACTGTGGTGTGGATAATTGCCATTACGCATTGACGTAACACTGGCATTGGAAGGGCCGTTTACAGGAAAGAAGAATGGATATTTTTCGTCCTGAGAAAAAATATAACTCGTAAAAAGGTTGTTGTTGATGCTAATGTCAATCTTGGAATGCAGTTTTTGAGCTGTGATTTTGGTTTGTGCCCAACTGCTCCCACTTAACAACACCATCAAGAGTGTGGCGTATCTTTTGTTATTCATGCACAATTACTGTTTTTTAGCCATCTCTAAGGCTTTTGTTGTGATGTAATACTTCAAAAGCATATTGGGGACTTCCCAGTCGGGGAGTTTGTTGGCGGCTTGGTATTTCAAAAAACGTTCCATTACTTCGCCAAAATGCGCTTCGTGGCCTGTGCGATATTTATCAGGAATTTCGACTAACCATTCTGAACCTTGCTTTTTCAGGCTAATGCCCGGAAACTTGGTTTTGAGTCCTTCAAAAGCTTTGGTGAGGTCGTTTTCGGAAAGTGCAATGGGCTTGATGAACAATTGCGGCACAAATTTTTCGGCTTTCCCTTGGCGAATTTCAAGGTTGGCTTTTGTGCCACGCATGATGGCGTAATGCGTGTCGCCACCTTCGGGGGTGCTATAATTCCACAATACTCGCACTTGGGTCTGAACGCCTTTGAGTCGATAATTGATTTCACCATTGGCAAAAATATTCAACACCGTATCTTTCACAACGTCCTTTTTCAGGTAATCAGGAAAGGTATTGAGACCTGTAATGGTAGCAAATTGACTGCGAGTCATTTGAGTAGGCCAACGCCTGACAGACGTAATCTGAGCATCGTTCATAGTCAATGAAACACCCGGAAATGCAGCCCATTGTGCCAAATCAACCAAGTGTGTTGTTACATCCACGATGCCCTCGCCTTGCTGGGCTACGTCCATAAACCAAGCGGGGCGTTTGAGCGCACTACCCGAAACAAATTTGAAGAAATGATGCACGCTCTCTATAATAATGGCAGGGTTGTTGGGTGTTCCCTTTTCTAATTTCCCGAACACGACGGGCAACAGTGATAGCTCTTTTTGCAGCACGGTGGTGATTTCAGAGCGTTCGGTCATGATGTCGTAGAGCAATACTTTGTTTTGCTTGGCTACCTCAAAAGCCTTTTTTAATTGCTCATATCCTTTGGTATCAATACACATTGGCTTGTCGGCCAGCACGTTCATACCTGCTTGCAAAGTTTTAAGAATGTACTCTGTTTTCTTTATGTTGTTGCCCGCCATTACTACCACATTTCCTTTTTTTTCGGCAATCATTTTGGCAAAAAAATCATTGCCTCGATAGACCTTTTCTTGCCAATGCGTAGGGCTTTGTGGCCGAGTGTTGTAGGCATCTATGCGTTTGAGGTGGTCTTCTACGTCTTGTCCTGCGGGGGCATACACTTGCACAATGGGCGACACATTGTCTATCATGGTTTTCTGAACCAAAGCCGCATGAAAATGACCAGGGTCAAGCGTAATAATTTGCACAGGTTTTTGGGCCATTGCTGCCGTAGTGAGCATGGTTAGCAATACTAATGAGCTGGTTTTGAGCATATTTAAAAATCATAATAACGTCGGCGAGCAGTTCCACTGCGGGTTTAATCTCGCCGACGTTGGCTGATGGTTACACATTCTTAATCTGATACGGTGCACGCATTGGGCGGCTCAACATGGCGTTTGCCTCTGCGTCGTTTTTGAAAACCTCTTTTTTAGGATCCCAATATACTTTGCGTTTGAGTTTCATGGCAATGTGGTGAATCAAACACGCCGAACACGAACGATGCCCTACTTCGACGGGCGAAATGGGGGCTTTGCGTGATTTGATGCTTTCGAGCCAGTTGCCATGTTGGTCTTCGCTTTTGTATAAACTCGTTTCGTTTGCACCAATTACCGAGGTCAAAATCTTCGGGTCGCTTGCGTTGAGGGCTTTTGCATTGCTTGTAGCACCATTAGGGTCACTTGACGTAGCGGCGTAGTTACCTCGGGTTACAAAAATCCAGCCTTCGGTGCCTTCAAACTTCACACCGTTCTCGATTTCGTTGGTTACAATCATCTTCACGCCGTTTTCGTACAATGCCTCGGTGCGGAAAATGCCGTGCACATTCCATAATCCCGACTTCGGAAACTCGGCCCAACCGCTTACTTCTATCGGTCCAGAGAGTTCGGTATTCATGCCCCAATGTGCTGAATCAACGTGGTGTGCGCCCCAGCCCGTAATCATACCCGCACCAAACTGCTCGCAACGCAACCAACCCGGACGGTCGTAGCCTATTTGTGGATGCACTCGTTTTTCGGTGTAATAGACTTCGGGCGTAGAACCCAACCACATGTCGTAGTTGAAGTTTTTCGGGATTGGCATTTCTCGTTCTTCGTCGCCACCTGGGTCACCAGGAAGACCAACATACACCGTTTTGAGCTGGCCAATACGTCCGTTACGAACCAATTCGGCGGCATACCGAAACTGCGGCATAGAGCGTTGTTGGCTTCCAATTTGTAAAATACGATTGTTTTTTCTGACGGCTTTTACCAAGGCTTGGCCTTCGGCAATGGTCAGCGAGGTAGGTTTTTGGAGGTACACATCTTTTTTGGCATTTACGGCATCAATACTGATGAGTGAGTGCCAATGGTCTGGCGTACTCACAATTACGGCATCAATGTCTTTGTTGAGCAACAATTCCCGATAGTCGTTATAGACCGCAACGCCGTCAAAGGGTTTACCAAGTTTTTTTGAATATACCTCGTTTACCAATTTTTTGGCATCGAGTGCACGGTTATTATCTAAGTCGCATACAGCCATGATTTGTGCTTGCTCGTGCTTCCATACGCCGGGCATATCGTGTCCTCGTGAAATCCGCCCAGTGCCAATGGCACCGATGTTGATGCGGTTGCTGGGGGCGTTTTTACCAAATACTGAGGCGGGGACAATAGTAGGAATGGCAATAGATGAAGCAGCTACTATCGCCGTTTTTTTTAGAAAATCTCGACGAGATTGTAGCGCATTATCTTGTGTTTTATTTTCCATAGTGAGGTTTATGTTAAGTAAAAGATTGAATCGGTGTTGTAAATATCGCAATAAATTTAATAATGCAATCGGTTGCAATAAATAAAATGCAATTCACACCTAATATTTTTAAAATAATAATCAAATATAACAAAAAAGTCTATAAATAATGATGTTCTTTCTTTTATTTTTTTAAATGTTTTATTTTTTTCTAACAAATCAATAAATAAATTCTCTTTCTAATTTTTATATTATGCAACAAATTTAATATTATTGCATAAAATCCACTACGACGCTTCTTAAAATGGCAAAAGAAATCACGATTTACGACATTGCTACTGCACTATTCATATCTCCTGCCACGGTGAGCAGAGCTTTAAATGATCACCCAGCTATAAACAATAATACCAAAACACTCATCAAGGCCAAAGCAAATGAATTGGGATACCGCTCTAATAAGTTTGCCAGCAACCTCAGAAACCAGAAAACCAATACGATTGGTGTAATTGTACCTCGGCTGAATAGCTACATTATGTCCACTGTGTTAGCAGGCATGGAAAAAGTAGCCAATGACGAAGGTTTCAATTTGATTATTAGTCAGTCGTTAGAATCTCAAAAAAAAGAGGTAGCTAACGCCCATACGATGTTTGCAAGTAGAGTAGATGGACTGTTAGTTTCGGTGGCGTATGATACAGACTCTTATGAGCATTTTGACCCGTTTATCAAAAAAAAAATCCCTCTTATTTTTTTTGACCGCATCGTCGAAAACCAGCCTTGCACTAATATTGTAATTGATAACGCAAAAGCAGGTTATGAAGCCACCAATCATTTATTGCAACAAGGCAGAAAGCATATTCTGCATATTACAGGAAACCTTAAACGAAATGTTTACTCGGATCGGTTAAAAGGTTATCAGCAGGCACTCTTAGAGTATGGAAAAACTCTTGATGCTGAAATGGTTTGGGTGTGTGATTTGAGTATAGAATCAGGACAAGCCCTTGCTCATAAAATACTGACAATGAACAGAATACCCGATGGTATATTTATCACAAATGATATGTGTGCAGTGAGTTGTATAAGGGCTTTATCTGATTTGGGGGTTTCGGTTCCTGAGCATATTTCGGTAGTAGGCTTTAACAATGACCCTGTGTCGCAAGTAATTACACCAAGCCTCAGTACTATTCACTATCCAGCAAAGGAAATGGGTGAAATTGCCGTAAAAAGCATGATCAATCACTTGAATGGAACAATGACCATAGATGCTACCAATACTATTGTGCTTCGGTCGGAGCTTATTGTGCGTGGTTCTTCGGTCAAAAACATGCCAGAAAATACCCCCAATTCGCATTTTGTTAGTCAATCATAGTCATTTACTTTCGAGCCATTCGCATAATAGATTCTGAATTGTTAAGCATTAGTACGTTTTCAAGCGAAACCCACCGTAATTCTTTTGATTCGGTAGATATTTGAAATGCTTGCATTGGGTCAGCTTCGAGCATAAAGCGGATGTCGTAGTGATAATGTGCTGGTTCGTTTTTTCGCTCAGGAATCAAATGGACATCCACATCAAAAATCCGATTGTCAACGGGTTTTACAAACAACCCTGTTTCTTCTTGGGCTTCTTTCATGGCTACATTCAGAACGTCGCTATCTCCATCGCAGTGGCCACCTGGTTGAAACCAACGGTTCAGTTTTCGGTGATGAACCAATACCGTCATGGTACGGGTTTTGTCCACAATCCAAGCCGAACCAGTAATATGCCCCACCAACAAAGTTCGCTCAAAGCAATCAGGATGCTGGTTTACAAATTGAATCGTATTTTGAAGCATCGCTTCTTCCGTTGCGTCGGCAGGTGTATGTGCTTCAAGTAAGGTCAAAAGTTTTTTTCGGTGCATGGCATTAGAGAACTGGGTATTGGGCGAACTGTGAACTTTCAGCATGTAATTGGACGAGGCTTGCTTGTCTTTGGACGAAATTCTACATTTTCTACCAAATTCTATTTAATTTTGGGAAACATTAACCCAAATTTATTCCCAATGAAAAAATTAACGTACTCACTATTAGTTATTTGCACGCTTGTGGCGGTTCAAGTTTCGGCACAAATTCGTACGCCATCGCCAAGCCCAGGTTCAATAACTAAGCAAACTGTAGGTATTACTGACATTACGATTGATTACTCACGCCCCAGCATGAAAGGGCGAGAAATTTTTGGAAAACTACTGGCTTACGACAAAGTATGGCGCACTGGTGCCAACCAAGCTACCAAAATTGAATTCTCAACAGATGCTATGTTTGAAGGACAAAAAGTGCCAGCTGGCAAGTATGCGATTGTGAGTTTTCCAGGACAAAGTGAAACTTCTGTAATTTTGACCAAAGATTTGGGTATTACCGAAGCAGATTACAAAGCTGACAAAGATTTTGTAAAAGTAAAAGTAAAAACGACTGGTTGCCCTCTTACTCAATCATTTACGATTGATTTTTCGGATGTAACAGACAGTACGGCTAACTTGAATTTCTACTGGGAAAAAACCAAGTTTGCCGTAAAAATTGAAACACCAACCACCTCATTAGTAGAAAAAAGCATCGATGCTGCTTCGGTCAGTAGTTCTAACCAAATGACAGCGGGGGCCAATTATTTGTTAAGTAAAGGCAAGAATTTAGACAAAGCCCTTACCATGATTAACTCAGCCGTTAGCATGGGCGAGACTTTCCGCAATGTATGGGCAAAAGCACAGATTTTGGCTAAATTAGGTAACTTTGCAGAGGCTCTTCCACTTGCAAAAAAAGCAATGGACTTAGGCAATACTGATACGTCGGGGGCATTCCCATTCTTTAAAGATGCCATTCAGAAAGGTGTAGATGAATACGCTTCAAAGATTCCGGCAGTAGTACCAATGCCTGGCAAGAAGAAGAAATAAATTCTGAATAAAACCAAGGTTTCAAATGGTTGAATTGTTGTATGGTTAAATTGTTTTACCATATTTATTCTGGTAAAATGCAATCATCAAAAAATTAAACGCCATACAACAATTCAACAATACCTCCTTCTGATTCAGTTTCTTGTTACTTTTTTATAATCAAACCCAATGCTTCGGCTTGTGATAGTGTTAATAAATCTTTATAGTCTTCGCCTATTTCAAGGCTTTTGTGAAGTTGCCTGAGTCCTTTCCAAACTTCTGTTAAGTTATTCTTAATGAGCCACTTGCCGCTCACTTGCACCATAATATCTCGTGGTTGTGCTTGTTTCAGAGCCTTTTGTACCAAACCTAACAAATGTTCATATGCCGGAGTTTCCTGAGTTTCTTCTTCTATGAGTGGAGGCGGAACAACTGCCTTGAGTGGTATCACATCGGCTGTTGTACGCTCAAACTTCCGGTGGATTGTATCCGAAATACGCTTGGCTGTAATATCTTTAGACTTGGGGCAGTCTTCTACTACCTTTTTCCAAACTTGGGGGCGTTCGTCGGGCGGAATCCGTAGCAACTGGGCAGCATGAGCTTCTTTTTTGGGGAGTTTGTCTGTGTATTCAGGGAGGGCCTCTGACAGCGACGTTACTATTTCGGCAGCATCCATCAACTCATAAGCTCGTTGCCGTTTGATATTCCATTTGTCTCGACAATAGCTTTCAAATGTGGGGTAACGTCCTCTATATAAACGGTTTCTACGAATTTCAATTAGCGCATTACCAACCTCTACAAACGCTCTAAGCCCAATGGTGATGATGCGCTCACACTCTTGAAGGCGGCTTCGTTCGGCAAACGAAAGTAAGGCATCGTCGGTAGGTTCCGGTTTTTCGAAGC
>JBGAVQ010000157.1:0-13504 GCA_044228045.1 Spirosomataceae bacterium
GATTTTTTGCTTCTTTTCTGGCCCAGAAGTATTCATTTCGCAAAAAAATTGATGCGGTTCCAGTACTCCTACCAGTTGTTCGGCTATTTCGGTAGATACCGAAGAAAGATTTGCACTAAAAATTATATCAGCATTTTGGGCGGCTTCGGCGTTGCTTTCCTTTATAGCCACAGACGGATGTAATGCTCGTAGTGGGTTCGGGTCGTATCCTGTCACCTCCACACCCATTTTAGCTAAGTCGTTAGCAAAACAAGAGCCTGCTTCGCCAAGACCTAAGACTGCTATTCTTAATTCATCATTCATAACTCATCACTAAATTTTAATACCCAAACTTCTCGTCCCAACCATAAATCTGAATGGAAGTTCTTCCTTTTCGGAGTTCGGCTCTTGTTCTTTCCTCTTTGGCTTCCCTTGCGGCAGCTTTTTCAATGGTTTCTTCCATTTTATTGAATGGAACAACCACTACGCCATCTCGGTCACCCACCACAATATCGCCTGGATGTATCAAAACATCGCCAATAATGATGGGTTCATTGAGTGTGCCGTCGCCATGATTAGACGTACCTCTAATGCATAACCCTCTCGAAAAAACTGGAAAACCCATTGCTTCAATGTCGTCGGCATCACGTACGCAAGCATCTATTACTAAGCCGTTGATTCCTTTGGTTTTGGCCCCCAAGCTCATCAAATCGCCCCAATAACCTGCTTCGTAAAATCCTGAGCAATTGGCTATTAAAACATCACCTGCTTTTGCATACGCATACGCTCGATGTAGTAAAACATTATCACGAGGCATGGTCTGCACGGTATAAGCTGGACCACAAATTTTCATGTTTGCGGCAATGGGCTTGATGCCCGACGGCAAATTGCCTTTATTACCGAGTGCTTCGCAGATGGTGGCGGCAGAAAATTTTGATAATTCTTTTGCTAAATCCATTTGTCTTGAAAAACGATTGTTATACCGTAGAGACGTTGCATGCAACGTCTCTACAATTTTATAAATCTGCTATCAAAGGATTACGCCAATGCCTTCCGTGCTTCACGGTCTGGGTCGTTGGCTAATGATGGCATATCATCCAAAATCATGGTTTCGCCGTTTTGGGTTGTGTAGGGTTTCCACGTTGGTAACCCACCGCCATTCGGATTGCTCGTTTTCATAAAATTAAGAAGCGATTTTGCCATTTTATCAGATAACGCTCTTGGACGCTTGCCTCCGCCTGTATGCGTGAGCATCAAATCGGTGTTATAAAACCAAAAACAAATGTCGCTACAATGGAAAGCCCGCATTCTGTTATCGAAAAGCGGGGGCTGCCAGCCAAACCAAGCCACATACACAGGGGCTTTTTTCTGGACAACTTTGGCATCGGCAATGGCCACGGCATTTTTACGGTTTGAGATAATCATCGTCCAAAGATCAATGGGACGTGCTTTGGGGAATGTTTTTGCATAAGCCTCCACAATTTCGCTTGATTTATCACCAAAACGTGCTTTGATTTTTTCTTTTACATCTGCTAAGGTTACGTTTTCTAAGGCGGCATCGGTTCGGCTTGGGCTTTGCTCGTTAAATGTTGAGCAAATCATCAGCGGAATATCTGCCGAATAGTGGTTTTCTGCAAAGAATGGCTTATCAGAAAGGTATTCTCCATCTGCAACTGGCGAAAACCCACCTCTTTGAATACCCATGCGTTTGGCTTCGTCTGTCATTTTATCGGTGGCTCTGTTAGCAATATTGATGTATTCTAACCACGGAATCTGCTGTAACTTATCAATTTCTCCGTTTTTCAAGCCTGCTTCTTCCATTACTTTTTGCCCTAACTTTTCGGCATATTCTTTATTGACACCAGCCAATGAGCCACCACTTAATACTACTGCTTTATGGAATAACCCTTTTGCCGAAGGCATATTCATCAATGTAGTAACTTTTGAGCCACCACCCGATTGCCCCATGATGGTCACGTTGGTGGGGTCGCCACCAAAGTTGGCAATGTTATTTTTTACCCATTCGAGGGCCAGAACCATGTCTAAATTGCCAACATTGCCAGATGCTTGATGCCCACCTGCGGCTTTGAGGTGCGAATACCCTAAGGCCCCCAAGCGATGATTTAAAGAGCAAAAAACCACATTGCCGAGCCGAGCAAAGTTTTCGCCATGATACCCGTCTTGTTCAATGCCATTGCCGTTTACAAATCCACCCCCATGAAGCCAAACCATCACAGGTCGTTTTTGGGTATCGAGCGCCGGAGTCCAAACATTTACTTTTAAGCAGTCTTCTGACACATCGTCGTAGTTCCAATGGTCAACAAATGAAGCATATTGATTGGCATAACGCTTTTCCATGATTTGTGGAGCGGTGTTACCCCACCAAACAGCTGGGCGAACCTCTGACCACGAAGCGGGTTTTTGCGGAGGCATAAAACGATTTTTGCCAGAGGTGTCTGCTCCGTAAGGAATCCCCAAAAAAGTAGTGATGCCCCGAAGCACAAAGCCTCTTACTTTGCCATGCTCAGTATTTGTAACGGCAATGTTATCACTCACAAATAAGATTTGTTCGTCATTGGTAGCTTTCGACGATTTGGGCGGGGTTAAGCTATTGGCCACCGTTTCGCTCGAAACACCCAAGCCTGCTACCCCAACGCCGAGTGACTGAATGAAATTACGTCTTGATGATTTCATAGTTAGATTATTGTTTAAAGGTTAAAGAATAGAAAAGACAATATTACCGTAAAATGGAGCAAGGTTTTTAAGACTTTTACTGGCAATCTTTGGATTAGTCTTTTTAATCTACGAATAGTTCAAAAAATTCGACCATTCTTCGAAAATGATAAGTGTCAACATCTTACAACGTTGCCAATACTCATCATTCATCGCTCATAACTCACCTAAAAAATACTATCCGTTACCCTTGGCACATGGCTTTGGAATGCTTCGGCATATTTTACGTCTTTTTGTCCTGAAATTCTACGGGCGTGATTGGCCCTTCTTCCACCTAATTCGGTATAATATTCTACCAAATATTTTTGTGCTCCCATGCAATTCATAGCAGCTATTTTTTTACCAAAAACCGATGAAATATCAATAAAAGTATCGGGTTTGAAATCACAAATCTCAGGCTGATGTGGTTCAAAAGAATACCACATTGGCGGGTCAATATTCTTGAATGCACTGGCTACACCTGCCCCACACGAAAGCAATCTGGCACGTTCGGTAGCTTGATAAGCCAACGGATGGTCAGGATTGAAAGGGTCTTTGGCGGTGTGCGTAAGAATGACGGTTGGCTCAAAATCGCCGATGATTTTGGTCAGTTGTTCGATGCGTTCGTTTGAAATCAACATCGGATAATCGCCCCAATCTAAAAACATAATGGGCGTTCCAAAAATATCGGCGGCTTCTTGGGCTTGTGCTTTGCGAATGATTTTTACACTTTCTTCACTTCGGTTTGGGTCTTCTTTCCAAAGTTCGCCTGATTCTCCACGCTCACCAAAAGAAAGACAAACTACGAGCGTTTCGGCTCCCTGTTCTACACTTTTGGCTATTGTGCCTCCGCTTCGCCAAACAAAATCGGCTGAATGGGCCGAGATTACTAATAATTTATTCATTTCTTTAATTATTTATCTGTGATAATCCGTGTTGCTTGCATCTGCAATTTATGGCACTCAGATGACCCTGATTCCTTTGAAAACACAGATTTACACGGATTTTTTAATCGTAAATCCAAAATCAAATTAATTCTTCTGGCATCGGATTTCCTCTGGTATGAAAACTTTCTACGGTTTTTAACCCCCATGCTTGGCCTTTCATGCGTTCTTCACGATTCCAAACCACAGTTTCGTAATCTGGGTCAAGGATAAGACGAGCTGTGGCATTAGCTACTTCTATTCTGTTGCCGCCAGGTTCGTAGAGATACAAGAAAAATGTTTGCTGGATAGCGTGTTTGTGTGGGCCAGTTTCTATGAAAACACCATTTTCAAGGGCAATATCGGCAGCAATCAAGATTTCTTCACGGCTATTGGTGGCATAAGTAAGATGATGCAAGCGTGCGTTTAGGCCGCTGTGGTCTTCGGTAATTGCCAAATCATACGATTTATTGTTTACAGAAACCCAAACACCTTTTGGGCCATCTTCAAACTCAATCCTTTCGGTGTTTCTACCACCCAAAACTCCAAACTGAAAATCTGCAAACGCCCGAATATCTTTTGCCAGAAGGTTCAGGTGGTCAATTCGTCTTACGTTTGCTCCACGTGCAGGGTATTTACTTGCTGTATTTTTTAAGGCAGATTGCATATCTCCCTCAGCCTTGTATTTATTTGTATCGAAGTATATTTCGCAAATATGTCCATCAGGATAACGAAAACGGTAGGCTTTGCCATAGCCACATTCGTGGTCAATCCAACCGATGCCCAAGCCTGTCGCCTCAATGGCCTTTACTCGTGCATCGAGCGACTCTCGGCTTCTGGTTCTCCATGCAAAATGCCCGATGCCTGAATGTTTATGAGCAGTTAGTTTTAAGGAATGATGTTCGTAATCGTCATACGCACGCAGATAAGCAGAATCGCCATCGGTTTCTGTTATATACATTCCCAAAATATCGGTAAAAAAACGAATACTATGGTCTAATTTTGGCGTAAGTAGCTCGACATGCGCTAAATGGGCGAGTTCCCAGGTTATGTTGTTCATATTTTTTTATTTGTAGAGGCGTTGCATGCAACGTCTCTACGGAATATTATTTGCAAATACTGTCTGCCCACTCAAACATTTCATTGAGGTCATAATCGCCGCTATGGGGTTTGTCCCACGGGAGAGCGAAATCTATTTTGAATCCTTTATTTTTTAGGGTTGTCGCCAATATTACGGGTACTGCAAAGCCTGTATCACGGTCTTTTGCCCCGTGTCGAACTCGCCAATAGGCAGCAGTTTTGGCAGTTTTATCACCGATATAATTCATCGGATTCATCATTTTGATAATTTCCTTATCCGCCATTGTGGCATTGGGGTCTTTCGAGTGCGATGAAGCGTATTCAGTAAAATGGCGGTTATTTATCGTAGCTGTTCCGAAAAGGTTATTCTCAAACGATTTATTATCGAGAGCATCAAATGCAGGTGGCGTTTTCATTCTTTCTAAATAAATCATGTAGCCATCAAAGTCAACCGAAAACACTTTCCCATCTTGGATTTGTAGAAAGCTGTGCTTCGATATGTCTATGCCAGTTTCTAAGGCTTTTTGAGCCGACATGACAAGATATTTCTTTACAAACTCCTTAAAATTACCGTTTCCAACGGCATCTAAGCTTAGCTTTTTGCCTGCTTCATCTTTTAAATTCAAGCTATTCAAGTATTGTGGAAAAGCCGCTTTCAAATCATCTGAAACCTTCATGGCCTCCACATCTAAAACACCCTCTTTCCCACGAAATTTATAGCCATGAATTTTATTCAACTGCCATTCGTAGGCCATATCGGCGTTTTCGAGATTGATGATGGGACAATAAGCCGAAACCGCAAAAATATCATCGGTCGCATTGGCAGCCCCAATTTCTTTCAAAAATGGCTCATAATCAGCATGATTGCCCGTAGCACCTAAGAGGGTGGACATTGCTCCACCTGCACTTGTGCCGTTTGAGATAATCTTGTTGGCATTGCCTGCCATTACTTTATCATTAAATTTCAAGTATCGAATCGCCGCTTTCAAATCTACAATGCCCGCAGGGGCTTTGCCTTTTGGCGAAACCCTGCCTCTTGCCCCTGCCGAAGCCACCACAAAACCTTTCGATAAGGCCATTACCACCGCCGAACTTGGTGGGCCGCCAAGGCCGCCACCATTTTGAGGCATAAATGTAGCAGGCTGGGCAGGCATATAACCACCTACTTTGTTTGGAAAAAATATAGGAGCTGTTTCGGCAGTGTAGCCATTGATGGTTCCGCCATTGAAATATTCTTCTGGAATGTAAACGTTCATCACCTCCTGAGCAATGTCAGCAGGGTTTGCTACATAAACTATTTTTTCGTAGGCTCTTACTTTGATGGTTTTACCTTGAAACTCTTGTGTTTGAGCTACAAATTTTGAAGGGTCAAATTGAAGTGAATTCTGTGCTTCAACACACAATGTTGTGAGAATAAGGCCGCAAAAACAGCCCAATAATTTGATATTCATTTTAAATCAATGAGGTATAGAATGAGTTGAATTTTCTGGTGCAAATGTCTTGACTTTTGGGTAGCATTTTAGGAAACTATTTTTACTTTTATGGATAAAAATCAAACATGAATCATGTCGAATCCGAAAAACATACTGAATTTTGAAGGCTTATACGGCGACGATCATGGAAAATATTCTTCTGAGTATATTTTCTTAGAGCTAATAGCCACCCGCAGTCAAACATTCGATTGGAACATCAAACTCCATATCCATTCGCATCTTTTTCAGGTGTTTATCGTAAAAAATGGCTCACTTACCTTTCAAGACGACACCCAAGAATATCAGCTTGAAGCCCCTTGTGTATTGTTGATACCTCCAACACTACTGCATGGTCTTGTTTATAGTCCCAATGTTGTAGGGCAAATCCTTACCTTATCTGAAAGTATAGTTGAGGATATTTTTAAAACATCAAATCCGATATGGCAGACGTTTGAACAAATAAGGGTGTTGACTAACTTTGAGGAAGAGGCTGCATTTGAAAAAATCTTAGGTCTGGTCACTACCATTGAAGGTGAATTATTTAGTGAAAACCCCGAGCGTTTTTTGATGTTGAGGGCTTATATTACCCAGCTTTTTATTTGTCTTCACCGACTCACCAAACAAGAAGAAGCGCAAAAAGGTGGCTCGTTAATGATGGGCTATTTTCGGAAATTTCAGCAGCACATCAAACAGGCGGAGTATCCTAAAAGTATTCCCGAATTTGCCGATGAACTCCACATCAGTCCCGTACATTTGAACAGAATTTGTAAGGCAGTCGCAGGGAAATCGGCCATTGAATTGGTGCATCAAAATATCATCAGCGAAGCCCAAAAATATTTGCTTCATACTTCGTATTCGGTTTCTGAAATAGCCTATCTGCTGAAATTTGAATATCCCAACTACTTTGCCAAGTTATTTAAAAAATACGTGGGTATGTCGCCCATTGAGTTTAGAAAGCAGGATAGGAGGTAAAATTAATCAATGCAATTCCTTGCCATTAACATTCACTTTTTTTAGGCTAAATCCGTTTACAATTGCTTTGTTGATGTCTGAGTTTTTGGCTTTTACAGTAAGGTTCTCAAAATTAAAATTAGAAAGCTTGTCATATTCGGTGATGGCTACGTCGAAGAAAATCTCGCAGTCTAATTTTATGTTTTTAAGGGTAATATGCTCTGAGTAAGACAACGGGACATCTTTACGGCCTTTGAGGTCAAAAAACTGTGTCCAAGGTTTTACATAAATCAGGCTACGGGCTTTGCCAGTGATATTTTCTACACTGATGTATTCATATTTTTGTGGGGTATCGGGGCGCATTTTTAGCCACAAAACCCGCTGGGCATCGTTTACTTTGATGTTTCGCAGCACTACATTTTTGATTTTAATCGCCTCGCTTCCGCAAGTAAGCGCTCCATGGCAAAACCCAAACTCACAGTCTTCAATCAGGATATTAGCGTTTCCGCCATTGTTAGGATCGGTATCTGCATAAGGCCCTTTGCCGCCTTTCAGTGCGATGGCATCATCGTTTACGGCCATATAACAGTTTTTTATCAATACATTGGTGCAAGCGTCGAGGTCAATGGCATCTGTGCTGGGCGCTTTTACGGGCTGATGTGGTGAGGTGATTCGGAGGTTCAGTATCTTAATGTTCCGACACTTATAGTAGTGACTTGTCCAAAATCCTGAATTGATGAGCTTTACATCTTGTACTTGTACATTGTTGCTGTTCCATACAAATAACAGTCGTGGTCTTGATACCTCCAAGTTAGTACAATTCGGATTTTCTTTGCGTCTTTGCCAAAATGCCTCCCAATATTTGAGTCCGTTGCCATCAATCGTTCCATTACCCGAAATCGTGAAACCGTTCACACCATACGCATTGACCAAAGCGGGGAAATAATCTAAATTTTGGCCTTCCATTCTGGATGGCATCATAGGGTAGTCTTTGATGTTGTCGGAGCCTTTCAGTACGCCTTTTTCAGCTACAAACAAGTGCGTTTTGGGTTTGAAAAACAAAGCCCCAGACAAAAAAACGCCTTTGGGTACCACCACTACACCGCCTTTCTCAGCGGCTTTGTCTATCACGGCTTGTATGGCCGCTGTTTGCACGAGTGTACTATCATTTTTGACCCCAAAATCAGTCAGTACAAATTGTTTTCCTAAGTTTTCAGCTTTTATTTTCGTAATATCAAAAAACCATTTGGGCATGGTGCTTCCGTCTGGAAACTTGTTGTTTTGAGCATCCACTTTAACAACAATGGTGAATAGCAAAAAATAAAGCGTAAGGATTGATTTCATAAGACTCTAATCAGGAATTAGATTTTAGAAGTACAAATATAGTGAGGTAATTCTTGGTTTTGGGATAAGATAGGTTGATAGCACAAAATGATTGAAATTGTAACAATCAAAGAGTAACGTAATGTACCTTCACCAGAGACGAGCGAAGGCGAGAATTAACCCTTCAAAAAAAAACTTCAAAAAAATTGTGATGTTTTAATACACCCTACGAATCATTGTGCAAAAGGTTCAAAAAAACAGGGTCGCCGAAATCGGGTCGCCGAAGCGACTGACGAGAGTAGGCATTAAAACAATTATAACAATGAAAAAACTAATTTTATCCTTCTCCATTTTTACGCTTGCCCTTGGCACAGTAGCAGCTCAATCTATTGACGAAATCGTAGCCAAACACCTAAACGCTCTCGGAGGCGAAGCAAAACTCAAAGAAGTAAAATCGGTAGAAATGGCAAATACCATCAAAGTGCAGGGACTCGAAATGCTAAACCAAACCAATATCGTGGTCAACAGTGCCGTGCGAAGCGAATCCTCCGTGATGGGTAACACTTTGGTACAAGCATTTGATGGTACAATGGCTTGGGAAAACACCCCAATAATGATGGGTGGAAGTGGCAAACCGCAGGTGATGGCTGATGAATCGGCAGGGGCGATTATTAATCAAGCCGACCCATTTCCATTGTTAGACTATGCCAAAAAAGGAACAAAATTGGAGCTTTTGGCTACTGAAAATGCGTATTTTCATTTAAAAATGACTCCAAAAATGGGTGCCGAATCAGAAATATGGATAAATTCAAAAACGGGGCTTGTTTCAAAACTAAAATCATTTCAAAACGGACAAGACGTAGAGATTGAGTTCTCTAATTATACCCAAATAGAAGGCATAACCTTCGCCTTGCACATGGAAACGATGGCAGGAATGATTAAGATTGATACCAAATCGGTGAAGCTAAATGGTAGCATAGACCCCTCTATTTTTAGAATGCCAATCCTAAAATAACTACCCCCATGAAAAAGATACATCTCATTATCATCATTCTTTTGAGCATTCTTAAAACGAATGCGCAAAGCCTCGAAAAAGCCCCTTTTCATCATTTAAAATCACATTTCAACGCTAAAACCTACGAATTGAAGGTATCGCTACCACAAAAGTATTCAACCCAAGACAGCCTGCGTTACCCTGTTTTATATGTTTTGGATGGTAAGTATGCTTTCAATTCGATGAGTTCGATTCGTGAGGGGTTAGATTTGGGCAAAGAAATCAAAGAGATAATCATTGTGAGCATTGAGGCAGTACACAGCACCCAAAACGAATGGTTTGCCAATCGCCAAAATGATTATACGCCCTCACGGATTCCACAGGCTGATACACTTTGGTCTAAAATCCTCAATATTCCAGATGGAATGTTGGTATCGGGCGGGGCCGATAATTTCTTGAATACATTAGAACACGACCTGCTTCCGTTTATTGATTTTCATTATAAAACCACCGCCGACAGGGGCTTATCAGGGCATTCGCTTGGGGGGTTATTGACGGGCTATTGTCTCCTGAAAAAGCCACATTTATTCAAGCGATACGGCATTCTTAGTCCTTCATTTTGGTGGAACAATGGCGAAATGTTGCAAAATGAGGTAACTTTTGCCAACGAAAATACCGAACTTAACGCCAAAGTGTTTTTCTCGGCAGGAAGTGCCGAAGATGTAATTTTACGCAACGCATTTACCACTTTCACAAACGCCATGAAAAGCCGAAATTATAAAGGTCTGACCATGAATGTAAAGGTTTTTGAGGGCGAAACGCACCTTTCGGTAGTACCAGCATGTAGCAGTCGTACGCTCAAAGTTTTGTATGGTGCCAACGTGCTATAAGCCCTAAACCCATTTGTAGCAATGAAATCAACCGAACAGGCATTCATTAAACTTATCAAAGAAAACAAGGGAATAATTTACAAAATTTGTAACTCCTATTGTGCCGAAAAAGAGGATAGAGATGACTTATCACAGGAAATTATCTACAACCTTTGGAAAGCCTTTGATAGTTTTGACGAAGCCTATAAGTTTTCGACATGGATGTACCGCATCGCCCTGAATGTAGCCATTTCGTTTTATAGGCAAGAAAAGAAATTCAGAAATCGTGAATCCATTACCGAAGGATTGATTGTTTTTGAAGAAAATATGGAGGAGAAAAGCGAAAAAGAAGGCAATCTGCAATTGTTGCAGCAGTTTATCAGTGAATTGAAAGAAATAGACAAAGCCATCATACTGCTGTATTTAGACAGTAAATCACATAGAGAAATTGCCGAAATCACGGGCTTTTCAGAAACGAATGTGGCTACCAAAATCAATCGGATTAAAGACAAACTCAAAGAGAAGTTTTCATCAAAATAAAAACATTTACAATCATGGAATTAGACGAATTGAAATCGTTATGGCAAACTAATGACGAGAAATTAGAAAAAAGCCTTAGGCTCAATGAACAACACATTGAGCTGATACAGACCCAAAAAGTAGCATCAAAACTGGCCCCGTTGTACCGCAAAAGGCTCATAGAGTGCGTGTTTCATGTGGCAGCTATCCTTTTATTGATAGCTTTTGTTATCACAAATAGAAACGAAACACCTTATGCACTTTCGGGCTTGGCTTTGTTGGCATTTTATACCACTACTTTGGTAAACGCCATCCAGCAAATCAATTTGATTAAAAACATGGATTTCAATAAAGATTTGGCTACCATGCAGAGTTCGTTGGTCCTGTTGCAGACTCATATCATCAATTATGCCAAGCTGGCGGTGCTTTTTATACCCTCATTTTTGGCATATCCAGTGGTAATTAGCAAGGTAATTAAAGATTACAAAATCGAATTTTTTAGCGATTTTGACATCATCCAAAAATCGAACGGTAACTGGTGGACAATGATGGTGGTGGTTTCGGCTGTCTTAATACCCTTAGGTATCTGGTTTTACAGAGAGGTTTCTTATAAAAATATTGACAAACCTTATGTAAAGCGTTTTATCGAAAAATCATCTGGCAAAAGGGTAAGTAAGGCTTTGGAATTTTTGAAAGAGTTGCAGGATTTGAAGTAGTATTGTTTAGTATCGCCACGTTCCGAAACGTATATAGATAAAAGTTCAGAGAAAAGAAATCACCGATTGGCAACGGTAAAGATTCCCTGTTTTATCTAAAAAATAGCCTTCAAACTTTTGAAGTTCACACATTTTTCAATATGTTTGGTGTATTGATGTAAGAATAAGGGAAAAAAGGCTAATCAATTGAAACCAACACAATTTATTGCCCCCTTATTTCACACTATATATACTCTCTCTCTCTCTCTCTCTCTCTCTCTATTGGAAGTTGTTACTAAATCAGTCTATCTGTGGCAAAACAAAAAATTGAAATAGTTAAGGACTTAATGGTATTTTTACTTATTCTAACTTAGCTGGCTCATATGGCAGTTGAAAAAAGCAGCTAAAATACGGGACTTTTCAATTTTATGGTAAGAGCTAAGTTATTTACCCCAAAAGGTTTGAAAGATGGAACAACTGCTTTTGATGATGAGAAAATTAAGTTGCAGACAGGTAGTATTATTTGTAATTGTTATTATTGGAAGCGAGAAGAACCTTCATTGGGTCATATTTTCCTCAAAAGAAATTTGTACGGTGGAAAGAATAATATTGAAAATTTGATTTTGGCTTGTAAAACTTGTAATAGTTCAAAGGGTAAAAAAGACTTAATGACATGGATGTACTCAAAAAATCAATTTTTACCTTTGATGATTATTCGAAGATATTTAAAATTAGTTTACAGTTACTGTTTGCAAAATAACGGAATCAAGAAATTAGTGATTTAGATGAATTAGGTGCACCTTTTAACATTGTTACCCGAAAACCGTTTCCCAGTTAAATTGGTACTCAACATCAATGACATTCAAAGCATAAAACTTGCCACTTTCATGGTGGACAGCTACCACTTTTTGACTTATTCAAGAACTTCAAATTCGTGGCGACTGCAAATTAGAAAACTGATTCAAGGGGTCTTCAACTTTTATGGCGATAAGCACCGCCTTTTTTCAAAGCGTGCTTGTTTTTCTCCAAAAAATAACTATTTTTGTATTGGCTTTGCTCCAATTTTAGCTTGGCTGGGGACAAAGTTAAGGCGTTGGTATTCAAACTTGGCTTGTGTCCCAACATACGAAAAAAGTAAAAGCTAAATACCTTATAATCAATTAATTAACACCAATTCAAAGTCATCTTTTTTCTTTTGGTTGGAAAAAAATCAAAAATTAACATAAAGAATAAAACACCATCTATTTTATGGCTTTTGAGATAAATCTTGAAGTTTACACTTTTCAAGTCAGAGACCGAAACAAGCGAGATAAAGATTTTTTTTACACACTTGATAATTTCTTGGAAAAGGAAGATATAATTCCATTTTTCAAGGATTTTATAAACTATCATTCAAAAATGACGGTCAGTGAAAGACAACAAAAATCACTTCAATTCACTCCTGAAATTAGAATAACCTCAAATCAAAGAATAATTAGTGGTATCCTTGAAAGTGGAGATTATGGTGTTGAAAGTAAAATAACTGATAAAGAAGGAAATGCAAAATATATAAAAAAAGCGGATGAATTAGATATAAAACCTTTTTACTACTTAATTTGGGTTCCAAATGGGTCAAATGTAGGTATCTTTATTACACAAAGACTTGGTATTTTTGGTATTCATGGAATTTTTACAAGTCATTTTGCTGGTTTTTTCAAAGAAAGATACCCTGATTTGATGATTGACTTCAACGCTTATGTTTCAAAAGAAATTGCAAGAAAATTTATTGAAGATGGAGGAATACGAGAAATCATTTTAAGAAGATTTACCTTACCATCCGACATTGCGGATAAGTTTGATTTGAACTTTGATACATCGAAAATAAAAAGTATTGAATTAAGAATTTTAGCTGAAAATAAAACATATTTTGGCATAAATGATAGAGCCAAAAGATTCTTAGATGATGAAAATGCAAGACTTTTTACCTTCAAAGAATTAGAAGAAATTG
>JBGAVQ010000158.1:0-12676 GCA_044228045.1 Spirosomataceae bacterium
TACCAAGCCAAGCGATTATTCATAGTATAGTGGGTTTAGAAGAAGGATGCGTCGAAAAAATCGTAGGACTTGGATAACAGATATGACAATCACAAAACCCGATAGACCGTAATAAGCACATGGTCGGGATTACGAACGCCCGTTGAAACAAAAATAGATTTGGTAAGCCATTCATATTTGCCAGGTGGTGTTTCAAAAACAGGGATTGCCCGAAAATAATATTCTGTAGGGCTCACTTTTTCGCCTTTGGCAATGCGTTGGGCTACTTCGGGCGTAGCTACTCTCATACCAGTATTTTTAACATAAATGAGTGTACCATCCTCTGTTTTGAGTGTATATAAAGCACTCAATTCAGCTACCCCGTCTTTTCTAACTACTTGCCAGTCAGCACCACCATTGATAATGGTGCCTTTTATATTTGGTCCCTCAAATGTGCCGCCCGTAATGGGTATAATGCGCCTTGTGCCGTGTGGTGTTTCGCCCACTACTAAGGCATCGGCAATAGAAACTTTTAGTGAGCACACATATTCGAGTGGGGGAGGGGATGGGCTTGTTTGGGCAGTGGCATAACGAGCCAAGCCCAATAACATTAGCAAGAGGGTAATTTGTGAAGTCGTGGTGATTTTCATAGTTGTTAAGAATAAGCGTCTATATTGAGACGCATAGCTTGGGGGTCTATTGGTATAGAATTCGTGCAAAAATTAACTATTTTGTCAGAAAAGTCCAATATTTAATTGTAATATTGTCATAAGAAATACTTATTTAATTATGGAACTTCGCCAATTACGCTATTTTGTGGGTGTTGCCGATGAATTACACTTCGGGCGAGCAGCCAATCGTCTTTTTGTTTCGCAACCAGCCTTGAGTCAACAAATTCAATTATTAGAGAATGAAATTGGCGTAGAATTATTCGCTCGTATCAAACGAACTACCCTCCGAAAAGTAGAACTGACCGAAGCAGGCTCGGTATTTTTGGTAGAAGCTCGACGCATTTTACAACTCAGCGAAAAGGCCATTGAAACGGCACGGCGTATTGGGCTACAGCAAAAAGTCATCAAATTGGGCGTTTATAAAATGATGATTCGTGACCGTATTGTGCAGATTATCAAGCTATTCTCGGCAAATTTTCCAGAAATTGAGTTTAAAATAGTCGAATACCCCACTTTTTTGGCCGTGCAAGATGCCCTCATAGACGAAACCATTGACTTGGGGGCTACCTTATTGCCGCTTAAATACCCTCAATTGGCATCAACTTCGCTCCGAAAAGGCACGATTCGAGTCATATTACCAGACAATCACCGCCTGGTAACCAAACCGACACTCACGCTGGAAGACCTAAAAAACGAAAAATGGATTGAAATCAATAAGTCTATCCACACAGTTTTTGAAGAAATAGAACGGATGTGCAAAAATGCAGGTTTCAGTCGAGAATCATTTATTGTGCAAGAGGTTTCATCTATTGAGTTGCTGGGCGGACTCGTTGGCTTGGGTATAGGCATTGCCTTTGTTCCTACTTTTTTTGATGCCAGCAAATTGTCAGGCGTTGTTAGCAAAGATTTGGTAAACCAAGACGGTTCACCATTCAACGAACTCGAAATCAATCAAGCAGTTGCCTACAAATCCGAAAAAGTTTCACCAACTATTCAGGCATTAGTCGGACTGGTAAGTGGTATTTAATAATAAGTATCGCTTATCAATTTGGTAAGAAAATGATATTGGACTATTTTGTTGTTTTGTTGGAATATTGTGTCAAAATTATCTCTGAAACCTGCACATGAAAGTAAAATCTAACTTGCTCATTATTACGCTATTGACGCTGCTTGTGTGGCCTGTTTTAGCCCAAAAAGTGATACCACTCTACGAAGGCAAAGCACCGGGCTCAGAGTCTTGGACGTGGGATGAAACCGAAAGCACTAAAAACTTCTTCAACACTCGGGTCATTTACAATGTCTCCAAACCTACCATTACCGCTTATTTGCCGCATCCATTAGCTGCCAACGGTACGGCTGTAATTGTGGCTCCTGGTGGTGCTTTTCATACCTTATCTATTGACAGCGAGGGTGTTGACGTAGCCAAGTGGCTCAATGCGCATGGCATTGCCGCATTTGTCTTGAAATACCGCCTTGCCCATAGCCTTACCGACGACCCTGTGAAAGAACTCATGGGCAAAATGAACAATTTTAAAAAATTAGATGAAGAAAATGCACCTGTTGTACCCCTGGCCATGCAAGATGGGCTTACGGCTATGAAACACGTGCGTGAACACGCCAAAGAATACAACATTGACCCCAACCGCATTGGTTTTATGGGCTTTTCGGCAGGTGGCACAGTCACCATGTCAGTGATTTACAACGCTACCGATGCCAACCGCCCCAACTTTGTAGCACCTATTTATGCCTATTCAGGAGCGGTGATTGGGTCGGAGATTCCAAAGGCAAAAACACCCATTTTTGTGGCCGTAGCCAGCGACGACCAACTCGGACTTACGTCGCATAGCGTAGATATTTATAACAAATGGGTAGCCGCCAAACAACCTTCTGAACTCCATGTTTATGAAAAAGGAGGACACGGATTTGGCATGAGAAAAAACAATTTGCCTACCGATAGCTGGATTGACCGCTTTGGCGATTGGCTCAAATTGCAAGGCTTAATGCCACCTCCGCCTGCTCCTACCAATCCGTTTCAACGAGCGCCTTCGCCCAACGACACCTTAGTTTCGGTAAAAGCATTGACAGACAATCGCCTGAAATTCAGCATTTATGCCCCCGAAGCAAAGGCCGTTGTAGTGTCTGGAGATTTCCCCGAAGGTTTTCCAAATGCTAAACTAACCAAAGACGAAATAGGCGTTTGGTCATTTACTACAACAAAACCACTTACACCTGATGTTTATACGTACGACTTTTCGGTGGACGGCGTAAAGACATTTGACCCCAAAAATCCACAGTACAAAGAAAGCCTGAGTGGGTTCTCGAATATTTTTGAGCTAAAAGGCAAGGAAAACGATTTCCAAAGCATGAAAGATGTACCGCACGGCAAAGTAGAAATCGTGAACTACAAATCGCTGGCATTGGGTGGAATCATGCGGCGAATGCATGTGTATTTGCCGCCAAATTATGACCAAATCAAAGAAAAACTACCTGTATTGTATCTTTTGCACGGCGGTGGTGACAACGACGCCGCTTGGACAACAGCGGGCAAAGCCAATTTGATTTTGGACAACCTCTACGCCGAAGGCAAACTCAAACCAATGATAGTAGTAATGCCCGCAGGCCACACACCCGTCAAAGGTCTGGCCATGGGTGCAGGGCCAGACCAAGACCCGTTCTGCCAAGATTTACTGAAAGATGTGATGCCGTATATCGAAAGAAATTACCCAGTTTCGGTCAAGCGTGAGCATCGGGCGGTTGCAGGGCTTTCGATGGGGGGCATTCAAACCTTGAACCTTGCCTTGTGGAATCCCGATAAATTTGGCTATGTCTATCCGATGAGTACGGGGTATTTTCCACCACTGATTAAAGAACTTGAAGAAAAATACCTTGCAGTGATGAAAAACCCTGCCATCAATCAGTTCAAATTGTTTACGATTGGCATGGGTAAAGACGACCCCTTGGCTTATAAAAACAATAAGGCTACAATGGAGTTTTTTGATAAAACAGGCATCAAATACAACTACGTTGAAACCGAAGGTTCTCACACGTTTTTGGTGTGGCGTAAAAACTTGGCCTACATAGCCCCCAAATTGTTTCAATAAATATGATTTTAGAACTTGCAACTATAGATATTAAACAAGGCACGAATGCTGAGTTTGAGCAAAATTTAGAAAAAGCCCAAGCGGTGATTTCGCAGTCAAAAGGCTATTTGGGGCATCAGTTTCAGAAGTGTGTTGAGCAAGAAAACCGCTATGTGCTACTTATTCGTTGGGAAAACCTCGAAGCCCATACGATTGGTTTTAGAGAGTCAGCGTTATTTAAAGAATGGCGGGCGTTGATTGGGCCGTTTTTTGAAAATCCGCCTTTGGTGCAGCATTATGAACTAAAATTTGAAATGTAAGATGAAAATCATTGACCTTTCCGTGACGATTTCTGAAGAAATTAAAGAGCCACTTCCAACCACAATTGTGTATGAAGACCACAAAGAAGGAGCAAAAAAAATGGGTGGAAAACTCTTTCACGGCTTAACAGACGTATTTATTGATGGCAATGGCCCTGCAGGCGAATTTTTGTCTGTAACCAGCCATTGCGGCACACACGTAGATGCGCCTTATCATTATTTTCCAACTTGCGGGGGCAAACCGTCCAGAACTATTGACGAAATGCCACTGGATTGGTTTTTTCACGATGGCGTAGTGTTGGATTTTACCGACAAGCCCGATGGCTATATGTTTGAGCCAGAAGACTTAATTGAAAAATTGGCAGCCATCAACTACACCCTCAAGCCCTTTGATATTGTGTTGATTCGCTGCGATGCTGACAAGAGAATCCACGACGATGATTTTGTGAAAATTCATGTGGGCGCATCGGCAAAAGCCACGCATTGGTTGATAGACCAAGGCATCAAAGTAATGGGTACTGATGGCTGGGGTTGGGACATTCCGCTGCACATCCAAGCCGCCGATTTTAGGGCAAATCCACGGCCTGGCGTTATCTGGCAGGCTCATTATGTAGGTATCGAGAAAGAATATTGCCAAATTGAGAAACTCGCAAATCTCGATCAACTGCCTCCATTTGGGTTTAAAGTGGCGTGCTTTCCTGCCAAAATTAAAGGTGGAAGCGGTGGTTGGACACGGGCAGTGGCCATTATTGAAGACTAAAATAGTGCCAAACATTAACCAAATACCGACTCTAAAACCAGGTGGTCTTGACGATTTTCATTTTGGAAACGTCAAGTGGCAATTGCCGTTTTCGCAAGTGCACCATTTGTTTCACATCAACCGTTTAGAGACTTACCGTGATAAAATCGCTTTTCCGCTACCTCCACACCGTAAGACAGTCTATGACTTTGTATTTTTGACCAAAGGTACATCTACACGCAGCAAAGGGCTAAATCAATACACTTTTGGCGAAAACGAATTTTTCTTTTTGCCTGCTTACCAAATCACTTCACATGAGTATATGAGTGAGGATGCCGAAGGATATTTTGTGCATTTTGATGCCGAAATCTTTCGTTCGGCATCGCTTCATCGTGCTTTAGATAGCTTTTTGTTTCTTAATTTTTTGGCAAAACCAGTCATAACTGTCTCGCCCAATGCCCAAAAACCCATTTTGAATATATTAAGCCGATTAGAAGAGTTGTATTTTGAAGTACCCCAAACGGATTTTGGTTTAGTGGTTTTTTATCTTTTGGCATTGCTAACCGAAGCAAAAAAATTTGTAATTGTCGAAAAAAAACTGGCTAAAAACTCTGCTCTTTACATTTCACAACAATATAAAAATGCCCTTACTCAGCATATATATCAAAAACAAAGCGTAAGTGAATACGCTGATTTGCTGAATGTTACACCCAATCATTTGAATAAGTGTGTAAAAGCAACAACTCACAAAACAGCGCAAGACTTACTCAATGAAATGCTTATTTTAGAAGCCAAGTCGCTTCTGAAATATTCTAACCTTCAAATCGCTGAGATTGCTGTCAAGCTCTGCAATCAAACTCCCAGCAACTTTGCTCGTTTCTTCAAAAACCAAACAGGCATCAGTCCAAAAGGATACCAATAAATTTCAATTTGATTGATTTTGAATGGTATTGGCGGTTTTTTGATTCACTGCAAACGTTTGTTTTGTCTTAGTTTTGTCATAGAATTTGTGCAAATAATCAAAGCAATGTAATGAAGCGATTTGCACAAAAAAGGCTAATAACGCCTGCCAGCATTATTAGCCAAACGAATTGCTAACTCTGTAATTAACAAAACTTGTTCAAAACAATGCAAAAAATTGTACGATTCAAAGGAATCGGGTTGGTACTACTATTGACTCTCCTTAACTATGCGCTATTTGCCCAATCGGGCAAGATTTCTGGTAAAGTTACCGATGCCAACGGTGAGGCACTTATTGGCGTTTCGGTAATTGTAAAAAATACAAATAAGGGAATCACTACCGACTTGCAAGGGATGTATGCCATTGAAGCTTCTGCGGATCAAAGCCTCATTTTTTCTTTTATTGGTTACTCAGCCAAAGAAGTTAAAGTTGGAAACCAAACTATCATTAACGTTTCATTAGCAGAAGATGCCGCAGCCTTAGATGAAGTGGTGGTAACGGGGGTGTTTGATAAGCGTTCTCGTTTAGAATCTTCTGTTGCAATTACGACACTCAACGCCAAACAATTAGAGAGAGTTGTGCCAAATAGTGGTATTGATATGCTCAAAAACATTCCGGGTGTCTATGTAAATACCTCCAAGGGCGAGGTAAGCGGTAGTATCAATACTCGTGGTCTGACAGTTGGCGGTGGTTTTTATTACGTTTCGATGCAAGAAGACGGATTGCCAATTATGGCAGCACAAGGAAACTCGTTGACAAATCCTAACTTCAAACCAGACGGTTATTTGAGGGCAGATGTTAATATTCAACGAATCGAGGCCGTAAGGGGCGGTACAGCTTCCATTTTGGGTGCCAATGCCCCAGGTGGTATTTTTAATTATGTATCGAAAACAGGCGGACAAACCTTTGCGGGCGAAGTGCGTACTCGTGTAGGTCTTGAAGGAAATGGTCAAAACCCCTATTATCGTGTGGAAGGTAACATTGGCGGCCCATTGAGTAAAGATAAATCTATTACCTATAATATTGGAGGGCATTATCGCTACGCAAATGGCCCTAAATATCCTGGCTACCCCCTCAGCAAAGGCGGTCAAATAAAGGCTAATATCGTTAAAAACTATAAATCAGGCTCATTGAAATTGTATGGAAAGTTGTTGAACGATAGAACTGCACCTTTTGAATTTACGCCAACAGTTGGGTTTGATAAGCCGAAAACGGCAGGTCAATTTACTAATTCCAGCTCTACGATGGTCGGTCCAGTGGCGGTAACAGTTCCGAGTTCTACTTGGAATCGTTTCGATAGGGCTGAATTGGGAGCAACGATTGGGAGAAGGTTGGACAATAAACAATAATGGGAAATTTGCCAAGAAAACCAATCTCAACAACCTCACGGCGGTGGTTTTCCCTTTCCGAGTTGACCAAGCAACTTTTTATGGTGTTCCGGGCAATATTCCACGATTCGGAACTTATGAGTTTTATAACATCAATACAGGTGCTTCTTATGGAAAAGTGCAGCAGTTACCACCTGCCGGTGCAGGGCAACCAATTCGATTTATTCCGACTGGTTTGACTTTGCCGGGAGGCGATGTCATGCAAAATGCTGTTTTATATACGCCACTTGCTTACAACAAAATCACAATGGACGAATTTGTTGACCAATTCACCATTACCAAAAAACTTAAAAATATGAGTTTTACGGCAGGTGCATTTTTGGCAACACTAAAATTATTCCAAGAAGGTTCAGGACCTTTGGGGTATCTTTTTTCAACAGTTGAACCAAATCCGCAACCTGTTGGCGTAAAATATACCGATTTGACAGGTAAATCATTTGACCTTGCCAATAAAGACGGCATTATGGCTATTGGTGGAGCGGGTGTTACTAACAACAATGCTAATGTAAAGACCACAGCTTTGTTTTTTGGCCATAACTGGGACATCAATAACAAATTTACTTTAGATTGGGGACTACGTTATGAACGTTTTCAGATTGATGTGGACACACGTACACCTAAAAGAAATGCAGACCTTACTACTGGTGGTGCCGATGGCAACGTCAATACCTTGTATGATGTCAGAAGTTGGAGCTTAAACGATGCTTTTTTATTTGGTGATGACATTAAATCGGTGTCTTTTTCAGCAGGTCTGAATTATAAAATCAATGACAATATGGCTATTTATGCCCGCTATTCTAATGGTAAAAAATCGCCAGATATGAACTTTTTCTTAGACGTAGCCAATCAAATTGCCTTAAAGACTTCGCCAGTTAATGCCCAAGATATTAAAATGTTTGAAGCAGCTTTAAAAATCAAAACTGCAAAAACTACTTTGTTTATCACGCCATTCTTAAACAACATTGGCAATGTAGCAAACTTCCAAGTTTTTCAAAATACCGATGCGACTTTCTATGGCCCTCCACGTGTATATCAGAAAATCAGAACACAAGGTGTTGAAATTGAAGCCAATCACAATTTCTCTAAAAATTTCTCTGTTAGAGCAGTGGGTACTTTACAATCAGGTACGGCTCAGGAATACAGCGTATATTTGGCCAACACCAATGGTCCACAAGACGACGTGAAGGTAACTTATGATGGCAATAAGTTAGACAACGTAGCACCCTTAATGCTTTCAATTACACCTACTTATAGTACCGAGAAGTTTTATGCTTCGTTGGCGTATCAATACATGGGCAAACGTTGGGCAAATGTGGCCAATGCCTTCCAATTGCCTGCTTTTGGCTCTGTGGATTTGAATTTGGGGTATAATCTCACCAAAAAAATTAGCCTTAGTGCATCTATCAATAACTTGCTTGATACGTATGGTGTAATGAGTTGGGCGGCACCAGGTGGTTTTCCTGCTTCGCTCGATACACAAGGCTTCACCAAAGCAGCTTTTGAAGCAAATCCAAATGCCATTTATTCAACACAATCAATCATGCCAAGAGCTTATTTCTTGACCCTGAGTTATAAGTTTTAAGAAGTCTAATTATTCACTGCCACGAATACACAAATTATTTGCAATTTGTGTATTCGTGGCAAATATATTTTAAAAATGAAAAAGAGAACATTTGCATTTCTCATGGCATTTATCGCTGTAATTTTCACTTCAAATGCCCAGCAAAAACCCAACATTGTCCTCATCATGGCTGATGACATGGGTTTTTCGGATATTGGCTCGTATGGCTCCGAAATCAATACGCCAAATCTTGATAGACTTGCCAAAGAAGGTACTCGCTTGCGTCAGTGTTATAATGGTGGCATTTGTGCCCCATCAAGAGCAAGTTTGCTCACAGGGCAAAATCCGCATAAAGCAGGAATTGGATTTTTTAACCGAGATTTGGGCTTGCCAGCTTATCAAGGCTATTTGAATAAAGAATCACTAACGATAGCTGAGGTGCTAAAAACAGGTGGCTATAATACGTATATGGTAGGCAAATGGCACGTAGGGAATGAACCCGATAAATGGCCTTTGAAACGTGGATTTGATAAGTTTTTTGGATTTATTGACGGTGGTTTGAGCTTTTGGGATACCAAGCCAATTATCAAAGGTGGACCATTCTCATCAAAACTGTATGAGGGTGATAAAGAATTTACTATCACCGACAAAAATCATTATCTAACGGATGCTCTTACAGACAAAGCCCTCGGATATTTGAAAGAACAAAAAGACAAATCGCCGTTTTTCTTATATATGGCATATAACGCACCGCATTGGCCCATGCACGCCAAACCTGTGGATATTGAAAAATATAAAGGAAAATATGATTTGGGGTGGGATTCATTGCGAACAATAAGACACCAAAAATTAGTAAAGTTAGGTTTGGTAGATGCCAATTCGGTAGCTGTGAAAGACAAATCGCTACCCGAATGGAATAAACTTACTTATGATGAAAAACAGATGTGGGTAAAGAAAATGGAGGTTTATGCGGCGATGGTTGATAACCTCGACCAAAACATAGGAAAACTCCTTAACTATTTAGAAGAAACAAAACAATTGGATAACACGCTGATAGTTTTTATTTCGGATAATGGTGCAGAGGATTGGGATTTTTCAAAAATGCCGATTGCCATCAATCGAAGTAGTGGACCCGTAGGTACAGCAGGCTCAAATGAATCTTATACCAAAAATTGGGCTCAACTTTCAAATATGCCTTTCAGAAGCTATAAATCAACGCCTTACGAAGGCGGATTGAGTTCACCTTTCATTGCTCGCTTGCCAAAGGTAATTCCTGCCAATCAGATTCAGCAAGGAGCGGTACATATTATTGATATTTTGCCTTCATTTATTGAGCTGGCTGGTATTGAATATCCTAAAACCTATAATGGCATTACTCCCAATGCTTTACAAGGAGTTAGTTTTATTTCGTCTATGAAAAACAATCAATGGAGTCGTGCGAAACCCATTTTTCACGAATGGGCAGGTTATCGTGCGGTTTGGGACGGAAAATGGAAAGCAGTTTCAAATTATCCTGAAAATAAATGGGAGTTGTATGATTTATCAACTGACCGTACAGAAAGTAAAAACTTGGCAAAGGATAATCCAGAGATTATTGCAAAGATTGATGCTGCGTACAAAAATTGGGCAAAAGAAAGTGCCGTGACCGAATGGAATGAGACACTGGCCGAAAAGACGGGCTTTAAGAAGTAAAATCATATATTTTAAAAGTAACAATTATGAAACCCATCCAGAGCATTGTTCTAAGCTTATTTTTAGTAGTAAGTTCTCATTTGCTTTTAGCCCAACTGCCCTCCTTAGACCAAGCAGGAGCTGCACCCAAGATGATGGTGGACGGCAAACCCTTCATTATTTTGGGTGGCGAGCTACATAACTCAACTGGAACCGACAAAATAGCTTTGAAAGAAGCTCTCAAAGAAGCAAAAAGCTATCATCTAAACACCGTTTTGGCGTATGCTTATTGGGAGCTAATTGAGCCAACCGAAGGCAAATACAATTTTGAATTGATAGATTACCTTATTGCCAATGCCAAACAAGAAAACCTCAAAGTGGTTTTGGTATGGTTTGGTTCTTGGAAAAGCACTTCGTCGTCGTATGTACCTGCGTGGGTAAAAACCAATCCAAAGCGTTTTGAAAGATACACGCTCCAAAATGGCAAAACGTTCGAAATGCTGTCGGCATTTAATGAAGAAAACCGTAATGCCGATGCTAAGGCTTATGTGGCATTGATGCAGCACCTTAAAGATTTTGATAAACAACATACCGTCATTATGACTCAGGTAGAAAACGAGCCAGGCTGTTTTGAAAACTACCGAGATTTTTCGCCCGCAGCCCAAAAAGCATGGCAAAGCCCTATGCCCGTTGATATGATTGCTTATTTGAAAAAAAACAAAGGAAAACTTTTTCCAGCACTTGAAAAGGCTTGGGCCGCCAACGGCAATAAAACCAATGGAACTTGGGAAGAAATCTTAGGTAAAAGCACCGAACAAGGCGATTATAAATTCTACACCGAAGAACTCTTCATGGCGTATAATTATTCCAAATTTATCAATTATATAACCGAAAAAGGCAAAAAAGTGCATAATCTGCCTGCTTTTTGTAATGGTTGGTTGTATAATAACCGAGGGTTTTATCCGCATGGTACTGTCAATCCACACGTGCTTGATGCGTACCGTGCAGGCGGCACGGCATTAGATTTTTATTCGCCAAATGTTTATACTATTGAGTACGACGAACTTTTCAAAAACTATACTTTGGGCGGAAACACGCTGTTTGTTCCCGAAAGTTTGTTGCTTCCTGCGGGGGCTTTGTATTCAATAGGGGCATTTAATGCCATAGGTTTTGCTCCGTTTGGCATTGATGGTGAGAAAACAAAAAGCAAAGAAAGTGCCGCCAATTTGAATCTCCTGAAAGGCACATTCAAACACATTTCGGGCATGATGGGCATAATTACCCAAAATTATGGCACCGAAAAACTGAAAGCCGTTTACTTGAATCCTGTAAAAGAAAGCCAAGAAATACTAATCGGCGATTATAAACTTACCGCCACCAGCAGCAGAAAAGGTGGGTTTAGTATTGACTTTGGTAAGTCATTGGACGAAGCAGGAAAAGCAAAAATGTCGTTTGGGCCACCACCGACCGAAAACAAAGAAGACAAGGCGAAGTCTATGCCAGCAGGGCCATTTGGGTCACTTCCCGAGGATATTAGCTCGGCAATCATCATTCAGTCAGGTGCAGATGAGTTTTACTTTGTGGGCTATGCTGCTAAGTTTCAGTTTGCTCTAAAAGAAGGCATATCATTCAAGCATTTAGGCTTTCTTTCGATAGACGAAGGTTATTTTGAAAATGACAAATTTGTAGCCACCAAACGCTGGAATGGCGATGAGCAGCAAGTAAAATTGCCAATAGATAAGGTAACGGTTTTGAAGGTTAAATTTTACCGAAATTAATATAAAACCCTAATTGAAATTATGAAAAAAGGCCTTTTTACATACGAAAACGGCATTGTGCTGCTGATGGCACTGACATTCGGCTGTTTGTTTTTCGACCGTTTGGCATTAAACTTTCTGATGCCTTATGTAGCCAAAGATTTAAACCTAAACAATACCCAAATCGGTCTTTTGGCTGGGGCATTGTCATTGGCTTGGGCGTTTTCGAGTTTTTTTTCAACAGCTTGGGCTGAGGCAAATAACAAAAAGAAAGTCACCTTTGTCATTGCTGTTTTTGTGTTTTCAATCTGCTCATTTGGCTCTGGTTTCGCCGTTTCGTTCACGACTTTATTGATAGCTCGTTTGGTGATGGGTTTTGCCGAAGGTCCTGTGATTCCGTTGGCTCAAAATTTTGTAGAACGTGAGTCTTCTCCCAATCGCTTGGGGCTGAATACAGGTATTTTGCAAGCATTTGGTTCGGCTTTATTTGGGTCAATTTTAGCCCCTGTACTTTTGGTTCAAATTGCCGAAAATATGGGTTGGCGCAAT
>JBGAVQ010000159.1:0-12603 GCA_044228045.1 Spirosomataceae bacterium
GTTTTGACCAAACTTGCCAATTGCCTGTTCGGACAGTGGAGGAAGCGTTGGAGCTTATAAAAGGAGTATAAAAAGGTATTTTATCCTAAAAAATCACCCAAAAGTCTAAGATAAAACACAAAAAAGCGATTTTTTCGTACCTTACCTTCTTTTTCAAACCTCTAACTAATCTATGGGCTCAATTAATACTCGCCGTAGTTTTCTGAAACATTTTGGAGGGGCAGCGGCGGCTCTTTCTTCGGGACTCGCATTTGATGCAAAAGCGGGTTCATTCCTACTCGAATCGTCAGTAAAACCTGTTTTTCCAGCAGATAAAATCCGAATTGGATTGATTGGAGCGGGTATCATTGGTCATTACGATACTGATACTGCTTTGAAAGTACCTGGGGTTGAAATCACTGCCGTTTGCGATTTATACGAAGGCCGCCGGATTAGGGCCAAAGAAAAATGGGGAAGCCAGATTTTTACTACAGTTGATTATCGAGAACTGCTCGCCCGCACAGATGTTGACGCTGTATTGGTCTGTACATCAGACCATTGGCATGATCGCATTTCGATAGATGCCATGAATGCTGGCAAGCATGTTTATTGTGAAAAACCGATGGTACACCACATCGAAGAAGGTGCAGCAGTGATTGCAGCCCAAAAGAAAACTGGCAAAGTGTTTCAGGTAGGTAGCCAACGAGCCAGCTCAGTAGCCCTAATGAAAGCCAAAGAATACTTAGAATCAGGTGCGATTGGAGATTTGACTTTTATTGAAGGCGCAACAGACCGCACTGATGCTCGAGGTGCCTGGCAATATTCCATTCCAACCGATGCATCCCCTCAAACGGTGGATTGGGATCGTTACCTTGGCGATGCTCCCAAAATGCCTTTTGATGCCAATCGGTTTTTTAGATGGCGCAATTACAAAGACTATGGTACTGGTGTAGCTGGCGATCTCTACGTTCACCTCATCACAGGCGTACATGTGATGACTGGCGCACTTGGCCCAAGCACGGTTTATTCGGTAGGAGATGTAACATACTGGAAAGATGGACGAGATGCAGTTGATTTGATGAATTGTATTCTGCGTTATCCCAAGGCCGAAAAATTTGGGCCATTTCAAGTTTATCTTCGAGTCAATTTGGCAGATGGTTCAGGTGGTAGAAACACTACTCGCTTAGTGGGAACCGAAGGCGTTATAGAACTGGGCTGGAATGACTTCAAAATTAGGAAGTTAAAGCGGCCAATGGCACCAGGCTATGGTGGTTACGATTCTTTTGACTCTTTTTCAAAAGCTCAGAAAGATGAATTTGTGAAAGCCTACAATGCCAAATTTACAGCCGAGCAAGCGAAAGTCATTCGTGAGCCAGACATTGAATTTAAGGCCCCAGCCAACTACGACGACCGGTATGATCACATGGTTGTGTTTTTTAATGCTATTAAAGGTGAAGGCCAAATTTTAGAAGACGCCACCTTTGGTCTACGTGCCGCTGCTCCTTCGTTGGCGTGTAACCTTAGTGCCGAAAAACAACGTATTGTGACGTGGGATCCCGTGACAATGAAATTAGGAAAATTGGTATAAACAAAAGTCCCCCGAAGCTCGCTTTGGGGGACTTTTGTTATCGTTTGGCTTTATACTTTATGGCTTGACCTGTAATGTTGTAGCCATCGTAGCTCGCTGCAGTAAAATACTGGTATTTCACCTTAATCACCGCCGAGGCACCAACTTCTTGAGCTTCCAAAATCAACCTGTTTATCAAAGCATCTTTTTGTTCTTTGGTAATGCCTCTATAAAGCATTCGGCCACCTACTGGCTTGTCTTTGTCACTCAATGCCTTTTGTTCGGTAATTTCAAGATCCTTTATGGTTTCATAGGTGTAATCGGGCTCGTTCTTGTCATAAAAAATATCAATCGGATAGTCAGGTTTTTCTTCTTTGATAGGGAAATACACACCACCATTCGGCATTGTTTTTTTGCAAGCAGTAAGCAATAGCAAACTACAACCAAGCATCCAAAACCAGGATTTAAAGCTAAATTGTTTCGGAATCATATATCAATACCCTTTCCCATAGATGAGCACAATCGGCTATGAATTTTAAGTGAATGGGGGCTTCTTGATACACATCATGTCCAGCCACATCGTCGAAGGCAGTGACTAAGCAGTAACTATAGCTACGGTCAATAACAGGGCGATCAGTATCAGCTGGTTTGCCTACACTAAATACCTTGAGTGTATCAATTTGACCGAGGGTTTTTACACCAGCCACAAATTTGGCTTCATCTTCTGCGGATAGCCCATCTTTGAGCCAAAAGTTTACAACGTGAAAAAACATTTTTAGTTGGTTTATTGGTTAGATTTTTGAGTCAAAAATAATAAGACGGGCTTTTGTCAAATAAAACCTTCTTTCTCCATTTCAGCCTTCAATTTTTCTGATAAACTTGACGACGCTTTTACTAAGGGTAATCTTACGTGTGATTCACAAATGCCTTTAATAGCCAAACATTCTTTAATGCCTACTGGATTTGATTCTTGATACAATAACGTATCAAAAGTCAAAAACTGATATTGAATAGCTGCTGCTTTTTTGAAATCACCAGCTAATGCTGCATGGGTCAAATTGCTAAATTCAACTGGAAAGGCATTGGCAATCACCGAAATAACCCCCATACAGCCAATGCTAATCATGGGTGTTACCAGATTATCGTCACCAGATAAGAAGGTGAATCCTTCGGGCATGAATTTGGCAATTTCCATGTGTTGTTCCAACGAACCGCCAGCATCTTTGATTCCAATAATATTGGGATGTTGGGCGAGTTCAAGAATTGTGGAAACACTCATGTTAACAACAGTTCGCCCTGGAACATTGTACAATAAAACAGGTACAGGCGATGCATCGGCGATTGCTGTAAAGTGAGCAATAATACCAGTTTGTGAAGGCTTGTTGTAATATGGGCATACTGACAAGATGGCATCAACTCCTTCAAAGTCAGTTTCTTGAATAGTTTGTAGGACTACATGGGTATTATTGCCACCCAGACCATACACAATCGGAAGATTTTTAGGATTATGTTTTATGGTGAAGGCCAGAAGGTCTTTTTTCTCTTGGGCGGTAGTAGTGGATGTTTCGCCCGTAGTGCCTTGAACTACCAAATAATCACTGTTTCCGTCTGAAACAAATTGGATGAGGCGTTCTAAACCGGGGTAATCTATGGCACCATTTGCCAGAAAGGGGGTAATTAAAGCGACCCCAACGCCATGAAATGAAGGTGTTGCCATTAGTGCTATTCGTCGTAGTGATTAGTTAAGTGACTGAATAAGAAATATTTGTTCATGATTGCGTATCTAAAAACGTAATTGACCACAAAATTGCACTTTTTAGAGAAAACTTGAAATCTTTATTTTTTACTTTGCCTAAATTTTAGGGATTTTGATGAAAAGACTATTCAAAAGGTTTCATTAAAGTCTTCTGGCCCACGTAGATATTAGTTGGCAAAATTTAGAAGGCAACTTTTATTTTTAGGTCGAAAATATGAGAATTGGTCAAGAAAATCCAATGCCACCGTTGATATCATAATTAGCTCCTGTAATAAAATTTGCTTCATCTGATGCCAAAAATGCAACTAAATTAGCGATGTCTTGGGGTGTGCCTTCACGTCGGAGGGGTGTTCCGTCCACTACTTTTTTACGGATTTCAGTAGTGGTGAAGGTATCATGGAAAGTGGTATCTATCAATCCCGGACAAACGGCATTAACTCGGATTCCTTCTGGTCCCAACTCTTTTGCTAATGCCTTTGTATAACTTGAAATAGCTCCTTTTGAAGCTGCATATAAGGACGAACCCGCACCACCGCCATCACGAGCCGCCAAAGAAGATAAATTTATAATAGTACCATTTGGGTTAATTTTTTCAGAAAACCCTTGGATTACCAAAAACAAAGACCGAAAATTGATATCCATGACAGTGTCATAAAAATCTTCGTCTTGCTCTTTTAGCTTTTTACGGGCAATTAACCCTCCCGAATTGTTTACCAAAATATCTATTTTTCTTGAACCATTGTTGGTGGCAATGTCAACCAAATTTTTTACTTGTACAGCCTTTGTGAGGTCGGCTTTGCATAAAATAGCGTTGCCATCCATCTGGTGAATAGTGGTAAGTGTTTCTTGCGCTTCTTTTTCGGAATGGCAATAATTTAGCACAACAGTTGCTCCTTCTGCTGCAAATTTGATGGATATGGCTTTGCCAATATCTCTTGCTCCGCCAGTTACCACTACGATTTTGTCTTTAAATCGTGTCATTATCATGGTGTTGAAAATAATGCCAATAATCACCCCTGATGATTGTCTTGATTCCAGATTTGGTAGTCCACAAAATATAATGCTGAATAATGGTCTGACGGAACGTTTGGGAGACTCCGTCTGACCTGTATGTCGCCTTCCAAGTTTAGCACTACCCCAGATTTTACTTGCTAAATACTTCAATCACGAGTTCTTTACCCTCTTTTATTTCAAAAATATAATCCTGTTTATCATTGGGATGCTGACGACGAAACACCCGTTGATTCTCAATACTGGGCGATAAATCACGCTTTCTTAGATAATCACCCCATTCCTTAATTTCTTGTTCGGTTAGGGTTTTATCGCTTTGTTTTTTCATCATCTTAATCATGAACGGGTCACGTGAATTGCTCGTCCAGCGAGTTGCCTCTTGTCGAACCTCCACTCGGTACTTACCCGTAACAGGCCCTTGACTGGCAGGTATGGAGAATCGCCCAAGTTCACCCGTTCCAGTATTGGTCATATAAACAACCACAGGTGGGGCCGTTGGGTCTTGGGGTGTTAAAATCACCATACCTCTTAAAAGTGGTGTACCATCCAATATGACAAGACCCGATAGCGAATGTCGAGGTTTGTCTGTCAAAAATCCGCCCGCAGTCAACCAATTGTGCATCAGTTTGGGCCATTCTCCTAAAACAGGGTCGCCAATGGCAAACCCAGACCCATGCTCTCCATTGCGAAAAAAATGGGCTTCTACTGGCACTTTGGCACGAAACAAGCTGGTATATAACTCCGCCATGCCATTCATGCTTCCTGCATCTTCGGCAGTACCATACATAAACGTGGGTGGCAGACTGGCCAAAATCGTAGGGTCTAACGAAGGAGGCATTTGCATGAAGCCATAGGCCAGAATCATAAAATCAGGTTTGGTTGGGAAGTGGTCAAGTGGGTCTATGGCATCAGTCTTGCCTGAAAGTGGATTGAACGACATATCTGCCGCCAAATTAGCCCCTGCCGAAAAACCAACTGCCCCAACTCGATTAGGAGAAATGTGATATTCCGTAGCGTGTGAGCGGATATATTGCATAGCTCGTTGCCCATCCTTTAACCAATCCGTTCGGGTATAGAGCGGCCTCAAACGATAACGGAGCAAAAATGCGGTTATGCCGTGAGCTTTGAGCCATTGCGCCACCAAAACGCCTTCGTGATCTACTGCTCGAATCGTGAATCCACCGCCAGGAATAACCAACACCGCAGCCCCATTGCGCTTAGATGTTTCGGGGATAAACGGTATGATGGCGGGCTTGTCCTCGTCGGTAAAGCCCGTTGCACCTGGCGCACCCAGTGGCCACAATAAAATCGGTTCAGCGAGTTTTTGACCTACTGCTACGGAGGCCATTATTACCAAAAAGAGACAGAGAAGTAGGGGTAAACGTTTCACGGATTTTATCAAGTTGAAATCTTTGGAATAACGACCCTAAAACAATGATTTACTTATGAGCTTCCAAATAGTCATTTAGCTCTTTGCGAGGCATAGGCAGCTTGTTATCTGGCAGGCTTCGCAAATAATCATAAAATTCTTTGGTCATTTGTGGGGTATAATCGCTGTCAATTTGGCCAGTAGTCCAGTCTCCTGCCTTATTGCGCATAATGCCATATACGTGACGAAGATTGCTAATCTCAGCTTCTAATACGATGCCTTCTACCAAATAAGCAGGCAGAAACAGCGTGCCAAACGGACTCGCATATACCACATCGCCTGGCAAAACGGTGGCATCACCGATTCTGATGGGTGCATTGATGGAGGTAAGCATTACCTCGTTGATGGCCGAGGGATGATTTCCCAATATCCAACCATTAAAGCCATCTACTTTTTGTATTTCTTGTAAATTCCGTACGCTTCCCCAAAATACTACTCCTCGTTTTGATTTTGAGTAGATGGAGTTGGCCAATCGGTCGCCAATCAATGTTCCCTCATTCATTTTTGCAAAACCATCTGCAACGTATATGTCACCATCTTTGAGCATTTCTATGGGCCACACATTTGACAGGGCTTTTTCACCGTGTCCTTCTGCCAATCCTACTTTTCTGATGACATCGCCAAAATCAGGTCTTAGTGGCATATACTGTGCTGTTACGGCACGACCAGTCATGATGGTATTTTTATCAGGATTAACCATCATCCAATTTCCTTGGTACTGGTTATTGAATTTGTTTTTCTTCAAACCACCCCAAGCGTGCGTCAAAACAACTTTTTTGAGTCTTTCGAGTAAGTTGTCTGATACAAAGGGTCTGCCATCAGGCAGGCGTTCGCCCTTCCACTGCGGAGTCAAGGAGATGATATACTCACGATTCATCGCCACTCGGTTGTATTGGGCATTTGCATTAATGCCGTTGCAAATAATTAGGGCAAAAACTATTAAACTGGAAATAATGCGTTTCATAATGAAGGATTTAGAGGTTTGCTGTTTAGTACCGTTTTAACCATAACCGTTTAAAAAGGTATGGTTAAAATCCATTTTTATCGTACAAGTTTCTGTATGATTCCCAATTTTTGTTTCATACATTTAGTTGTTATTTCAAAATCTCATTTATCTTGTTCAGCTCTTCGCTGGTAAATGAATAATTTTCCAAACAACGAATAGAATCCAACACCTGCTCGGGTTTGCTTACGCCAATCAATACAGAACTAACTCGTTTGTCTTTGAGTATCCAAGCAAGTGCCATTTGGGCCAGATTTTGTCCACGCTCTTCGGCCAATACATTTAACTGACGTACTTTATTGATTTTTTCGTCAGATACTTGGTCTTCATCAATTGCTCCGTTACCACGATGACTCGATGCTCTTGAACCTTGCGGAATACCCTTTAAGTATTTGTTGGATAATAAACCTTGGGCAAGCGGAGAAAACGGAATACAACCTACGCCATTTTGTTCAAGCACATCAAGTAGCCCATTTTCGACCCAGCGGTCAAACATCGAATATTTTGGTTGATGAATCAGGCAGGGCGTACCTAATTGTTTTAATATTTCAATTGCCTTAGCAGCTTCTTCTGGCTGATAGCTCGATATACCCACGTAGAGTGCTTTACCTTGGCGCACCATCAGGTCAAGCGTGGTCATGGTCTCTTCCAAAGGTGTCTCTGGGTCGGGGCGATGATGATAAAAAATATCTACGTAGTCGAGTCCCATGCGTTTTAGACTTTCATAGGGACCAGGCCACATACCCCAGCCTGCTTTTGTTGAAATAATCAACTCGTCACGATAAGGAACAAAATCGTCCTTGAAAATTTTCCCAAAATTTTCTTCTGCCGAGCCCGCTGGCGGGCCGTAATTGTTGGCCAAATCAAAATGGGTAATGCCGTTATCAAAGGCTACCCGCAAAATGTTTCGTGCATTGTCCAACACATCAATATGACCGAAGTTGTGCCATAAACCAAGCGAAACGGCTGGTAGTTTCAATCCGCTGTTTCCACAACGGCGGTATTCCATTGATTGATACCGCTGCTCATTAGGTAAGTAGTGCATTTAAAAAAAAGTTTATTTTAGTAAGGCTAATTCAATAATTCAAACATCAGAATCTTTCGGTATTGCCCCCAACATTCTTAAAAACTCCTCCTCTGAAATCATTTTTACCCCCAATTTGGAGGCTTTATCAATTTTTGAAGCCCCGGGTTTTTCGCCAACTATCAAAAAGTCTAATTTACCTGAAACACCCGAAAGTACTTTGCCTCCATTGGCTTCAATTTTAAGTTCTAAATCGTCTCGCTCAAAGTGTTGGAAGGTGCCTGTATAGAGGAACGATTTTCCTGCCAGGGTTTCACCCTCTACAATTACTTCTTCTTCTTGAGTGGTAAATTGTAGGCCAGCGGCTTTCAATTGTTGAATAAGTAGCTGATTATCAGATTCAGCAAAGAAAGTGACGACACTTTGGGCAATTCGTTCACCAATTTCGGGAACATTGGTCAGTTGTTCTAATGATGCTGCCTGAAGGGCATCAATATTCTTGAAATAGTTCGCTAATTTTTCGGCAACTGTTGCCCCAACATACCGAATGCCAATGCTAAAAAGTACTTGTTTGAAGGGTACGGATTTGGATTTTTCGATAGCAGCCAGGATATTTTCGACTGTTTTTTTCTGAAAACTCACTTTTTTGCTCTTGCCCGTACTTTCATCTACGATTGTTTTTTCCAGACCCAATAAATTCCCTTCGTGCAATTGATAGAAATCAGCGGGGTTATTGACCAATCCTTTTTCAAACAATAATTCGATTTTCCCTTCGCCTAAGCTCTCTAAATTCATGGCTTTGCGATGGATAAAATGTTCCAAACGACCTTTAATTTGTGGGGGGCAACCTTTTTCGTTGGGACAATAGTGATTGGCTTCACCTTCTTTTCTAATGAGTTCAGTTCCACAAGCTGGGCAATGTGTAATGTATTGAAAATTAGGACTGTTTTCGTTTCTTTTTGATACATCAACACCTGTCACTTTCGGAATAATTTCACCGCCTTTTTCTACAAAAACAGTGTCACCGAGCCGTAACCGTAAGCCTTGTCGTTCTATTTCGTTGGCATTGTGCAACGATGCCCTTTTTACGGTAGTACCTGACAAGTGAATACCTTTGCCATTAAGCGACTCATTATCTAACTCAGCCACTGGCGTAATGGCCCCAGTGCGCCCAACTTGGTAAGTTACGGCTTTCAAAATAGCGGACTTCGACTCAGCTTTGTATTTGTAGGCAATGGCCCATCGAGGACTTTTGGCTGTGTAACCGAGTTCTTCTCGTTGAGCAAACGAATTGACTTTGATTACAATTCCGTCAGTAGCTAAGGGGAGTTCAAAGCGTTTTTCTTCCCAGTTTTTTATGTATTCCAGAACTTGCTGAATGTTAGTGCATTTTTGCCAAGTTTGAGATACATTAAAGCCCCAATTTTTTAAAGCAATTAGACTTTGTTCGTGTGTTTCAAACAATTCTTCGTCCGCAAGATACTGATAAACAAAGCAGTCTAAGCCCCTGCGAGCTACTTCAGTAGAATCTTGCAATTTAAAAGCTCCCGATGCCGCATTGCGAGGATTTGCATAAGGCGTTTCCTCTGCCTCTTCCAAATCTTTATTAAGTCGTTGAAAAGATGAAAACGACATAAAACCTTCGCCACGAACTTCGAATAGTTGAGGTAAGGGGTAGGAGGTAGGAGGTAAGAAGTCGGGGGTAGGAGGTAAGAGGTAAGAGGCAAGAGTAGAAGTTTGTTCTCCTACTTCATTCCTCTTACTTCCTACTTCATTTTCTTCTTGACTTCCTACTTCATTTTCTTTATCACCACCTTCATACTTCATACTTCCGACCTCAGACTTCTTACTTCCTACTTCATACTTCGTATTTTTTATTACTAATGGCAATGTCTTGATTGTCTTTACGTTAGCGGTAATGGCATCGCCACGAGTACCGTCGCCACGGGTAGCCCCAAGTTTTAAGATTCCGTTTTCGTAACGAATACTAAGCGAAATGCCATCAAATTTTTGCTCGCAAATGTATTCGTAAGACTGGTCTGGTAATCCTTTACGAACCCGATCATCAAAGTCTAATAGTTCTTGCTCACTATAAGTGTTGCCCAACGACAACATTGGAAACCGATGAAAGACAGGCTGAAATGTTTTGGTAATAGTGCCGCCTACTCGTTGAGTAGGTGAATCTTCTCGCTTCAACTCAGGATGTTCCTTTTCTAAGGCTATGAGTTTTTCAAGTAATTTGTCGAACTCAAAGTCGGATATTTCTGAAACTGAATCTTGGTAGTACCGAGTATTGTAATAATTAAGTTGGTCGGTTAGCTCGTTGATTTGTGCTTGGACAGACATTTGAAAGACGATGGTTTGTAATCAATGGCCAATAATTTAGAGCAGATTGCTGAAAAAATAGCAATAAAAGACAAACCTAAGTAAAGTTTGAGGGATTCAAAACAATTCGTTCTAACTTTGTGACTCAAAATTTTTAATAACGGACGTACTGTCCGCACTACCTTGATAGATGAAAATGCAACTGATTGCTCCTTCTATTTTAGCATCTGATTTTGCCAATTTACAAAGCGAAATTGAAATGATTAACCAAAGTGAAGCCGATTGGATTCACGTGGATATTATGGATGGGGTGTTTGTGCCAAATATTTCGTTTGGCTTGCCAGTTTGTGAGGCCGTGAACCGCCATGCTAAAAAACCACTGGATGTGCATTTGATGATTGTGCAGCCTGAGCGATACATTGAGGCTTTTCAAAAGGCAGGTGCGTCAATCATCACGGTACATTATGAGGCTTGTACGCACCTACACCGTACTATTCAACAAATAAAAGATGTTGGCTGTAAAGCAGGCGTTGCCCTTAACCCACATACGCCCGTGCGAGTACTTGAAGATATACTTGAAGACTTAGATTTGGTTTTGCTGATGTCTGTAAACCCTGGTTTTGGGGGGCAAAAATTTATAGAACACACCTACCGCAAAATTCATCATTTACACGAAATGATAGTTACCGTCGGCTCAAAAGCTGTTATTGAAATAGACGGTGGTGTAAATCAGCATAATGCTCCCAAACTGCTTAAAGCGGGAGCTGATGTGTTGGTGGCTGGTAATTTTGTGTTTAGTTCGACCAACCCGATTGAGACTATAAGGGAATTGAAAAGATAATTAAGATGAGAAAAGAATTTTCGCAAGCTATTGAGAATGTGGCTCTTGCTGATGAAAAAGTTGTGTTCATTACAGGTGATTTGGGGTATAATGCCTTGGAAAATTTGCAAGAAAAAATGGGCAACCGCTTTATTAATGCTGGAGTAGCTGAACAAAACATGGTAGGCATGGCAGCAGGTATGGCCTACAAAGGTTTCAAAGTGTTTTGTTATAGCATTGCGCCGTTTATTGTGTATAGGTGTTTGGAGCAGTTTCGAAACGACGTTTGTTTGCATAATTTACCTGTTTTTTTGGTTGGTAATGGCGGTGGCTATGGCTACGGAATTATGGGAAGTACTCACCATGCTATTGAAGACTTGGCTTGCCTGAGTAGCCTCCAAAACGTAAAGTGCTGGGTGCCTGCCTTTGCTGACGAAGTAGAAAGTTCAATCAACACAATTGTTGCAGAAGGAAAACCCACTTATTTGCGCTTAGGTGTAGGAAACCAATGCCCTACCGACTCAACCGAATTGGGGAGTATAAAATGGGTAAATAAGTCGGAACATCCTTTGGCCTCGGTTGTTGCATTGGGCCCTACTGCCAATAATGTATTGGCTGCTATTGAAAAAGGAGGATTGCAAAATCAAATAAATGTATTTACAGCCCTTACGTTGCCACTTACGCCATCTGATCTATTTTTTGAAATAGTAAAACAAGCTCCTAATTTATTGATTGCTGAAGAACATGTAAGCATTGGTGGTTTGGCACAACAATTGTCTGTACAATTGTTAGCAAGAAACCTAAGTTTTGAGCAATTTGTTAGCTTGGCTGCTCAGGGCTATCCCGATGGCACATATGGCTCTCAGGCATTTCACCAACAACAATCTGGACTTGCGCCTGAACAGATTCTAAGTGTGTTACAATCGTTTAGGAATAATTAAATAGGAGGCAAAAAACATTTGTAGGCATTTGAAATAAGTAATGAAACAACCTTTTCCTTATCTTAAACTGTTGGTAGTGGCGTTGCCAGCATTGCTGTTTTTTTACTGTATTTCACAGTTTTGGGTCAATTTACCTCAGCAAGACGAATACCGAACCATTTGCCAGTTTCTAATCAATTTTGTAGATACAGATTCCTGGCAAGAAAAACTTAATATTCTGTTTACCTCCGAAAATGAAAGTAAACCCGTTTATTACCGTCTTTATTTTTTATTGTGGTATTACCTTTCAGGATCATTAGACTTTCGGGTGCTAATGTTAATTGGAAATTTGGCATTAGTGGGTATGAGTTTGATCCTTTACAAGCAATTTAAGGTACTCAAAGTCAATATTTTATACTTTTTGCCTGTCACACTGTTGTTGTTCCAGCCGCAATTCTGGATTTGTAGCCTCCGAGCCGACACGTCAATTTTTTATCTTCATTCTGTTTTTTGGAGTATTTACATCCCTTATTTATTAGCCCAAAATACCAAATCTGCCTACCGATGGGCCTTATTTTGCGGCTTTTTAAGCCTGGCAACCAGCGCACTTGGCTTATTGATTTTTGTAGTAGGGGGATTAGTTTTGTTATATCAGCAACGTCAAAAATTGCTCATTAGCTGGGGAATTACCTTAGTTGCTGGGTATTTTCTGTTTTTGTTTTCTCCACATTCCAATGCCTCCGCAGGCCGATTGATTACAGGATTGATT
>JBGAVQ010000160.1:0-12573 GCA_044228045.1 Spirosomataceae bacterium
AAGAAGTAAGAAGTAGGAGGTAAGAAGTAAGAAATTTCGGTCTGTACCACGGGTTTGACCGATGGTCAATAGATGAAACCACAGGGCTAACCAATGAACAGTTCAAAAGTTTTATCAAGATTGCCCCAAGCCTCATCGGATGATGGTCAAATATCCTTTTCGATTGTTACCGCCGTTGTTGGGTTTAATCACAAAGTAGTAGGTTGCTATCGGAAGGCTTTCACCATTAGCAGTACCATCAAATGGTGTAGAATAACCTTTTGAAAAGAAAACAGAATTACCCCAACGGTTAAAAATTTCTACTTCACAATCGGGTAGCTCATTAATACCAGCAATTTCCCATCGGTCGTTTACGCCATCTCCATTGGGCGTAATTCCCGTAGGGATAGTCAAGGCGGGTAATACATGCACTACCACATCGTCTTGGGCTTTACAACCTGTAGGTAGCGTAACCACCAAGTTATAGGTAATAGTATTGTCTGGCGAAGCCAACGGGTTTTTGATTATTGGGCTATTGAGACCCGAAGCTGGCGACCAAGCATATTGCGCCCCCGTACCCGTCGAAATCTGAGGGGTTAGCGTGACAGTGTCACCTCGAGTAATGGTCAAATCGCCACCAAGCGATACCCGTGGGGCTGCTACTACTTCAAATATTCGAGTAGCTTTTTGGGTACATTGAAAACTATTGGTGTAAGAATATGTGACCAAATGTCGCCCAAAATTGGCAATAATTGGATCAAACTCGTTGCCATTCACCACCCCTGGTCCTACATATTTGCCTCCTACTGGTTGTCCATTTAATCTAAGCTTAACAGCTTGTGCTCCACAGAATGGTGGAATACTATCAAGCGTAACGGTTGGGGTTGGATTCACAGTAATTTTTAGGGTAGTAGAGAGCTTTGTGCATTTATTGCCATCAGTTACCAAAACCGTGTAGTCACCTGTTTGTCTGGGCGAAAAAATAGCTGTATTCCCTTGTGGAATGGCCGTGCCGTTGCGCCGCCATTCGTAGCTGTAACCCGCTCCACTGCTTGCCCGAAGCCCAAGTGTATCATTGTCACAAATAGTGGTCAGGCCCTTTGAATTGGTAATAATTGACTCAGGCAATGGATTGATGACAACATCTATTTCGGGTTCATAAAAACAGCTGTCTTTCTTGCTCAATATCAATGCTTTGTACTTGCCACTATCTTTTAGAACCAGTTTAGTTTTGGTTTCACCTTTGAGTGAGTCGTTGTTGCGAAGCCACTGATAAGTCAAATGCGACAGATTAGTTACATCAAGCGAAATCACTTTATCAGCACAACTTGGTAGCGGCACATTAGAGGTTAAATCAATTTTGTCACCAACCAGTACTTTTACAGTAATCTCATCCGAAGAAATCTCTTTGCTACAACGTTGGTTATTACTAACTATTACTGTATAAATACCAGCCTCTGATACTTTAAGAGATGTGACGTTTGAACTTGGGATATTTTGGCCATCTTTTTGCCAAACATAGTTATATTCTCGGTTATACTGCGTTTCAAGAATAGTATAACCTTCTTGGCAAACATTAATGGTTTTGGTAAGCGAACGTTTATCGTCAGGCGTGCCTTGCTTATAAACATCAGGTTTGGCGGGTGGCGGAGCGCACTCTATTACCGTAAACTGATAATCTCTCCGAGTCAGGCCAATCTGTACCCCATTTCGATATTCTCTTACTTCTACGGCCAAGGCATACACATTACCAATTTGCGTGGCTACCACCGATAACTCACCTGTGGCGGGGTCAATGGTTAGGGCTGGACTGCCGGGTATTACATTAGTAGGATCATAGCCAGTTTGCCACCGAACAGTGGGGTATTCTTTACTACCAGAAGGTTTGGCCGAGCCAGGGGTATCTTTTGATGACTGCGTGCCTCCCACGCTCGAGAAGGGCGTAACCAAAGCATATTCCAGCCGATCGCCGTCGGCATCGGTGGCACCAAACGAAAATTTGAAAGGTGTATTAGCGCAAATCAATTGGCCATTTGGAAACCCAAATACAGGCGAAGAGTTAGTAAACGAAGCCCCTTGGGCGGTGAGCAAAGACGGAAATTCCAGATAAAATGTCATGCCCGTGGCACTGCTCATAGTGCTTACAATATTGACTGTCACGTAGTTGCGGCAGCAGTCTTGCCAAGATACGTAATAGCCTTCGGGGTCGTTGTAGCGGGAAGGGTCAAGGGAAATGTCGGAGCTAAAACTATATTTTGCTGTGCGAACGGTGTTAGACGGCGCACAAACAGCGTTGGAGTATGTGACAAACTCTTGTGGTTCGGCATTCAGTTGGAAGTTGCCCATTCGTACATTATCACGCTTCCGAAAAATACTTGCTGTTACATAATCTTTTAGGCGGTCTTTGGCTCCTTGGCTGCCGTTAATGTCGTCAATAAATAAATTTAGCCGAAGTGTATAGCGACCCGTGCCAATAAACTGCATCTCAAAATCTCCGCCAAAAATGTGCGTAGCATGAGCAAGAGATTGGGTCAAAATCGCTAATAAAAGCCCTAAGTATAGTTTTTTCATAGTTGCCGAGCTACCTAAATGGTTTTTTGGCGTTTTAGAGGGATAAAAATACGAAAAAAAGCATTCATTGGTATAATTTGACAAGTTGTGCATACCAGTTCTATTTTTCGGACGATAAACATTCTTATTGTATAGACCGAAAAACAAGCCATTTCGTTGGGTAGTGGTATGTTTATAGTTCGGAGATAAGAACTAAATGCCTGATAATAATCTCGTACTTCCTACCTCTCACTTCATTAATCATTTCTCAAATCCCTACCATCAATTTGGCATACCAACCTCCTATATTAACGGATGGCGCACCATCAAGCGACTTTCCGTTGCGTTGTGCCCATTGGGTAGCAATCGGGAGACTATAGCCAGTGTTGATAGCCATTGCAATTTTCTTGCCATGTGAGTTGGGTAAGGCAACCGAATAATCAAATTGCCAGCCTAATTTTACATTGGCTGAAAAGGCTTTGAATTGAATACCATCTGGCGAAGCCCCAAGATAATTGTTAAATTGCGTGATACCTGCATCGTTTTTACTGGCGTTGATAATAAGGCTACTACTACCCAAACCTGCATAAGGGAAAGTGCTAACTCGCTTATTTTTAATGACTTCGTAGCCAAATCCTAAACAAAGTCCATAAAGGTTGGCCGTTGTTTTTTGCCCATAACGGGTATTGGGAATGTTGCCAAAATTAAAGTCAAAAAGCATAAGCGCACGCTTAGGATACCTAAACACAAACCCTGCGCCCAGCAAATAGTGGTTTTGGGTGAGCGGAGCGTATCCATTGGCTTGTAGCTGGGTGTTCATATTTTCAAGCTCAGTTACCTGCATACCTACTGGTGCAAAATAAAATGTAAAATGCTTGCGAGGCACCACAGGCTTGATACCCTGCGACTGAGCAACTGACATTCCTCCAAAGCAACTGAATAGAAGTAAAAACCATGTTTTCATTGGGTAAGGATGTTTAGACACTGAATTTGTGTGTAATTTGGCAACGATTCTAAACGCTTATTGCTTCGGTTGGCTAACAAGTAACTGATTTTTAACACTATGAACGAAAAATCAGGCTTTTTTGATACAAAGATTGAATTTTTAAAAGGCGTAGGCCCTCAACGTGGAGCTTTGCTCAATACCGAATTGGGTATTTTTACGTTTGGAGACCTACTTCAGCATTATCCTTTTCGCTACGAAGACCGTACTCGTTTTTTTACCATCGGAGAACTCAACGAGAACATGGAAGCCGCCCAAATCAAAGGACGACTACGACATTTTGAGCGCATTGGCGAAGGAGCAAAAGAACGCTTAGTTGGTACGTTTTCGGACGGGACAGGCATACTCGAACTCGTTTGGTTTCAGGGTGTTAGCTGGTTAGAAAAAAACCTTCGGCGAGATGGCGAGTATGTGATTTATGGTAAACCTACTCAGTTTGGAGGTAAGTTCCAAATTGGCCATCCCGAAATGGAAATCCTCTCGCCCGAAAACGAAAAAGGCGGCTATTGGCAACCAGTTTATAACCTCACCGAAAAACTTCGTAAGCGATACGTTGACAGCAAAGCCATCGCCAAATGGCAACGTACTTTGGTAGAACTGGCACTGCCGCACATCCGAGAAACCCTGCCCGATGCCCTTATTCAGAAGTTTCGTTTGCTCGCCAAACGAGATGCCGTATGGCACATTCATGCGCCACTCAATGAAGCCTGGCTGCACCAAGCCAAGCGACGGCTAAAATTTGAAGAACTGTTTTACAATCAGCTACGTCTTATTAAGCAAAAACTACTTCGTAAAGTAGAATACGAAGGACAGATTTTTACAAAAACAGCCTTAGTAACCGAATTTTACAAAAACCATTTGCCCTTTGACCTCACTAATGCCCAGAAGAAAGTAATTCGAGAGATTTTTGAAGATTTGCGTTCAGGTAAGCAGATGAATCGGCTTTTACAGGGCGATGTAGGTTGTGGCAAAACCATCGTGGCATTTATTTGTATGCTATTGGCCATTGACAACGGAGCGCAAACCTGCCTAATGGCTCCTACCGAAATACTGGCAGATCAACACTACGAAAACCTCAAAGAATACGCCGATCTGTTAGGGCTAAAAATTGCCCGACTCACAGGCTCTACCCGTACCAAAGGGCGGCGCATGATTCACGAAGGACTGCTCGATGGCACTATCAACATCATTGTAGGAACGCACGCTTTGCTCGAAGATAAAGTACAGTTCAAAAACCTCGGCTTTTGTATTATTGACGAACAGCATCGCTTTGGCGTAGCGCAACGAGCCAAACTGTGGGCTAAAAATGAACACATTTCGCCTCATATTTTAGTAATGACTGCCACGCCTATTCCTCGTACACTGGCCATGACACTGTACGGCGACTTGGATGTTTCGATAATTGATGAGCTACCTGCAGGGCGTAAACCAATCAAAACGGTGCATCGGTATGACAGCCATAGGTTGGCCGTTTTTGGTTTTTTGAGAGAAGAAATCAGAAAAGGACGACAAATTTATATTGTGTATCCGCTGATTGAAGAGTCTGAAAAACTGGACTTTAAAGACCTCATGGACGGCTACGATAGTGTGACTCGGGCTTTTCCAGAGTACCAAGTCAGCATTGTTCATGGCAAAATGAAAGGACACGACAAGGAGTACGAAATGCAACGATTTGTGAAAAAAGAAACACAAATTATGGTGGCTACTACGGTGATTGAGGTAGGAGTAAACGTACCCAATGCCAGTGTAATGGTAATTGAAAGTGCCGAACGCTTTGGGCTGGCGCAATTGCACCAGCTACGGGGGCGTGTAGGCCGAGGTGCCGACCAAAGTTATTGTGTGCTAATGACCGACGTAAAGCTATCTCGTGAAACCCGTATTCGGATAGACACACTGGTAAAAACCAACAATGGTTTTGAAATTGCCGATGTTGACTTACAACTGCGTGGCCCAGGCGATTTGTCTGGTACGCAGCAAAGTGGCTTGATTGACCTCATTATTGCTGACTTGGCCAAAGACGGTGAGATTTTGAAAGCCGCTCGTGAGGTAGTTCAGGGTATTCTCGAAGAAGACCCTGATCTGGAACTACCTAAAAATCAAATGATTAAAAATCAAATAGAATCGCAAAGAGCAAACGAAAGCAACTGGGCGAGGATTAGTTAGCAGTCGGGGGCAACAGCAAAGGATTGTGTCCCTACAAACAAACCTGAGTCAGAACTTTACGCTTGATTTCCCCTCTGGGGGTTAGGGGGCTACTAATCCCTCTCCACCACACTGCCGCCCGAAGTACTTACGGTAACTTGTGCGCTTCCTCGGTAACGAATGCTACTGGCACCACTGGCAATAGCCCGAAGTTCACGAGATACATTGACCCTGGCTCGGCTTGCTCCCGATACATCAACCAAGCCTTCTTCACAATTTAGCCCAAAGGCATTGAGGAGCGAAGCACCAGAAAGCTCGCTGTCTATGCGGAACGAATTGCCAACCAAATCGAGCGTAGAAGCACCAGATAAGTCAATATTTAGATATTTGCTACCAATGTTTACTGTGGAGCGAGAAGCTCCACTGAGCCTTAGATCAACTTCTTGTTGGTTGCTAAATCCGTTAATAGTTGAAGTGCTTGCTCCCGAAAAATCAACCCCTGCCAGCGTTGGCATCGTGACATCTACGTACATCGGATAGCGATGTGACCGATTATGGCGGTAATAAATTTGTAGTTCACCGCCTCGCACAGTTACTACCAAATCATCAACGTCCACCTTGTCGCCACGGACTCTAATGTAAAAATCACGCCCTTGCTGCACTCGAATATCAAAGGCGTTGCCCATTTCGAGGCGGTCAAAACTGCTAAAGTTGTAGGTTTGTTCAATTTCGCCTTGTGAAGGGAAGTTTTCTTCATTCCCAAAAATAAAGAAACATGATTGGAGTGAAGTAGTTAAGGCAAAAAGCAATAAAAAGGCACTCCACTTGCTGTTGAGCGTCCCTATTCGTTCAAAAATACGTTTCATGGCTGTACTATTTAGGTTGTTTATAATATGACAACCTAACGAAACGCAGCCCCTACGAAATGTGAGAAAAAATAGGTTTAAGGATTTTTAAGAGTAATGAAAAAGAGGCTATACTGCCTTTTGGGGTAGCACACAGAACATCCAATTGGAGTTCTGTGTGCCAGTGGAGCTCATAGTCAGGCAAAGAAGTTGGTAATTACTTCTCCACAAACACCACCGTTGGGTTAATGGGATAACGCCCAAACTTATCGCCATAAATAGCCAGTCCACCAGATAGACCAGGTTCGGCTTCGAGGCGGATGATGATTTCGCCTGTCTTTGCTGCCTCTTGCAAAGCTGCTGCCGAAATAGGCACATTGATGCGATAGCCATACGAACCAGCTTCACGTAACTTGCGGTCTTTCAATTGATTATGCCACGATAAGATGCCTCGATGATCGGCTGGGTCGTCGGGTAATTCGTAACGACCAGCATACACTCCATTTGCTTTCACGATAACTGCACTCGCAAACTTGGTTTGGTCAGTCATCGGATAGGCATTCGGATTTTGGCTTGGCTCGGCTTTTCCGCCAAGCATATAGTCCACACCAGCTTCTATTTTCTTGTCTCGGTCTTTGGCAAAAAGTTCTTTTGCTGAGGCTTCTACCACAAATGAAACTCCTTCTATATTGCTCATATTCAGGCCATTTGGTACTTTGAAGCGATATTCAAAATAACCAACTCCTGCACCATTTACTTTGAGTCCGTCGAATATATTCCATTGCTTTTGAGACCAATTAGCTGCCGAAAATTGCTTGGGTTCAAGGCTCACTAAGCGAGCTTTTTTGCCATTCAAGAGCGTCATTTCGGTAGGAGTGGAGGTTTCTACTACAAAAGTCATTACGTTATGATGCACTGGATTTCCCAAAGCATCTTGTAGTGTTAAAGCTAAGATAGCCACCGATTTTTCGTTCGGCATTTTGAGCGTAAGTGGTTCTACATTTTGCTGAATGTACGCTTTGTAAGGAATTGCTTTTTCGCCAGACCAATACACTTTTTTCTGTCCGAGTGCATCGTATCCATACAATTGTGCTTTGAGTGTCAGCGAATTACCTAACTCAGCACGGTCGGTCATGGACGAAATAATGAGCGGTACACTCACCTCTTCATTAGGCTTTACGGTTTTGCTAATGTCGTTGCCTGTACTGAGGTAAATGTCTGAGTGAAAGTCTTTGAGGCTCATGCCTTCTACCAATTCGCCTAATCCATCTATTTTTTCGGTGCGGTCAAATCGCCAATACCCGTTCCATTCGTTAATCACGTCGTGGTGTTCAGTGTAGAGCCAGCCAGCCATTTTGGGGTACTTCCGGAAGGTATTCATCATACGGTGGTAGTCCCAAGTGTAGTCAACATCGCCCGTGCTGCCATCGTAGCCCCACACATTGCCACATTCTGAGTTGATTTGGGGTTGATTCCCCTGCGTATATCCTTTCTCGAAATGGTCTTGACTGCCGGCGTAGTTGTTTTTCACCAGATTGGCCATGTGGTCTTCCCAAGCCCAACCGGGCAGGTATTCATGCCATGAATAAATATCGGTTTCGGTATGTCCTCTGCCACAGCACACCGAATTGTCTTCTACCAAACGAGTAGCATCCAGCGACTTAGCCAAGCGATACATCGAAGCTACCCATTTTTGTGTTTCGGGCAGGTAGAGATTTTCCTTTTTGCCATTTACTTCTCGATGGGTAATGAGCCCCCACGTTTCGTTAAAAACAATCCACGAAAAAATGGCAGGGTGGTTAAAATCTCGCTTAATCATTTGGCGGAGGGTAAATTCTGCTTCTTTTTGCATGGCCGCATCGGGTTCTCCCCAACTGTTGGGTAAGTCAGACATCACCAGCACGCCCAGTTTGTCGGCCCAATACAACTTGCGAGGAATATCTGCCTTGATGTGCGTACGGATGCCGTTCAAGCCAATCTGACGAGCCATCAAAATTTCATTTCGCATAAAGGCATCACTCGGAAAGGTATAGAAGCCTTCGGGGTGATACGACTGGTCAAGGGTCAATTGCAGGTAAACGGGCTTGTTGTTGATGGCTACGTATGGGTAGTCTGTTCCAGGCAAATTCATGACAGAAATCTTCCGCATTCCAATGTAAGACTTTACGACATCATCGCCTAATTGGGCTTCCACATCGTACAAAAATGGGTCTTCCAATGACCACAAACGAGCCTTGGGCATGGCAACTTCAAACGAATAGGTGCTTTGACCTTTGGGAACAGTTTGCGAACTTTCAAATACTTGACTATTGCCTTTAATATTGAGCTTAAGCGATAGGTTTTGTTGTGCGTTTTCAGGCAAATAGGCCGTCACTTTTAACTTATTGGCATCAATATCAGGCGAAAAATGAAGCGCCTCTAAGTAGTTTTGACCTCTGGCTTCTAAATAGATGGTTTGCCAAATGCCTCGGGCATTGCCATAGCCTTGTTTGCCATAAAGTGTAAAATCTCGGCGTTTGTCATCTACCCGAATCACCAATTGTTGACTTGCACCCGCTTTCTGACTTGTCAATTCAAATGAAAAAGGCACATAACCGCCATCGTGTGAGCCAAGCAATTTGCCATCGAGCCAAACAGTCGTTCGCCAGTCAGATGCGCCAATAGTAACAAATACTCGCTTGCCTTTCCACTCAGGTTTTATGTTGATTGTTTTTTTGTACCAAGCAATGTCGGCTTCGTCTTTCACGCCCGACAGCGCCGATCCCCACGGAAAGGGCACATGGATGGTACGGGTGAATGCTTTTTTACCGTTTTGCCAGCCTTCTTTTTCGCCGACATCGTTTTTGTCAAATTCAAAAGCCCAATCACCGTTGAGGTTGAGCCATTCGTGCCGTTCAAAGTCGGGGCGAGGGTGTTCGGGCAGGGGGATTGTTTGTTGCGCTTGGTTAGTAAAAGCAATACAAAGGACAGCACATACTGTCCAACTCCAACGAAAGAATTTTAGCATTATGGTTGTTGAGGTTAAAGTTTTAGCAAATATCTTTTTTTTCGGGAAATAACGAGGCGAATTTCGACGAAGTTTGATAATTGTGGGTTCAATTAGAAAAGTACCTTTACGGCAGAGCCGCCATCAGTTGATAGATTTTGTGTTGTGTATTAACGACTGGCTCCTTTGGAGCAGGAGGTGTATCTATGCGGCAGAGCCGCCATCGGTTAATAGTTTCTGTGTATTTTCTATCCAATCTGCTCCGTAGGAACCAGCCAACTTTTCATCTCTTTTTACCAAATTTTAGCTGGTTTAACCGATTTTTTGAAATCGTTTGTTTAGAAAATCCAAAATCGTTTACTTGGGAGAGATATAAGAACCTCCCATGCCTTGAAAAACGCTTTTCTTTTTTTCTATGCCTTTGTTGCCATTATGCTTGGCCATGAACTGTACGCCCAAGAGTATCCCGTTCGTACTTACACCATCCGTGACGGCCTCTCACAAATGCAAGTACAAGCAGTATTTCGAGACAGCAGAGGTTATTTGTGGGTAGGCACAAAGTACGGCTTTTGCAAATATAATGGAGAGGGTTTTGAGCAATTTTCTCCTAAACAAAGCGTAATTGGATACGATGTTACTGGATTTGACGAAGACAGTAAGAGAAACATCTATACCAACTCACAAGTAGGTATTACCAAATACAATGGAAAAACCTTCACTCGCCTTCGTACGGGCGTGCCTGAGCATAACTCTATTCAGTCTTTTACGATTGACAAACAAAACAAGATTTACACCATCAGTAATGAAGGCAAACTGCATACCTTCATAAAAGACTCGCTTGTTGCACTGAATTGGCCTTCGCTCAAAAACAAACAAGTGAAGAACTTGACTTACGACAAAACCAGCCATCAACTACTTGGCTTTATTGATTCATTAGGCTTGGTTTATCTAACGCCTAAACGTTTGATTCTTATTGCTCCACCTCAAATTTATCCCCCAGATTATCTTTCTGCCTCATTGACAACCGCTCGCAATGGTCAAAAAGTGTTGATTATCAGCCAAAAAGATAATAGTAACTTGTACTATATGCATACTCCAAGTGCAGGTTGGCAAGCCTTTTTATCGGTTAATGATAAGCAAGTTACGGTACTAAAAACTGTTGATTTTGATTGGTTTTTTAATTTCCAGCAAAAGACATATCTGTTAGAAGCTAACACCAAACAGACCCATCAAATTTCATCTATTGCTTTTGATGAAATGTCAGGCAAAGCCCTTGCCTATACGCCTAATGGCACATGGATGGCAACAGAAAAAGGCTTGGTGTTTGTGTCTCAAAATGGCTTTCGTTATTTCTCTGAACAAGAAGTTTCTACGACGTGGAGTGTGGTAGAAGATGCCCAACAACGGATTTGGACCCTTAATTGGGATAAACCAATTCGACGTTTTGATGGGCAAAAATTTGAAACCGTTACAGGATATAGAGAGGTATTGAAAAAACGCATTAGCCAAGTAAATGATAATGGAGGGGCTATGGGGGATTCGTGGTACTACCAGCCCATCAAAGACAAATTTGGGCATTTGTGGTTTGCGCATACAATGGGGGTGATGCAATATGATGGCAAACGCTTTGAGTTTTTGATTCCACCAAAGACCAAAAGTCCCATTGCCATGAGTTTGTTAGAAGACCCTTCTCACAATTTGATAATTCAGGGCGGACAAGAAGCCGTATATTTTTGGGAAAATAAACCACCATTTCGGGTAACAAACCTTACTGCTAAGGATGGATTCAATATATCTCCCTACGTACTATGCTCCACACTCGAAAAGTCAGGTGTTTATTGGTTTGGCAGTTCAAAAATTATCATCCGATACGACTATGACCGCAAACAATTTAAAGAGTATTCAAGAGAAAAGGGCAACTGGGATGGGCGTAATTGTGTGTCAATACTTTTTGATAATAGAGGTACTTTATGGGTAGGATCTAGACCAAGAGGCTTGTTTTACTTAGATGCAAATGCTGATTCATTAGTATTAGCACCCCATTTGTTCCTCAACGATTTTATTAGCTCAATCACCCAATTAGATGCTGACCACTTGCTTATTGGTGGCAATAAAGACCTCTATGTAATGGATTTGAAGGCATGGTATGCCTCTAAAAAAGTGGTTTTGAAGTGCTATAACCACAACAACGGCTTTATAGGGCTTGAACCAAATCAAAATAGTTTTTTTAAAGACTCAAAAGGGCGAGTATGGATACCGTCAAGCACGGTGCTATCGGTGGTTGACCCCAAGAAATTAGACTTATCGCCGGGGCAAGTGAGTACCTATTTTACTCGGCTCAATGGCGAGCGAATTGGCTTTACTCATGCGCAGCAAGATAGCATTCACGCCCTTCCGCATGGCACGGGCAATGTACGCTTAGAGTTTGAGTCCGTTGGCGATGACAAGCCTTTTAACTCGCAATACAGCTACTATATTGAAGGTATCACCAAAGACTGGACGGCTTGGCAGTCCGAACCCGTTATTACATTATCACACTTAGCATCAGGTATTTATACAGTTCGAGTAAAGGCTCGCACAGGTAGCACCGAAGCCAAGAGTAATGAGGCTGTTTTACGATTTAAGGTGTCTGTTTACCCTTGGCAGTCGCCGTATTTTCCATATTATGCTTCTGGACTATTGCTGGCCGTGTTGGCAGGGGCAGGGTATTTGTACTGGCAAAGTCAGCTACGCCAACGAGAAGTACGCAAGCAGCAAAAATTAATTAAAGAGCAAGAAACTACCGCCGAACGCCAAGGGCAGATGGTGAAAACACTGCAAGTGCAAACGGCGCAAGCGCAGATGAATCCACACTTTACCTTTAATGTGCTGAATACCTTGCAAGCCTTGATTTTTAGGCAAGAAACCGAAAAAGCCAACGAAAATATCGTGAACCTGAGCAAGCTCATGCGGAGTTATCTGAACGCTTCTATCTCGTCGGATGGCACGGCAGCTTCATTGGAGCAAGGATTGATTACACTCGACCATGAAATTGAACTCCTGCGCATGTACTTGGGCTTTGAAGAGGT
>JBGAVQ010000161.1:0-12672 GCA_044228045.1 Spirosomataceae bacterium
GATAGTAGGCGATGCAGAGATTCCGCTATCGAAGAAAGATTTTCCAAATTTATCAAACATGAGTTAATTCTTCCAAAATCTTTTTCTCAGCGCTGGCTACTTAGAAGTAATAATGTCGTTCAATTTTTGTTCTAATTCTTTCAAAATATCGGGGTTTTCTTCGGCAAGGTTTTTAGTCTCTTTTATGTCTGTTTTGAGGTTAAACAGCCGTTTTTCTACTCGATGACCGCTATCTATTTGTTTGTTTTTCATCCAGTCGGCTCCGTTTGTTTTCGTGGGTTTGATGTACTTCCAATCTCCTTTACGGATGGCATACGTATAGCCTTCTTCCAACAGATACTCCCTTCCTTTATCGGATTTGCCCAGCCACGAATCCATAAAATTTTGGCTATCGGGGGCATCGCCCGCAGGAATTTCTTGTTTCAAAAATGAAGCCAAAGAAGCGTATAGGTCAATCTGCGATAATAAAGCATTACTTTTTCTGGGCTTTACGGTTCCGTTCCAATAAACGATGGTTGGCATACGATTTCCGCCTTCGTAGATTGAATATTTAGTACCTGTATAAATGCCCGCTGGTTTATGATTTCCAACCATTTCAGCGGCTTTATCGGCGTAGCCATCTTGTAAAATGGGCCCGTTATCGCTCGTGAAAATAATCATCGTGTTTTTATCCAACCCTTCGGCTTTGAGTTTTTTTATTATTTCGCCCGTACACCAATCCATTTGAGCAATCACATCGCCCCTTGCTCCCATGCTGCTTTTGCCTTGAAATTTTGAATGCGGCAAACGAGGCACATGAATATCATGGTAAGCATAATACAAGAAAAAGGGTCTGTTTTTATTGTTTTCGATGAATGATGAGGCTTTTTGTGTCAATACGGAAGGGAAGTCTTCGTCGGTCCATAAGGCTTTTTTACCTCCGCTCATGTAACCAATGCGACTAACACCATTGATGATAGCATTTTTGTGCTGTGTGTCGGCATCTACTCTGAGCAAGTCGGGGTGTTCTGTTCCTATTGGGTAGCCGCCCTCTATTCGTTCGCCGTAACTTACCTTAATGGGATCTTTGGGGTCTAAACCTACAACTTTCTGATTTTCAACAAATACGCAAGGCACTCTGTCGCCCGTTGCTGGAATTAAAAAGCTATAATCAAAGCCGATTTCTCGTGGCCCAAGACTGATTTCTTGGTTCCAGTCCAAGGTACCATTGCCTAAGCCTAAGTGCCATTTTCCGATAACGCCCGTGGTGTAGCCAGCTTTTTTGAGCATACTTGGCAAGGTTCCTTTCTTGGGGTTTATGAGAAGTGGCGCATCACCTTGCAAAATGGCGGCTTGACTTCTGAAAGCATGACTGCCCGTGAGTAACGAATAGCGAGAAGGAGTACAGGTAGAAGCCGAACAATGAGCATCACTAAAATTGATGCCGTTTTTTGCCAGAAAATCAATATTGGGTGTTTTTACACCCACTGCACCGTTTACGCCGATGTCACCATAGCCCAAATCATCCACATAAATCAAAATGATATTGGGTTTTTGGAGCGTTGCCTGTGATTTTGCATTATGTATAGAAAAGGTAAGTAATGCGATAAGCAGTGAAAACTTTTTCAATGTGTTCATTATCAAAAAATTAAACAGTTAGAAGATCGAATGTGCTAAAATTGGTTCCGTCAGACCGTTTGTTGGTTCCTGTGCTGTCGGTTGTTTCTTACATAGACACAGCACTCTAATTAATCTTTGGTAGTTTTACTTTTCCACCAATTTGCGTTGGGTTTGTAGTCTGTCCTCAGAAAATTGAGCCTTTCTTGTTCAAGTTTTGGCATCAATACCTCTACATTGTTTTGGTGTTTTTTATGAGCCAATTCAACGTTAAACTCAGGGTCTGAAACAGGATACTTAGCATTTACGCTTTTTAGCCAATTGAGCAGTTTTGTATTCAGCCTTTGTGTTTCCTTAGGATTTTTTGAAGCCAAATCGGTTTGTTCGTAGGGGTCTTTGACTAAATCGTAAAGCTCGTCATGCCCATCCTCCCAATAATGAATTAGTTTCAAATTTTTATGCCTGATGGTAGCGTTGGGCTGGCCTCCTTGATTTCCATAATGCGGATAATGCCAATACAATTCTCTGTCTTTGAGTGCTTTACCTTCAAACAATGGCTTCAAGCTAACACCGTCTGTGTGTTGTTTTGGCAACAGTGGAATATGGGCAAAATCTAAAAGAGTTGGAAAGAAATCGGCACCAGTTGCTGGAAAATCAATTTGCTTGACGGGCTTTTTCAACCACGGGATTTTAATAAAGTACGGTTCTCTAATGCCCCCTTCCCATTGATAGCCTTTACCCCCTCGAAGCGGTAAATTGGAGGTTGAAAAAGCATCGCCTGACGAAACGCCGCCGTTGTCGGATGTGAAAATGATGATGGTATTTTCTTCCAAATTCAAGCGTTTCAAGGTATTCAACACTTCACCTACGGCATCGTCCATGCTTTCTACCAAACCCCCATATACAGGATTGTCCTGCACTCGCCGAATGGGTAAATCTTTTTCCATCAGGTAGCCGCTTTGAGCAAGTCCATTTTTCTCGGCTTTATCACGGTACTTTTTCCATTTTTCTTCGGTAGTTTGAATAGGCCCATGAACCGCATAAAATGATAAAAAGGCAAAGAATGGCGTATCTTTTTGTTGTTCGATAAAAGCCGAAGTCTCTTTGGCCAGCCGCATTTCGAGGTTTTCGCCGTCTTTGAGATTGGGTAATGAAGGGTTTTCCCAGGGAGAAAAATAACCGCCTTTGGGGCTGCCCACTTCCCAACCACCTTTGTTGATGTCAAAACCGTGATCTTCTGGGTAGCTTCCTTTTTCGCCGAGATGCCATTTTCCTGCAAAAAAAGTTTTGTACCCATTGGCTTTCATAACTTCGGGCAAGAGTACATCAGCTTTGGGTAGCTCTTGGGTGTACTCGGCAGGTAAAAGTTTATTAAACCGATTTTCTGTCCGCCATGCCGTACCCGATTTTGCTCCAATCCAATCGGTGATGCCATGCCGTGCTGTAAATTGACCAGTCATTATACTTGCCCTCGACGGGCTACACACCGCACTGCACGCATAGCCTTGTGTGAAAACAGTTCCTTCCTTGGCAATTCTATCCACATTTGGGGTTTCATAAAATTTGCTTCCTGTGCAACTCAAATCGTTTAGCCCCAAGTCATCCACGAGAATAAAAACAACATTTGGTTTTTTGGGTATTGAGGCATTACTATTTTGAGCTTTTACCTGTGGGATGAAGGCCAAAAGCACCGCCAATGTGAATAAAAGCATCGATTTTTTTAACATTCTCAATATGAAGTATTTATCAGGCTTAATAAGCAAAAAAACAGACCCTGAAAAAGATATATTGAAGGTTGAGTTCATTTTTCAAGGTCTGTTGTGTTGATGAAGTGTCTTTTTTAGGTTTGAAAACTTACAGCCATTCAGGATGCTGAACCAACTCAGGATTCACGTCAATTTCACGCTGAGGTATGGGCCATACATTATGCCTTGGAGCGGTAAAAATACGATTTTCGATGGCAGGAGCTTGTACTTTATCCACTTTCATGTAGTTATCTACTGCTCTTTCTTTTAAGATGCCCCAGCGTTTGAGGTCATAAAAACGCAACCCTTCAAAGGCGGTTTCTATCCTTCTTTCGTGTCTTACAATGTCAATTAGTTGTTGCTTGGTTAAACCTGTACCTTCTACGGCTTCTACTTTGGGCATACCAGCTCTGGTACGCACTTGATTCACTAAATCACGCACGGCTTGCTCGGTGTAGCTTCCAGATTCCAGCAGGGCTTCGGCTCTTGTGAGCAACACTTCGGCATACCTCAGCACATAAAAATCTTGGCCATTATCAAAAGCATTGGTAGAGTTGGTGGCACTTTCGTCGGCCCATTTTCTAAGTCGAAAAGTGGTTGGGGTAAGGTTTGCTGGCAATATTGCCGCCCCTCTAAAAAGCGACGTTGTGGTCACTAAGGTAGCATCAAAACGAGGATCTCTATTGAGATGTTTGCTCTTGGCGTTGTATAATGGTGATTTTGTGATGGGCAGTCCGTCTGTGCAATAATAATCATCCGCCAGATTAGGGAGGGCTACGGTATGCACTTGGGGGGCGGCTGGAAAATAGCCGTTGAAAATAGCCCCAACTCCTGCCGCAAGACCAGGCCCTGCATATTGCACCGCAAAAATAACGTCTTTGCTTGTTTCTCCCGTTATTTTGAACAAAGCAGGATAAGTGGTTGATAGATTATACGCATTTAGACTAATCACTTTTTGAGCAGTTTCGGCAGCCTCCAAATATCTGTTGGTATAAAGGTAAAATCTGGCAAGCAAAGCAAGTGCGGCTCCTTTTGATACACGCCCTGTTGGTACTGTTACTGATAGCTCATTGCCCGCTGTGATGGCGTTTAACTCACTGATTACGAAGTCAACTAACTCCTTATTGGTATTTTTGGGTACTTTGGCATCGGCTAAGGTTTGAGGAGCAGTAATCAAGGGAGCGTCACGATAACACATCGCCAAGTGATGATACGCCAAAGCTCGTAAAAACCGAACTTCTGCTTTCATCGTATTACGATTTGCTTCTGAAACCGCCGTTACTCGGTCCACATTTGCCAAAAAATCGTTGCTTCGTTGAATCATCTTGTAGCAAGCTGTCCAAAAACTATTAACAAGTCCTTCGGTGGCAGAATGGTCTCCTCGGGCTAAGGATGCCCCGTTGATAAAATTATAACCACAGTAACCGTTGTCGGTGATGAAGTCTAATCGGTAAACGCCCGCATTTTGTCCGCTTGAATTTCCGTTATAGAAATCAACGGATTGCAATTGAGAAAATACGCCCGCAAATGCTTTATCAACATCACTTGACGTTTTCCAAAAGGTATCGCTTGCCAGGGCGTTTGGGTTGGTTTCGTTGAGAAAGTCCTCAGAACATCCTGCCAAAACGAACATAGTTAGAAAGAGTATAGCTATTTTTTTCATTGTTGTTTGTAGAAAAACGGTTTAATTCATTGTTAGAAAGTAGCAGATAGCCCAAATGACAAACTCTTGGTATTCAGATAATCAAGGCTTCTAACGTCATTGTCAGACTTTTCCACGTCATAATCTTTGTTTTGACTAAACGTAAGAAGATTTACACCATTGAAATAGACCCTAAGGTTTGAAATGCCAACCGAGCCTAACAATTTTTTAGGTACAGTGTAACCAATTTCAAGGTTTTTAAGCCTCAAATAAGAGGCATCTTGAAGCCTGAAAGTAGAGAAGGAGTTATTGTTGGTTGGGTTACCCCATCGAGGCAAATCTCCATTGGGGTTGTTTACCGTCCAGCGGTCGTTCCAAATCACTAACTTCTGTGCCCGAACAAGCATATTGGCATCATCAGCATAGTACCTTTGAATACCAGACACGCCCTGAAAAAAGGAGGAAACATCAAAACCGACATATTTCAGACCTACATTGATACCATAAGTAAGTTTAGGGAACGGATTACCAATGATAATCCTATCGGCGGTTGTAACATCGCCATTGCCGTCTATATCGGTGTATTTAATGTCACCTATCCGAGGGGTACTGCCAAACTGTTTTGCACTGGCTCCTACTTGGTCTTGGGTTCTGAAAAGCCCTTCTGAAATGTATCCAAAATATGAGTTTATGGGGCTACCCACCTGATTGATGGTGTTGCCCGTAATCCAGTTTTCTCTCCCTGCGGTACTTTTTATGGTGTTCGTAATCATGGCTCCATTTACGGAAATGTCGTATTCAAATTTCCCGATTTTGTTTACATGATTTATCAATAACTCAACCCCTTTGTTATTTACAATCCCTGCATTTTGGTTGGGTGCATTTAAGCCACCAAGTGTGTTCGGGATAGGCAGTTGCACTAAAATATTGGAGGTGTTTTTGTCAAAAACATCGGCCTCAATTCTCACTTTACGGTTAAATAGTTCAAGATCAAGCCCGAGGTTTGTCTGTGTGGTTGTTTCCCACTGAATCATGTCATTAGCCAAAGAATTAATGGCAGCACCTTGTACTAAGACATTGTTGAAAAGATAATTTTGACCCAACGCATAGTTTTGAGTGAATGAATAATTGCCAATTTCTTGATTACCTAATTGTCCCCAACTGGCTCTCAATTTTAAAAAGTCAACTACGTTGGTGAATTTTTCAAAAAATGGCTCATTGGAGATGATCCAACCTGCCGATGCCGAAGGAAATATAGGATACTGCTGCGAAGCTGGCAAGCGAGAGGTTCCGTCCATTCGGGCGTTCAACTCCAACAGGTATTTGTCATTGAATGTGTAGTTGATTCTACCCAAAAATGATTGCAGTGATAGGGCTGAGGCACTTCCGCCATTAGATGGCAGTTCGGCACTTGCTCCAAGCACGGTAATATCATTGCTTGGCAGGTTACGCACCGAGGCATTAAAAGACTTTGTTTCGTCGTGTTGGGCAGTTTGTCCTATCAAGACTTTGAAGTCATGTTTTTTATTAAATACTCTTTCATAACGCAAAAGGTTTTCAACAAGATACCTCGTAAAAACCGTTGAACTGTTGCTTGACGAGCTAACACTTGGCGTAGCGTTTAACAGAGTGCCATCGGGGCGAAAACTATAAGTAGAAGGTGAAAAGGCATAATTTAACCCTGAATTGTAAACATACCCAAAGCTCGAAGTGAAACTGAAATTTTTGAGAAATTTAACTTGGGCGAAAACTTTGCTATCTAAACGATAATTATCGGTATTGTTCTGTTGCTCATAAAGAGACTTCAAAGGGTTCTTGATTTGAGTCAAAGTTGTTCCGTCAAATAAGCCAAATTCACCAAAACTGTATCGAGGCGTAACAGTAGGTCGGGTAAAGCCACTAATCACACGGTTGATGCCATTGTCGCCGTCGTCGTTTTGATTGGCGGCGGCAATTGGCTCATTGATGCCTTGTTTAAGTCCACGTAGGTTGATACCAAAACTTACATTATTTGAAATCTTTCCGTCCAAATTTGCCCTCACCTGTATTCTTTTGGAGTTCGTATTCACCATGATGCCTTTTTGGTCGAGGTATTCCAACGAAACTAAGTATTTGGTTGCTTCGGTACCGCCCGATGCCGACAAAAACTGCATATTCAAGGGAGCAGGTTTATAGACTTCATCAAACCAGTCCACATTCGCAAAATTATCGGGGTCTGACTGGTCTTTGATTTTTTGAATCATTGCATCAGTATAAACCGGAGCAGCCCCTGTTTCGACCAAAAAATCGTTGTAGGCAGTTGCCCATTGTACGCCATCCATGTACCTTGGTTTTACAAGCGGCTTTTGTACCGAATAAGTAGCTCGGTATTGGATTTTGGCTTTGCCAGCCACCCCTCTTTTTGTTGTGACTAAAATAACACCGTTTGCCGCCCTAACACCATAAATAGAAGCAGAAGCCGCATCTTTCAATACCGAAACATTTTCAATATCATCTACTGATATATCGCCTAATGCCCCCACTTCGTTGGGTACACCGTCTATAATAACCAGTGGGCTATTGTTGCCAAATGTACCGATGCCTCTGATTCTGATTTGAGGGTCGTTTTTGCCAGGCTGCCCCGTAAACGAACTGACAGTTACGCCTGCCATGCGGCCTTGTAAAGCGGTGGCGGCATTGGATATGGGCAAGCCATCAATGTCATTCATTTTTACTGAAGATACCGCTCCCGTTAAATTGGCTTTTTTGGTGGTACTATAAGCTACTACCACTACTTCGTTGAGGGTTTTGCTATCTACTTGCAGTGATATATCCAGCGTGGTTTTATTGCCGACCATCACTTCTTGTGAGATATAGCCAACAAAACTAAATACCAATACGGCGTTTTCGTTGGGGACATTCAACGAATACTCACCGTTTGCATTGGTGGTGATGCCAAGCGTTGTACCCTTTATGGAGACATTAACGCCTGGTAGTTTTTCGCCTTTTTCGTCGGCAACTGTACCTTTCACAACGAAAGCTTGAACTTGCCCCATTTCCATTGCCGAGTTATCAGGCGTTTCTTCGATACTTTTTGCCTGCTCTTTTTCAGCTACCAAAACAATTTGTCCATTGATTACCCGATAACCAATTTGAGAAGGTGCGAGTAGCTTTTCTAAAACAACAGACAGCTTCATCTTATCGGCATTGATGCTGACTTTGTTTTTCAAATTGATGCGACTCGTGTACACAAACTTCACTTGTGTTTGCCCTTGAAGGCTTTGAATCGCTTCTTTCAATGACACATTGACCATTTTTACCGATACTTCTTTGTCCAGTATGGCTTGGGCAATGGTGGTGTGTGCATAACTGAAACTTATTATCACAAACGAGGCGATAAATTGAATCAAACTGATACGCATGACTTTTTGCCAGTTTACAGATTGTGTAATCGTGATTTTTTTCATTAGTTTTAGGTCTAAATTTTAATAAATAAGAGCCAGTGCTATGATACAGTGACATGTACCGTAGTTCCGATTAGGCTTGAAAACTTAAAATTGTGTGAGTTAGTGGGTAGGCGTGGTGACACACGCCTGCTTTTTTTAGAAAGGTGGTTTATGATTTAGAAATACTTTCTAAGTACAAGTCAATCATGGAATACTCATACCCTTAGTTGGTATTAAAAATAATTACTCACAACCGACTCCTTTCAAAATCAAAGTATCACCAGAGAGGGTGTAAGATACATCTAAAGAAGCGCATAATATTTCGAGAATAATTGGCAGAGATTGATTGTTAAAATCGGCAGTTAATAGGCATTTTGAAATGGCCTTATCTGATAACTGGATATGAATATTGAATTGCCTCTCTAACTGATTGATGACTTGACTGATGGGCGTTTCGTTAAAATTGATTGAAATGGGTTCAAATATTTCTTTTTTGGCTTCGGCATTGGTTTCCATTGCCGTCAAGTGATTTGTAGCTACTTCAAAAAGAGCCTTCTGCTGGGGTTTCAAAATTATGGTTTCGGGGTTGGTATTTCCTTTTTCGGCCATACTCCGCACCGCAACGCTTCCCGACACCACAGACACTTGAAAAATCGCCTGTTTTGGCAAGGCTTTTACGTTAAACTTTGTCCCCAAAACCCGTATTTGCATTTTATCACTTTGAATTAAAAACGGGTGCGAGGCATCATGGGCTACATCAAAAAATCCTTCACCAATAAAAGTTACTTGTCTTGTTTTTCCTTCAAATGCCTTAGGGTAGGTCAGTTCGGCATTGGGATACAAACAGACTTGTGTACCGTCGGGCAAGCGGTGGGTGATGAGCTTGGCTTCTTTATTGACAAATCGAACGACGGCATCTTGCTTCATCGGTTCTATAAACCCAAATAATGATTCGTTTGTTTTGGCAGGCGTAAATTGTAAATAAGACCACCCCGCCCAGCATAACAGCAGAAAAGACGCTGCAATACCCATTTGTACCCTCCAATTACGCCAAAGTGGTAATTTTATGGGTATTTCTTCGTCGCTATCAAACGGCACACCTATCGTGCTTTTTATTTTTTTTAAGGTTTCTTCTTCTAACAATTGCTGATCTAAATCAGAAAGTGAGGCAAGGAAATCCTTATCGCCTTTTTGTGCTTCATACCAAGCCTCCACTTTGCGTGTTTCGTTGGTAGTACATTGACCAGCAAGATATTTATCTAATAATTCTCGTTTCATGGTGATACTTGATATTTCTGAATGATTGAAGTTTGCTTAAAATAACCATTTAGAAATGGCTAAAAGTCCGATTCCAACAAGGGTGTTGAGGCGTGAGTGTAGCACATGACGCAAAGTGCGTAGGGCTTTTGTAATGTGTTGCTCAACTGTTTTTGGTGAAATATTAAGTGCTTCGGCTATTTCTTTATTGGTTGCTCCGTTGCGGCTCATGGTGAAAACTTCACTGCATTTTTCGGGCAATTGCTTCAAGGCCGCTTGGTATTCGATTTGCAAATCTTGATAATCCAACCATTCGTTTGTTTCGTTACTCATTTGGCTTTGGGTTTGAGCCATTTTTGCCAAATTTTGCTCGTAAATCATTCGTTTTCGGTACTGATTGATAATCAAATAGCGAATTGCCACAAAAAAATAGGATGCCAAAGAGGTATGCACCTCTATTTTATGCCGATTTTGCCAAAAACTCACAAAAAGGTCTTGTACTACCTCTTGGGCTAAAAACCGGTCATGGAGTTTTTCGTAAGCATGATTGTACAATTTGCCAAAATAACGGGCATACAGCGTATCAAACGCCATAACATTGTCCTCTTTTAGCAAAGCAATGAGGTCAAAATCGGCATAGGCTTGGTATAAGTTTGGCATTTGCTAAGGATTATGGTTGTCAAGATTTTTACCCATTCCATAAAATCACGTTTACTACAAAAACCTACTGTTTTACAAATCGTTTGGAACTTTATGAAATTTAGAAGTAAAATCATAAAGCGCTTTAATTTTTCACAGTAACTCCTTTCAACTTCTTATACTCTTCGGCTTGGGTTAATCCCAAGAAAGTGGGCGCAATCATGCCTTTCTCCCATGTTGTTCTTGCCTTGCCCAATTCGTCTGCCAACGTCTTTTCTTGGTCAATGATATTGGCTTTCTCATTTATTTCCTTTTTCAAATCGTATAAGTAAAGGCTGTCTTTCAATACCACCATTTTCTTTTCTGCCTTGTTGATGACGGCATAATTACTTCTGTCGTACATTCGCCAAAATAAGAAATCGTGCGGTGCTTTGTTGGTTTTAGTCGTTAGATAGGGTAGCAAATCAGTGCCATCTAAGGGATTTTTGGGGTTTGCCGCTCCTTGGATATTTGCCAGAACGGTCCTTAAAATATCCAAGGCAATAATGGGTTTGTCGTAGGTCAAGTTAGCAGGGATTTTACCCGTCCATTGCATTGCAAAAGGTACTCGGATACCGCCTTCAAAAACACTACCTTTTTGTCCACGTAAGGGGGCATTGTTGCTGCCATTGTCTGAAACAGGCCCACCATTATCCGATAAAAAGATAATAATCGTATTGTCCATCTGCCCTGTTTCTTTCAATTTATCAAGCACTCTGCCCACACCATCATCCATGGCACTCACCATAGCGGCGTAGGTGCGGCGTTTGGGGTTTTTGATATTTTCAAAGCGTTTAAGGTATTTTTCGGTCGCTTGCAGCGGGGCATGGGGTGCATTGTAAGCAAGGTACAGAAAGAACGGCTTTTGTTTATTTCTTTCCACAAACGACACCGCTTCTCTCGAAAGAGCATCAGTTAGGTATTCAGTTTCTTCAACGACTGTATAATTTCTGTTCAGCTTTGTTCTGTAACTTTCCCCTTCGCCATTGGCATCTTCGGGGTTTTGGAGTGTTAAATTTTCAGGAAAATATTGATGCCCGCCACCCAGAAAGCCAAAAAACTCGTGAAACCACGTTCAAAGTTGCAAAAACCTTATGAAACCAAGGAACATTTGCCACCAGCATACACTAGTATACCCCGACCGCCCCAATGCATCGGCCATTGTTTCTTCGGTGAGGGGCAAGCCCATGGTGCTGTCAGCGGTTACGTACAGGGGGTTGCGTTCATAACCGAAACGATATTGATACCGACCCGTCAGCAGGCCCGCACGGCTCGGACTACACACGCCAAAAGAAACATGTCCCGACGAAAACACAACCCCAGCTTTGGCAATACGGTCAATATGGGGTGTGGGAATGTCCTGACAACCATTAAAACCCACATCGTTGTAGCCCAAATCATCGGCAACAATGAGGAGTACGTTTGGGTTTTTTGCTTTGGGTTCAACTGATTTTGATACCTTTTTTGGAATAAAGGCAGCCAATGCGAGGACAAAGGCAGTTGAGAACATGAATAATAGTTTTCGCATAGTTACTTAGGTGTTATTTTACTGAGAGGATGCCTCCTATTTCTTTATTTAGGGGCATAAATTCTTACATAGTCAATCAAATATTGAGAAGGGAGGGTTGTGTTAGCCAAACTGCCGCCATTTTGGCCTCCTAATGCTAAGTTAAGTAATAAATAATGAGGCTGATGAAAGGGGTTTTTACCGTCTGATTTGTTGATACTCTTTGTCAAATCAATGGTATTCATAGACACGCCATCGAGCAGAATATCCATTTTTTCTTCTGTCCACTCCAACGTCCAAACATGGTAACTTTCTGCCCAATTGGAAGGAAAAGCACTCATCGGTTTTGAGGCACCGTCCCATATTGCTTTCCATTTTGTAGCGGAAGCATAAGCGTAATTAGCAAGGATTTTATCGTCGTAGTATTCCAATACATCTACTTCGCCGTTTGAAGGCCATTCGCCACTTGTGCCAAGTGTCCATATTGCAGGCCACAGGCCAGTTTCTGTAATAATTTTTGCACGTACTTCCATTTTTCCATAGCGGAAAGCGTGTTCTTTTTTCATCTTCACACTTGCCGACGTGTATTCGATGAATGGACGATTTGTTCGCCAATCTTTGCTTCCTTCTATGAAGTTGGGGTTGTTTTTTCGTTCTTTTTTGGCCGTAATAACCAGATTTCCATTACTACAAGCAGCATTTTCTTTTTGATACCATTGGGCTTCTTCATTTCGAGCAAAACCCGTTTCAAACTCCCATTTTGTAGGGTCAAGTTCGCCCTCCTTATCAAATTCATCAGACCAGGCCAATTGATAAGATGGC
>JBGAVQ010000162.1:0-12379 GCA_044228045.1 Spirosomataceae bacterium
CTGAAATAGTTTTAACGGTGCATTAACTTTCGACAAGCAAACACATTCAGTATTTCTTTTTCAAAACTTGCCACTTTCTTGTCAAACAGAGACCTCATTTAGACTTATCCCAAAAACTTCAAGCACCACGCCGACAAGATAGTAGAGCGTGTTATTACTTTTTGAGCCAATTTTATTATTTAGAACCAAATACCCCACCGATGAGTAGGCTTACAAAACCAACGATGGTTGCAATTTGACGGTATTGATAAACGGCAAACCATTTTTCTCTAACGACTTCCCAGTTGGCTGGGTAATTGCCCGGCGACCAAGTATTGATGATATCGTTGATTGGTAAACTGCCTTTTAAAGTAAGCAGTATCTCTGCAATCAATGCAACAAAAGCAATGGCCGAAAAAATGAAGATCATGCTGGTTGGTGTTTTGATATTTGTTGTCAGCAGCAACAAATTGGCCAGCAAGGTTGCGTATATCACATATTTAAAATTGGCCCTCATGCTGATGTCGGTCAGTTTGCGTATTTCGGTGTAGGTATCTACATTGAGGCTAAGCTGTACCTGTTTTAGTGAAAGGATGTACATGAAGGACTGGCTGACGATCATTGCGTAGGCAATAACGGTAATGGTGTAAATTATCTTGGTTGTCATAATTGTGTTGTTTTATACCTGTTGATTTCTTTTTTTGATGAAGATGCTACCAACAATGGCAAGCCAAACAAGCCAAAGTGTGCTGCCGATAAACCCGGCCATATCCCATACTGGGAAACTTTTCATAACGGTAGCAAATAATTCGGCCTGTGCCAATAGGTAAATGGTTGAACTAATGATGCCGAGTGCGTTTACCCATTTTGGCATCAACTTTAATTGGACAAATGAAATGGTCATCATTACGGTCCAGGCAATGGTAAATAACTGGCCTAAATGTTCGCCCAATATTACGCCGCCAAACTGGTGAATGGCCTTAAAGGAAATGATGGCGGCAGCTTTGGTTGATTCGTCGGCAGCGTGTACATAGGTATCGGCCAGTATAGGTACTACAAATGTCCATCTTAATAAACCCACCATTTGTACTATTAACCCAATTACACCAATAGTAGTTGCCGTGCGTACCAGTGGCGCTTTGTTTTCAAATTGTTGCCCCATGCTAATGTAGGCAGGCAATAAAGGTAGGCCAGTTACTGCAAAGGTAAACCAGATCCATATCAATGAGTTGCCACCCTGATAAAACTTGGTAAGAATGGTACCGGTATCCTGCCTCAGAATATCAGGGTACTCAAAAACAATGGTTAACATGGTATAAGGAATCAGCAGTGCAACAGCGCCTGTTATAAGTAAGATTCCGATTGATTTGTTGTTCTGTTTCATGTTGATTTGAGCTTTTGTTTTTGATGATGCAAAGGGGTATCAACACAAATGCCCTGCAACAAACATTTGTCCAATAAATGCACCAACCTTTTTTAATTTGATAACTTGGTTGAGTTGTACCACTCAAGCGTTTCTTTTACGACTTGCGAAGGATAAGTAGCGTGATTGCCAAAGCGGTTCACGTATTTATTGTGGTTTACTAAGTAAGGATACTCAAACTGGTAAGCCATTTCGTATAGCTCCCTGATAAAAGCGTTGAAGATGCCTGCTATGCGAATCAAAAATTTGGGCGTTACCGACTTCCTTATTTTTTTATCGCTTATCACCTCAAACAAATGCAGCCATTTATCTACGCTTAATGCAGGTGCATTGGGTACATGCCATATTTGCCCAAATGCATCGGTAGCAGTACCTACCTTGATCATAGCAGTAGCAAAGTCATGGATGTAGGTGAAGGTGTGCGGCAATGCAATGTTTCCAAAGAGTCGCACTGTTTTTCCACTGTGAACGGCATCTAAAAAATCTTTACCAAATAAGCCTTTATGAATGCGTGGGCCAATAAAATCTGCCGCTTTCACAAAAGCCACACGCCTGTTAAATGCATCGCCAGATAGCAATAGGGTATTGATTACACCAGCCCTTATTTTACCCTTTTTTGTTTTTGCATTATGCGGCATTTGTTCATTTATTTCGGCACCGTGTACATTTCCGTATGAGTACAGGTTATCTGCAAAAACCAGTTTTGCAGTTGTTTTGCTTAAAGCATGCGCCAGTGCAGTGGCCGTTGCAGGATAAAAAGCAGCCCATTTATCGTAAGGCATATCGGTGCAACTAAAAATCAGTTCGGCATTGCTGGCAACTTTTTCCATATCTGCTTTGCTGGTTACATCTGCGGCAACAACCTGCACATTATCAGCAATTGGTATTGATACTTGTCCAGATCGATTTACCAATACTATTTTTTCGTTGGGGTTTTGCTCCATAAGCATCTGCATGATAACCAAACCCAGTTGCCCTGTTCCTAATATTACTTTCATTGCTGTTGTTTTAAAAGAAAACAGAATAACTGATACCGGGTGTTGGGTTAATTTTGAAATCATGCCCTTTGGCTGCTACTCCTATGACACCAATCCGAAGATTAAGCCCTTTCCAAACCATCCAACGAAAGCCCGCCTCCATGCCCAAGGCATTTTCATCTTTGTAGTCAAGGTTAAGCCCTCTTAAATACGATACCCCTGCATAAAAAGAAGAAGGGTTTTCTTTTTTACCGACCGGCAGAAACCATGCTGTTAGGCCTGTTTTTAAAAATTTTGTAGTTACGCCACTTTCAAATGCAGTAATGTAATAGCCTGCATGCACCGAAATGTGCTGGTGTCGGTATTCTAAACCAATAGATGGATTGCGAAACCCATTAACGCTGAGTTCGTTTTTTGAGAATGTTTTTTGAGCAAAGGCCGAAGCCGATACCAGCAGAAGAATACTAAAAAATAACTGTTTCATTTTGTTTTGCATTTTTATTGTTAATTGATGATGCAAAGCTCTGAACAGTTGAGGCCTTTATACTGGACAAATGTCTAAAAGAAAAAAAATCAACGAATTTTGCTTCTGATGCGGCTCAGGTGGCGAGGAGTTACACCAAGCATAGAGGCCAGGTGCTGTAGGGGGATTTGCTGTAATAAGTGCGGCTCGTGGGTAAGCATTTTTTCGTAGCGTTGTTCGGCTGTAAGCACAATGAGGTCGTGCCGGCTGGCATCAATGCCGCAAACGGTTTCTTCTAACAAACCGATATAAAAATTTTTGAACGCTGGTATTTCATTCACCAGCATTTTAAGCTTTGGCTTGCTTATCATACTGATGCTACCATCTGCCAGCGATCTTATGTTTTCGAGTGCAGGTGCTTCGCTAATAAAGCTAAGCACCGAGGCAAAGAAAGTATTTTCAATGGATACATAAGTGGTTCTTTCTTCGCCGTCTTTAATTACATAGTACTGAAACATGCCCGTTTCTACAAAACCTATGTACCGACTGGTTTTGCCTTCTTCTACGATAAAATCATTTTTTTTGAAAAACTTCAATTCAAAAGCATTCAGGATTTTTTCAAGGTCGTTACCTGCAAAACCAATGGTTTCAAAATATTTTTTTAGTTTTTGCATCAGTTGCTATTGAAGTGAGGTGTTGTAAGACTTTGGTTGAATTTTCAAACAGTATAGCTGTACTAATGACTCAGCAAGCACAATCCAACAAAAAAGTGACAAGCTCGCACTTGTCACTTTTTTGTTATTGGGGTCGGTTATTATTACACAGCAAAGCTCTCGCCACAGCCACAAGTACGTGAGGCATTGGGGTTTACAAACTGAAAGCCCTTACCGTTGAGTCCGTCCGAAAAGTCGAGTATCGTGCCTGCTAAGTACAATAAGCTCTTTTTATCAACCATTATTTTGATGCCTTTGTCTTCAAAAACTTTGTCGTTGGGCTGAGGCTCTGAGGCAAACTCCAAGTCATACATCAGGCCAGAGCACCCGCCTCCCTTAACGGCCACTCGGATATTATGGTTGTCAGTAAGTCCGTCTTTTTGGCGGAGTTCAATGATTCGATTCTTGGCTATTTCGGTTACACTTACCATTGTTTCAAAATTGATTTTGTGATTATACAATAAACCACGAGTTTGCTTCTTTATTGAATTTATCTCTTGTGAAGTAAAACGCAGATGTAGTAAGAATAGTTCTGTACTTGGTCAAATCATGATTAGCTGAGGCTCGCTGCCAACGCTACCGCAATATACTGCTAAAAACTTCGTCTAACTTGGTGGCGGTCTGCACCCTAATTTTGTAAGGGTTCAAATCAAGCCCTTTGAGGTTGTATTTAGAAATCCAGATTTCTTTGAAGCCTAACTTCTCAGCCTCAGCAATGCGGTTTTCGATGCGATTTACCGCCCTCACTTCGCCACCAAGGCCTACTTCGGCGGCAAAACAAGTGGTTGAAGGGATACTAATATCTTCGTAACTCGACACAATAGACGCACAAACAGCCAAGTCTATGGCGGGGTCTTCTACCTTTAAGCCACCAGCAATATTCAAGAAAACGTCTTGAATACCCAAGCGAAAGCCGCCTCGTTTCTCCAACACCGCTAAGAGCATATTCAAACGTTTGGCATCAAAACCTGTGGTGCTTCGCTGGGGCGTTCCGTAAGTTGCTACCGACACAAGCGACTGTATTTCAATCAATAACGGGCGATTGCCCTCCAACATAGCCCCAATGGTAATGCCACTGAGGGCTTCGTCTCGTTGCGAAATCAAGATTTCAGACGGGTTCGACACCTCTCGTAGCCCTTCAGAACGCATTTCGTAAATACCCAGTTCGGAGGTGCTGCCAAACCGGTTTTTGGTAGTTCGCAAAATCCGGTAAGCCAAGTGCTGGTCACCCTCAAACTGCAACACGGTGTCCACCATGTGTTCTAATACCTTTGGGCCAGCCAGTGAGCCGTCTTTAGTAATATGCCCAATCATAAAAACGGGCGTACCTGATTCTTTGGCGAATTTCATCAGCTCCGCAGCACACTCCCTCACTTGCGAAACACTACCAGCCGCCGATTCAATAAACGACGATTGCAGGGTTTGTATAGAGTCAATAATCAGCACATTTGGCTCAAATTGTTCAATTTGCTTGAAGATGTTTTGGGTAGAAGTTTCGGTCAAAATGTAGCAATTGTTCTTATTGGCAGCCGGCACGTCTAATCGCTCGGCTCGCATTTTAATCTGCTGATCCGACTCCTCTCCTGATACATACAGCACTCGTAGTTGACTCAAACTCAGGGCTATTTGAAGCATCAACGTGGACTTACCAATGCCTGGTTCACCACCAATCAGCACCATTGACCCTGCCACAATGCCGCCACCCAATACTCGATTCAGTTCGTTATCACGGGTTTTAATGCGGGTTTGTTCTTCGTAAGTAATATCTGCAATCGCTTTGGGCTTACTCACAATTTTGGTAGCAGTAGTCGTTCGCCATGAGCCTTTATCAGGCTGTTCTTTTTGGATAAGCTCTTCTACAAAGGTATTCCACTCGCCACACGACGGGCAACGACCCAGCCACTTCGGAGCATTATGCCCACAATTTTGACAGTAATAAGATGATTTAACTTTTGCCATGAAACAATTGCCTACTTTTTGTGAATATTCAATGCAGTATAGGGGTAAAACTACGCTGAATTGTCTTACCGAAAAATAAATTTCTGGTCATAATTAACAAATTTTAACCGAATTTACCAACCAGCAAGGGGCAGCTATATATCACAATGGGGCTATTCAGCGTTATCAAGTTCGTTAGCTACCCCAAACTTAAACAACAAAGGCCATGCAAAAAATCACATTGAGTTTCATTTTTTTAGTAATGTTTGCTTCATTTACCAATGCCCAAACCAAGGGCTTTGCCATTGGTTTTAAAGGTGGAGTCAATTTGTCTCAGTTGCGGATGGGGGAGTTTTTGACGGCTCGCCTCAATGCTAACGGTACGCCTGCGGTGAGTTTTAATGGACAGGTTATTAAAGACAACCTTCGAGAAAGTTTTGATAGTTATACGGGCTTTGCAGGTGGCATCTGGATGCGAGTTGGCCGAAAATTGTACGTGCAGCCCGAAGTGATGGTTTCGACCAAAGGGGGGCAGTTTGAGATAGTAAAAGACGGCAAACCTGATATTGTACAAAGCAAATTTACGAGTTTTGATGTACCCGTATTGGTTGGGATGAAAGCCAGTTTCTTGCGTTTCAATGCTGGGCCGGTGGTATCGTTTCCAGTTGGAAACAACGAAACCCTCAAAACCGCCCTCAGCAATTATACAACGGGTAACCTCAACGATGCCTTAGCCAAAGCCGTTTATGGCTATCAAGTAGGCGGGGGCCTCGACTTAGGTACGCTTAGTGTGGATGTTCGCTACGAAGGTGGCTTATCTGATATTGCAGCACTTAACTTGCAATCGTCGGCAGGAACTACGCAGTTTAGCCAACGCACCAAGTCATGGCAAGTAACGCTGGGCATCAAGATTCTGTAATTTGCCTACAACCTCACTTTGACACCGATTGGACAGCCCAATCGGTGTTTTTTTATGTCGTCGCTTACTAAATTTGGAAATTATCTCTTGATAAATCAGAATTTATTAACTACCTTTCTTTAAGTGTGCAGAGTAGTACTCTCAATTATCAATTAGAAACATCCAATCCTTTTGGTTTATGAAAAAAAACTTCTATTTCTCACTTTTGCTCGTGCTGTGTTGCTCACACTCACTTTTGCTCGTGCTGTGTTGCTCACACCTGACTTTGGCACAATTTGGCATGGCTTCAAGGCAAAAAGATCCGCTTTTTTCGCTTGGCCTGCGGGGTGGACTTAATCTGTCTAAAATTTCGATGGACGATTTTCAGGTAAAATCGCTCATCCTTAGCAATCCTGCCTTTGATTTGTTACGTGCCAATACCAAATACTCGACAGGTTTTGTTGGTGGCGTATTTGCCCGGATTGGTCGAAAGTTTTATGTACAGCCCGAAGTGCTTGTAAGTGCCAAAGGTGGCACATTTGATGTGGTAAAAAGTGGGGGAATCCCCACGAGTGTCGAAGTAAAATATACCAATATAGACGTACCGCTTTTGCTGGGGTATAAACTGGGCTTTTTGAGGTTCAATGCTGGCCCCATTGCGTCGTTTAATCTATCTGAAAATCAGGATGTTATTAACACCTTAAAGGTTTATACTTCACAACCCATTGACGACACCATCAAGCAAGCTATTTTTGGTTTTCAAGCAGGTATTGGTCTTAGTTTTTTGGGAACTCAGATTGATGCACGTTACGAAGGTAACTTCAACGAAATCACCCAGTTAAATTTCAATAATCCCTCTACACAGGCTCAATTTTCTCAAAAAACATCACTTTGGCAACTTTCGTTGTCGTTTCGCTTATTGTAAAATGAAAATAGCGACGAGCCATGGGCTTGTCGCTATCTGCTATTCACCTAACCACTAAAAATCTAACTATGAATTGCTACATAATTACTGCTTAACTCGCCATGCTATTCATAAACGACTCCACAACCACCATCACATCTTTTTGCTTGCGGCGAGACACTTCTACTTTCGTTCCGTTGCGAAAACGGAGTTTCATTTCGTCCTTCTCTTTTACATCGTAGCCTATCAAGTGCTTCAGATTCACTAAGTACGATTTATGAACCCGTAAAAAACCCGTTGTTTCGAGTACATTTTCAAACTGCCTGAGTGTTTTTGACATCAAGATGCGCTTTCCGTTACTCAGGTGAAAAAACGTATAGTTCCCGTCGCCCTCCATCATCACAATATCTTTAACCAACACTTCTTTGGTAGAACGGTCATATACAAACGAAAAAACAGACTGTTGAGCCGCCTCGGATGATGAAGTCTGGCTCGGAATTTCGTTGGTCAATTCTGAAGTCATCATTTTTTTATGTGTTGGGGTTATTCGCTTTGCAAAACTGCAACCTTTGGCGGAGTGATGGTAGCGTAAAAACACCTGTTTTTCAAATCAGGTGTTTTTACCTAATCGCTAACAATTGTTTGTATCACTATATTACTGCAAGCCGCCTTTTGGGTTTACGATACAAAGTAAAGGCAAGACCAACGACTCTATTAGCGTAAAAACACCTGTTTTTTAAATTAGGTGTTTTTACCCTATCCCCGTGTTTTTCACCTATCAGCTAAAAGCGTATCTTTGTGCGTTTTTTACCGTTTACAAGCTACTATAAACAGTTTAGACACTAACAAAAGACACATAAACAACTGTATTTCAATCAAATACAGCTATAATTCATACCAACTGCACAGGATGCCGTAAAACTAATTACTGTAAACTGCCTATTTATTTATGATTGAGAACGTACAAACCATCCAACAAGCCGTAGAAGCCTACCCTATTGAGTCGAAAGAGCAGTTGGAGCAATTCAGATTGACGTATCTGAGCAGAAAAGGGGTAATTCCTGAGTTATTTGAAGGACTCAAAACCGCCTCGCCCGACGAGCGCAAGGCACTTGGGTTGGCACTTAACCAACTCAAAAATGCAGCCCAAACCAAATTTGCTACGTTTCAAGAGCAATTAGAAAATAGCAGTGAGGCCATTGCCCCACCAGTAGATTTAACTTTGCCGGCCATTCCTTACGAAACGGGTACTATTCACCCACTTACGTTGGTGCGTCAACAAATTATTCAGATTTTTGAGCGAATGGGATTCAATGTGTCGGATGGCCCCGAGATTGAAACCGATTGGTACAATTTTGCCGCCCTTAACTTCCCCGAAAATCACCCTGCTCGTGAGATGCAGGATACGTTTTTTATCTCAAAAGGAGAAAATCAAGCCGACGACGTGTTGCTTCGCACGCATACTTCTAACGTGCAGATACGCCTCATGCTAAAGCAACAGCCTCCGCTTAGGAGCATCATGCCAGGTAGGGTGTATCGAAACGAGGCTATTTCGGCTCGTGCACATTGCTTTTTTCACCAAGTAGAAGGGCTGTATGTGGACAAAAACGTGAGTTTTAAAAATCTCAAAGATACCCTCTATCAATTTGCCAAAGAGCTATTCGGCGACGATATTCAGGTACGTTTCAGGCCTTCGTTTTTTCCGTTTACAGAACCAAGTGCCGAAATGGACATTTCGTGCGAGATGCACAAACCCGGCGTTTGCCGAATGTGTGGCGGTAGCCAAAATATATGTAAAGGCACTGGTTGGGTCGAAATTTTGGGGTCGGGTATGGTTGATCCAGCCGTTCTGGAAAACTGTGGAATTGACTCACAAGAATATACAGGCTTTGCCTTTGGTATGGGTATTGAGCGCATTGCCATGCTCAAATATCGCATACGTGACCTACGACTTTATTCTGAAAACGACGTACGCTTTTTGCGGCAGTTTGAAGGAGCATAAACGCAACAAAAAAGGCTAACCGCCGCCACGGTTAGCCCATAAGGTTGTCGTTTAAGAAACCTAAACGCAAGCCCAAATATAGAGTTAATTTATATTATACTGCAAGTGACATTTGTTAGGAAATAGCACTGTGTATCTTGCTCCTGATTCGACTGAGGCTTTCGGGGTGAATCCCTAAATAGGAGGCAATGTCTTTCACAGGAATTTTTCTAATTAAATCAGGTCTCTCGCTTAGTAGGTGTCGGTATTTTTCTTCGGCAGACATACTTAATAGTATCATCTCTCTTTGAAGCCGATGGGCAAAAAGCCGCTCGGCTATTACCCTTCCAAAATGTTCGTGCCTCTTCGATATAGCATACATGGCCTCCACATGATGGTAGTGTATCCGAAATGCCTTCACTGTTGTAAGTGCTTGTATGCTAATATCAGATGGTTTTTGACTCACAAACGACACATACGAACTTACCAAATTCTTCTCAAAACCAAAGTCAAGGCATACTTCTCGTTCTTCCCAAACAAAAAAATGCCTTACAATTCCACTCAGAATAAAATACACATAATGCTCGACTTCACCATTGCGAGTCAATAGATCTTTCTTCTCAAAAACCACAAATTCAACATGCTGCCTGTAATAATCCCATTCAGATTCATCAAAACTGGCAACTTTTGAAAGAATTGTACGAAGTTTTTCAAAATCTGGATTCACAGATAGAAAGGTTAAGGGATGTTGTATATGACATTGGACGATTGATGGACAAAAAGTAACTTCATGTAATTGTAAAATTTAAAAATCTTTTCGTGTCTGTGTCTAATTCTGATATTTCGTTAGGAATTGAATCAATAATACTTGACATTTATCGTTAGTAATCGTACCTTTAATTCAAGTATCTACTTGAACTACTACAACAGATGAAAAAATTATTTTTGTTGGTTTTGCTTACCGCAGCAGGACTACTCTCAACAAAGCCTCAGGCCCAAGCTCAGTCGGATGACGATGCCATTAAAACAACACTCAATAACTATTTGGATGGTGGCACTCAAGGCGATACCGCCAAGTTGGCCAAAGCCTTTCATGCTAATGCCATTCAGCGGTATGTGGGTAGCAACGATGGGAAATTGAAAGATATGCCCATTCGTATTTTTTTGAGCAAAACACCCGCAGGAGGTGTGAAACGCACTACTCGTATTGTATCGTATAATTTTATTGGAAATGCCGCTACTGCCGTTACGGAGTCTGTTCACTCAGATGCCGAAACACCTTTCAAATTTGTTGACTTTTTGAACATGCTCAAATTTGGCGATGAATGGCGAATTGTGAGCCGTGTTTACACTCGCACTGACCTCAATCAAGAGATTCAGGGGACCAAAACTGGTGGTGCTACTACTGCAAAGGTAACTCCTAAAAAAACAAATGCTGCTGCTGTTAAGCCCAAAGCAGATGATGGGTGGTAAATAACAGGTAAAAATTGTGGTTAGCTGAATAGTATCTTCGGGTTTTATACAAACCCGAAGATTTTTTTCTTGTGGCGTATCAATACCTTCTGAATTGTTATTGTGTTTAACTATTTGTTTTACAACACGCAATCAAACTAAATTTTAGCACAACAATACACTGGTAATCAGAACACTAACACTTTATCACTTACAACTAAAAATAATTAAACACCTACCCAAACCGAAATCCTTTTAACTTTGCCACCTACAATCAAATTAGAATTTTACTGATGAACCTGGTTAGTGCACTTAAAGACACCCTAACGCCGGCAGTGATTAGTCGCATTGCTGAGCAAACCAAAGAATCTCCTGACAAAGTACAGTCAGCTTTAGCAAACCTTCATTCGGTGTTTTTGGCAGGGTTTATGAAACGCTCCTCAAACGAAACTGGCGCACAATTGCTTTATAAACTCATTGAAAAAGGAGGTTTTGACGGGGGTATTCTTGATCAACCTGATAGCCTACTCAAAACTACCGACCAGTTTACAAAGCTCGTTACGCAGGGAAGCAGCATGGTGAGCCAACTCTTGCCAGACAAAAAAAGCCCAATTGCTGGCTTAATTGCACAGCATAATAAAGTACGTAACTCGTCGGCTTTCAATCTGCAGGGAATAGCCGCTACATTGGTAATGCACGTACTGGGCAAAGCCGTTTCGAGCAAAAAATTAGATGCAGCAGGGCTGGCACTGTTGCTCACTGAGCAAAAAGAGTCGCTGGTAGAAGCCACTCCTCCTGCCTTTTTTGAACGGATGGTTGATATGCTTGGCATTAGCAACCTGATGAATATTGGCTATGTGCAGGTGGTTGACGAAGAGCAGGCACGCCCAAACCCGATTCAAAAAAGTGAAAAACCGTTTTTGCAACCCCCTGATTTGTCTAATAATAATCCCATTAAGATTCCGATGAAGTGGATTGTTGTGGGGGTCATTGGTATTTTGGTAGTATTGGCTTCTATATATATTTGGCGCAATTGGAGTAGCGACTCGGGGCAAATTCCTGATACCACAGCACAGGTTACACCTATTGAAATTAAACCAGACTCGGCCACTACTCAACAACCTGATACTACAGCTACAGCAAGCCCAACAGTAGGCAGTACCTTGCCCAACGGCGAGAAACTAACCGTACCCACGGGGTCGTTCCAAGAGGCTATGGCGCAGTATTTGGCAGACACCGCAGCTATTACAGGCAAAAAGTTTGTATTTGACAAGCTAACTTTTGTACCTAACAGCCTCACGCTAACGCCCGAAGCCGAAACTGAAGTAGGAGAATTGGCAAAAGTAATGAAGGCTTTTCCAAATGCTCAAATTAAGCTAACAGGCTATGTTGGGGCAACAGCAGACTCATTAAAAAGCAAATCCATGTCGTTTAAGCGAGCCAATGCGGTCAAACTCAGCCTTATGGGCAAAGGCATTGATGTGATGCGCCTTGAGGCGGTAGGCGGTGGGCGGTATTCTAACCGAATATACATTAAAGTAGTTAGACTATAACAACAAAAAAGCGGCTCATCGCCGCTTTTTTGTTTAAAATCTTGTTGGCAATTAGTAAGGCAGCATCTTGCGCCAAGTGGGCCAGTCGTGCCCAATGT
>JBGAVQ010000163.1:0-12359 GCA_044228045.1 Spirosomataceae bacterium
GGCCAAGCGATTGGCCGTAAAGGTGTTGGTAGGCAAGTTATAGACTTCATAAACCGACGGGTGTTCGTCTTCGTTGAGGGCTACTTCAATTTCTTTACGCCCACTCAGAGCCACTTCAACTGACTGATAGCTTGTGATTTCGACACTAATCGAAATAGTATAGTTAGGTACTTTCAGCCTGAATGCCCCGTTGTCGTCGGTAATGGCGGTAGAAGCATTTTTGTACGAAACCCTTACGCCTGTGAGTGGCTTTTTGGTGGCTGCGTCGGTAACAATACCCCTAACTTCGCTGTTAAATTTAGCCCGCAACGTAGCTACCTCCTTTGGTGTTTCGGTTTGTCCTTTTACGCCCAGTGAGCATAGCATTATGCTACAAAAGCATAATAACATGAAGGTCAATTTGGGTAAGGTCTGCATTTTGTGTATAGTATGCTGCATGGAATATCGTTTCAGATTTTAAATGACTGGTACCAATTTTATATAGTCTAATGACATGCTGGCAGTACCATTGGCTACTAAAAAAATGTCCAAGTTACGATAACCTGTGGTTGTAAATTCGCCTAACAATACTTCGGTGTAGTCATCATTTTTGGTAGTGATGTACGCAAATGAAGTAGAAGTGAGGCTTCCCATCGCCAATTTTTGATTAACTGTAATAGGGAGGGTGTTGGAGCTGTGGTTACGTGTTTGGTCGTTGAGGGCTACCCAATACACTTTGTATTTGGCAGCAGGTACTTGTGGCACTCGGTATTTGACCCAAAAATTAGTTACGGCATGGGCAATGATGGACAAATCTTTGAAGTTTTGCTTCGTGAGGGGGTTGTATTTATCTCTAATAACGATGGTTCGAGAACCGATGGTTTGCAACTGTTCGTTATACGTTTCTCCCTGAATCACAATGGGTTGCAGTTTGTCTTGTGGCTTAAAGTCAACTTTGCTCATGACATAAGCGATGCCGTTGCTTAACTTGATGGATTTGACAATAGCCGTTTTGAGGAGTGGAATAGCTACCCCAAATTTTGATTGTAACAAATCGGGTAATTTGTCGGGAGCATAATATCCTTCTACAGCTAAGTCTTTCATTACATTCCAGGCTGAAGCATTGTAGGTACTATCGGTTGTACTGGTTTTGAAGTAAGGCGTTAGTTTGGTGATTTCGGTCGAGAAGGCGGCATCGTTCAAAATGAAATAAGTGTATTGCTTAGTTTCGTCGTTGAGGTCAAAAACCAAATCTGAAAACTGATTTTTCTGCTCAAATCCAGAGCCTTTTCGATACACCGGCTGGCCCGTAGTGGCACTGATACTATCAATAATAGCTTTTGAAGGGTTGAACGAAAGGTACGTTAAACCTGATAGCACTTTGTTCTGCACATAATCAGCTTTGGTGCTATTTACATAACTCCACAAGTTGGGCAACACCTCTGCGTATTTGTCAATGGTATGCAACACACCGTTGGCAACATAGGCATTGGCACTTGTTACGGTGGCTTCGCCGACCAAACCTTTGCTGAAAGAAACATACTTGTCGTTGAGGAGGCGTATGCGGAGTTCTTCGGTAGTTGTTGGCATCGAATACGACTGCAAGGCAATATGATTACCCACAAAGGCTTTCAAAGCCGTGGTGTCTTTTAAGGTGGTCATATCCAGTTTTTCCAAGGCCGTGTTGGTAGGTGCAAACACCGTATAGTTTTTGGACGAACTGATGATTTTGTCATAACCACTCAGCACAAGCAAGTCTTTGAACTTACTCAGAGTAGGCTGTGAGCTAATTTCTTCCAGTAAGTTTCTACTCAACTTGTCGTCCGAGAGTGTAATATGCTCGTCCCATTGTTGGCAAGCCAGCATACTTAAACCAAAAATGGTTGCTATGAGGAGGTATGCGTATTTTTTTATCATGTTGGTATAAATGTCAAGCCACTATTGTGTATTATTTTGGTAGATGTATGGGCGAGACACGATTCGCCCATACGATTCAGCCCTACATTAGTTTTTCATCAATCCGTCCAGTGTAAACCGAGGGCTTATCTGGTTCATATCAATGGGGATAAATTGAATCAAGTCAAAATTGTTGGTGTTTTGCCCACCAGAAATAGACTGGAATCGAACTGTATGACGGTCAGTGGTTTTTACGTCAATGATTCCTAACATTCTTCCAGCCGAAAAGGTAGCACCTGCATCCATGTAGATTTTCCATCCCAACGATTCCAATTCACCCGCAGTACCTGCGGGGGCAGAGTCGGTAAAAGTAACAGGGCGAGTAAGCGGTTCGCCATTGAAATTTACCTGCACCACATTAACAGAACCACCCGATTGTCGTTGCATTCGATAGCACATCCAAACCTTGTAACGACCTTTTACAATCAACGGCGTTTTCATTTCTATCCAGTTGCTTCGGGCGGCGTTGCCAATGCCAAGTGGTATTTGCAAATAGTCTCTGTAATAGCCTGTTACATTAGTAGCGTAGGTAATATTGTTTTTTTCCCAAGTCATATCAGCTATACTCCCAATGGCAAAATCATAGTTCTTTTTACGGAAATAAGCAGGCAATTTTCGGATTTCTGGGAAATCAGCTACTTTCCAATGCACAGGCGTTGGCTTGCGAATTTTGATATTAAAATGAGAATTTGCTGCATGAAGTACGCCATTAGTAGCAGAGTTGTCGCTTTTGGCACGCTCCAACACAATGCCCTGCTCGTGTACGCCATTAAAATCAATGTCGTTGATGAGCACCGTTTGGTCATCTAACTTTGATGTAACCACCTCTAAGGGTACTTTGGTGGGGTGTGAGGCCGCCGTAATAATGTCTGCCAAATATTTTGCCCCAGGCAGTAAGTGGTACGACACATATAAATTCAGGCTATCTGCTTTGTTTTTGGGGTTTCCAGTGTTGGAATAGCGTTTTTTGAGGGCATCAAATGTGGTGAAACCAGCTTTTTTGAGGGCATCGTTGGTTTCGGCAAGCACCGTGACCCAGCGTTTGTCCAAATCGGGATTTACGTAATTAAGCGAATCGTAATAACCTGTTTGCTTAATGGCTTCGGTGAAAATAGAATAGTCTGGATTTTTCTCTAACTGTACTGCCAGCGATGCACTGGCGGGTTTAAGTACATTGTTGATGACGTGCAAGATGCCATTACCTACCAGGATGTTAGACTCCGTAACAGCCGCTTGTCTGTTCACACTATAACTCGATACTCCATTGTCAAACGTAACCCCTCCGAGCAGGTATTGACCGTACATCGTAACCAACGGAAGTTTACCGTCTTTAAACGATTTGGTCGTGAGGGTATCTCTGATGATGTGGATTTTGGCAATGTCTTTTGCCTCATCTGCGGTCAGTTGCTCTGTCGTTTTATTAATGCTTTTTAGGTAGGTTTGTACCCCTTCGTTGTTGGGTGCAAACACCGTGTAAGCCCCGTAAGCATCTAAGAAACTGCTATAACCAGCTTTGTCAAGAATGTTGGCGAAGTCCGAGAATTTTTCAGGGTATTTTCTTAGGTAGCTATAAATGTTGGCATCCGACGTGGTGGACTGCACCAGCTCGATGTCATAACAAGCCTGAAAACCTAACCCTGATAGCACACAGGCGAGAATGATGAAGATAGATTTAGCGAACTTTTTCATTTTTCAAGACAATGCGCATTAGAGAGCATTGCAGTTAAGAATGTTGAAAAAATAGGTTTACGGGTTATTATAGGATAGCCCCCCTATGATACTTTAATTTTTTTTTAGCGACTCCATCAGACTGGCTGTTCGGCTAAGTGATGGAATTGCTAACTAACTTTATTTGTAAAACGGATTCTGAACCAAGTTTTTATCCGTTTGTAATTCGTATTGAAAAATGGGCAAATAATGACTGTTGAAATCTTTGTATTTGGCCAAGGCCGATTGCTGCCTGTCTGGTGGAACGCTTCGGGCTACCATTTCGAGCAAAATATCTATACGCTTGTAGTTGCTCCGCTTGGCGTGTCTGAGTATGTCGTACCACCGTTTCCCTTCAAAAGCAAATTCTCTGGCTCGTTCTTCCAAGATAAAGTCTGTTACGGCATTGAGGTCGTTGGGGTCAGGGTTTTTGTCGGTAAAAGGCAAGGCTTTTGCTCGTTCACGAATGGTTTTAACAATGGCTAAGGCTTCGGCTCCTCTATTAAGTAAGGCCAAGGCTTCGGCTTTCATCAACAGCACATCGGCGTGTCGGTAGAAAATCCAGTGGGCAAAGGACTCATCAATTGCTCTTAGTGCTGTACCATTCTGGCCAACGTATTTCCAAATCAATCCATCAGTAGCACGCACAGCAGCTTCGTCGCCCCGAAGGTCTTTCTTGGTATCGTCTGTAAAATCTTGCGTAAATACCTCGTCCATTACATAGGTATTGGCAATAAATCGGCGGGGCGTTACAAATAGTGGATAGAAGGTATTGGTCTTTTGGCGGTCAAACTGCAATTCAAAAATACTTTCGTTAGAATTACCCTGCACAAACACGCTACTGAAAAAGAAATTACCTTGAATCAACCCAAATTTGGCACTTTTAATCACTTTGTCGCAAGCAGCAAGGGCTTCGTTGTATTTTTCTAACCACAAATACACATCGGCTTGTAGGGCATTTACCATATAACGAGTGATGCGGCCTTTGTCTAACGATGCATTTCCGTAGGTCAATGGAGCATTGGGTTCTGCTTCGGTCAAATCTTTCACAATTTGATCTAACACTTCTGCTTTGGGGCTTTTAGCAATGGGTGTTATTTCATTATCAGTACTGGTGGCTTTTAGTTTGAGGGGTACGTCACCAAAGGTGCGAACCAAGTAAAAGTACATCAAGGCACGAAGTGCCTTAGCCTCCGCCACATAGCTATTGAGTGATTCTTGGGTGAAGGTTTTGTCATTGTTCAACACCTCGGGAGCGAAGTCAATTACGGTATTGCAGTAGTTGATTACCTGATACACCGCCCGCCAGTTGGTAATGCTATTGCTCGCCAGAATATTCACGTTCATAATGTCCAATTCTTCGGCTTTGGTATTGAACGTAGTGGCCAGCATATCGGCTCGAAGCTCGCCCCACAAAAAAAGAGTTTCGGGGAAATTGGTCAGCATAGCAGCATAACAACCAACCACAGCCGCCTGCACTTGCTCTTTGGTTTTCCAGAATTTATCTTTTGTAATACCATCTTGTGGGTGCAAGTCTAACCAATCGCTACACGAGGTAGGGATGGCCAGCAACAGCACACACACGACACTATGGAGTAATTTCTTTGACATATTGCTTATATGATTTATGTTGTCTTTGTTGTGGTTATTCGTGTACTTGTTATTTTTAGTTGAGAATCTAATAACGGATAACCAATGCACAGATAACGAGTTTTTCAGGACTTAAAAAGATGCCGTAAGCCCCAGGGTTATGGTTTTAGCTGGTGGTGTCATTGAGTAGTCAATAGCTACTCTGAACGGGTCGTTTCCACGCATCGACACTTCGGGGTCTTGTCCTTTGTATTTTGTCCACGTGTATAAGTTCTCGGCAGTTACATAGCCACTCAATGCCTTGAAGCCTAATTTTTCGGTTAGTTTTCTGGCGAAAGTATAGCGAAGCGTAACAGTTCGGAACCGAATGAACGAGGCATCTTCTACATAGCGGCTTGACCCCAGCCAATTGTATCCCGACGCATACAAAGCCCGTGGTACATTAGTCACATCGCCAGGTTTGCGCCATCTTGCAAGTACCTCAGTACTCTGATTATCAAAACCATACATAGACGTGGTGTTCATTCTGGTACCATTCACCACATCGTAATTGGAACGGAAGTTAAAGAATGTTGTCAGTTTGAGGCGTTCTTTGTAAGTAATCGTACCACCAAAGCCCCCTGTGAAGGCAGGATTGCTATTGCCCAAATACACGATGTCCATGTAGTTGATGTTGCCATCGTGGTTGATGTCTTCATACATGGCATCGCCAGGCTGAAAAACATAATCGGTAGAAGGATAGTTGAACCGCATATACACACCCTGGCCGTCTGGCGTAACGATTGGTTCGCCAGTTTTGCCACGAGCAATGGTAGATTCTTTATCAGTATAAACACCGATGTATTTGAAACCATAAAATGAACCAAATGGGTTATTGACCTGCATATAGGTTTTGTACTGACCGTTAGCGGTTACGTTGCCAGCCTCACGTGGATACAAGTCTGAGATTTCACGGATAATGTTGATGTTACGGGCAATGTTCATGTTGAGGTCAATAGAAAGCTCTTTGCTTCGCATAGGCGTAATGGCAAAGTTGAATTCCCAACCCATGTTATCCATCGTTCCCACATTCATATTTACGTTGTTAAAGCCTGTGAATGAGGAGATTTGAAGACCATTAAAAAACAAGTTTTTGGTGCGGTTGCTATAAAATTCGGCATCAAACGTAATACGACGGTCAAACATTGATAGGTTTAGGCCAAGGTTGCGCCCAATGATGGTTTCCCAGCGTAAGTTTTGTAGCTCCATATTGGCTGGCACCACGCCCGACAGCCCCTGATACGACCATCCCAAAGTGCTATATGTGCTAAAAAAGGTGTAGTCATATTTAGGAGCGTTGCCGCTTTGCCCGTAGCTTACTCTAAAAGCAAGGTTGTCAATGATGTTGTTGTATTTTTTCAAAAACGGCTCATCCGAAATAATCCACTTGCCCGAAATAGATGGGAACAAACCATAGCGATAAGCAGGACCAAAACGTGAGTTGCCGTCACCTCTAATACCTATGTCAATGATGTATCTGTCCATGAAACCATAGTGAACATTCCACAACAAGCCTACACTGCGGGTTTGAAAAACCGATGATGATAAGGTTGATGAGGTTTGTCGAGAAGGGTTGGTTATGTCAGTAAATTCGTCAGAAGCTGTGTTTGATACTGACGCTTGCTGCGAAACAGCTTTTACATCAGAAGTGTTGAGTACCCACAAACTCGTTAATTCGTGATTTTTGTTTTTGATTTTTGGCGTATATAACAACGACGTTTTGGTTGTAACGCCAAATACATCCACATCGCCATCGTAGGCAAGGTTTACCGACGAGCTCGTCCAACGCTGGCCTGTGGCAATTTGTGGTAAAAACGACTGACTCTTGGTGTTGTTAATATCAAACTGTACATCAAAGCTGGTCATCCAAACACCAGGCTTCAAATCATATTGAAGCTGAAAGTGTGGAATTACCCGCTCAGAAACAATATTGTTCTTGGCACTACTCGCCATGGCAATTGGGTTGTAAGTAGCTGGTGCTGTGCCTTGTACGTTGCTTAATGGAGAAAAGAAATTGGGTGTAAGCGCACCATACTCATTGTACTCATACACGCTCATGTTAGGCATTTTGGCATAGGCTACATTGCGCAACAAGTCTTTGTTTGAGGTAAAAGCACTGATATAATTACGGTCGTTGTCTGAATGCGTAAACGAAAGGTCGGTTCTGAATCGGATTCGATTCGATACGTTATAGTCGAGGTTGATGCGGGTATTGATACGATTAAGTGCTGTACCAATGGTTGTTCCTTTTTGGTTGAAATACCCCAACGAAGCGTAATACCGTGCCTTCTCGCCCCCACCATTGATTGATACGTTATGGTCTTGTGAGTTACCCAATTGGGTGAGTTCTTTAATCCAGTTGGTATTGTTGCTATAATTTAAGTACCAGTATGGGTCATTTGGGTCATACTGAAATTCTTTTACCAACTGGGTATTAAGTGGCGCTCCATTTCTATTCATGTACTCTTCTGGTATCAGCATCGAATACTGGTCGCCTGTCAACATTGGAATAGCATCGGGCTGTTTGGATGCTGACCCCTTAAAAGTATAAGTAATGGTTGGTTTGCCAATACTCCCTCGTTTGGTGTTGATAACCACTACCCCGTTTGCAGCTTTTGAACCCCACAAAGCAGTAGCGGCGGCATCTTTCAAGATACTAATATTCTTAATGTCAGACGGAGCCAAGTTTAATAACTGTGCGTAACCCAACTCGTCGGCAGTACCAAAGTTAAAATCAGAAGGTATTTGGGTTTCGTAGGGCATTCCGTCCACCACAATCATAGGGTCAACTGAGGAGTTGATAGACGAAGTCCCCCGAATCCTGATTTGCATTCCAGCCCCTGGATCACCTGAACTGGCCGTAATATCTACACCCGCCAAACGCCCTTGAAGCATTTGGTCAATAGAAGTCCCCTGCATTTCTTCAATGACCTTGGCATCAATTTTAGCTACGGCAATGGTAGAATTTCGATCCGAAATAGACATCAAACCGTTGTCAGTATTTTGGGCACTGATTACTACTTCTGTTAACTCAGATGCCACCGATTCCAGTACCACATTTATCGTTTTTCGACCTTTTACAGGAATTTTTTCAGTTTTGAAACCAATACTCGAAAACGACAGCGTATTGTTGGGGTTGGTCATTTTGATTACAAAATTGCCACTGATGTCGGTCGTAACCCCTCGTACAATTCGATTGTCTTTGTCTAATTCAGCAACAGTTGCGCCAATCACACCTGAGCTATCCTTTAATTCGGTTACTTTGCCTCGTACCGTGAAAGCGGTAGCGGCAGGTGCTTGGGCATTGGTACAAACTACATTGGTAAGTACCACACCTATGACCAATAAAAATCGTAGTAAAGATTTCATTCGCATATATTGACGCTGTTTAAACTTTCATTTGGGGTTTAGGTCGCCAGTTATCTGTGATCGGATTCTGATAAATAAATAACTGACTTTTACACAACAGTTATAGAGATAACAGTTACACAGATAACCACTACTGGTATTGTAAATAATTGTCAATCAGGTGAATAACCGTTCTGTTTGATAGGTTGTTGCTCTTGCTAATATTGACTTTTGCCTTCCGGTTTAGCAAATCTGTAATTTGCATATCACCTGCTTTGTTGATAATAGTAAGCGAAACCGCATCACCTTTGGCATCTTTCTGCATGGTTTCCATCGCACCCGACTCTTTACCGTCAGGAATCACCGTTCGTTTATTCAAGATATGGTAATAGATAAAATTGGAAACTTTCAGACGATCTGGCGAGGTAGTTGGGTTGAAGTTTGGAGTCTTGACAGCACCTGTGCCCGTGCCTGGCAATATACCCGCATTGACAGCAGCCTGAATAGCCGCATTGTCTGGAATAAATATAGTATAGAAAGTCCCAGCCGCCGTTCCGATAATCTCGAAAGTAGTAGGATTATAAGCCAGCGGTGAATTTTTTAAGTATTGCCAAAAGTAGTTGAACGGCGAAGTAGTGGCTGTACCGAGGGTCTCAATGTCTTTCCCAATATTGACTTCTGTAAAGTTCAAGATGCCATCGGTATAGTAAACCTTTCCGTTTTGAGCAGTTTTTGAACCAAGTATTTTCAAAGGTTTAGCCTGTGTACCAGCGGTATAGACCGTATTTTTGTCAAATTTGATATATTCACCATTAAACGCATCAATTATGCCAGCACCTGCTAAGTTATCTAATTCGTTGTTAGGTGTAGAAACAATACTCGTGGCAATAATCCGTAGTAACCTGTTTTTATTAGCATCGCCTGTGGTACGGGCTGTTGTGCCGGGCGGTGTATAGCCCCATTCGTTTTTGGCAATGTCGTAGTCATAACCCGCCGCTGCAAGCGACGCATCGCTCATCATAAACATTGTATATTTTAGCTTCGGATTCAGCACTACGGGGCGCAAGTCTAAGTTAAGCAAACGGGTCATGATTGAATACTTGGGGTCGAGGTAGGCTTTGCCAAAAACCGTTGCAAATACGTTGGCTTCTTGCACTTTGTTGGTACCAAAAAACATCCCATTGCTTAATATTTTCTTGTCTATCACGTTGGTAGCTGGGTCAAAACGAGCTTCTTCGGCAAAAGAATTATAGCTTGATTTGAATTTGCTGGGCCAAACTGCCGATGTCCACATGTGGGCGTTCAGGAAATCAGCAACCACTTGTGGCGGAACGTTGTCAAGCGAGGGGTAATTTTCGAGAAGTACATTCTTGATATACGGGAGTAGCACGTCGTTGGTAGGCACAAACATACTCCAACAGTCTTGTTGGGCATCATTGTCTGCTAATTTGAGGTAGTTTTCGCTATTGGGCGAGAACGAAAGCAACTGTTTTGAATATAGTTTCACAAAAACTTGGTCGCTTTTGCCGGTCAGAATCTGGTACTTGCTGGTAGCGTCGGCATTGGGCACAAAGTTGACGATGTATTTTTCAAACAGTTTTCTGAACTCGCTGTACTCTGGCTTGGTGCGTAAATATTGGTCCATCGAAAGAGGAGGAGTCAATACATTGTCTATTTCGTGGATAACCCCATTCTCGGCAACAATGTCTTTCTCTAAGACCTTAGAATCCATCACATTGAAGCCTGCATAGGCTACATCCGGAAAGAAATAGGTATAGTCGCTGGCAGCCAGGTTTTTATCTGCAAAATATTCGCTTGTAAAATACGAAATGTGCTTATTGTTGTTGTCGGCACTATTGTATTGTGTATAATTGCGGTTAGACGCAATGGCTTTTAGGGTAGTGCCATCAACCGTAACATCGTTGTAAAAGCCTGTATAATAGGCAGTTCTTCTTCTGAATGCTTTTGAGGGTATCCAACCGTTGGGTGCTTGGTAGTCGTCGAGTCGGTCTTTGGCAAAGGCATTATACACCAATAGATACTGAATGATTTCTCGTGCCTTGGTAGAGTCTATGGCTGTTAACGTTAGGTTGTTTTTCTGAAAATACTTCTGAAAAGCATCATCGTTTGGGGCAAAAAAAGTCCAATATCCAGCACTACTTAACGTATGCTGGTACCCACTTTTGTCAATTACGGACAACAAGGTTTTGAAACGACCTTTCTGTTGCAATTGCTGATAAATAGGCTGTTCTAAGCCTTCGGGCCTTTCATAGATGGCATCCCATTCTTTATTGGAGCAACTGCTCAGAAAAATTCCGATAGATAGGAACAAGCACAGGTAGATAACTTTACTCATTTGGTAACTATTTTCATGTGTTTTTTTGACACAATTACTAAATCCATATTTTCCTACAAATAGTAATATTGGGACAAGATTAGTTAAATGACATTTTTTAACTGTCCTATACCATCCTATCTTTGAAATAAAAAGACTAAATGAGGTGATAAATAATACAGATGTGATGATGAATTGAAGCCTTTTGAGAATATTTTTCAGGCACTAATTTTGTAGTAAAGTAATTTTCTATCTTTCGATTTATTCTACCTATTAGAAAACATGAAAATACTCACCGTTGAGCAGGTTAGAGCGTTAGATTCTTACACAATTAGCCACGAACCTATTGCTCCCATTGACTTAATGGAGCGGGCTTCGCAGGCTTTTGTCAATTGGTTTATCGCACGATTTAGCAAATTGAGCCATATCAAGATTTTTTGTGGTATGGGTAATAATGGCGGTGATGGCTTGGCTATTTCGAGGCTTTTAATGCTGCAAGGTTTTGTTGTGGAAGTTTGGGTAGTGCGGCATTTAGAAAGGCAAAAAGATGATTTTACGCACAATTTCAAGCGATTACAAATTCAAACACAAATTCGTTTCATTGAAAAAGAAGCGCAAATTCCTGTGATTCAAGCAGATGATGTAGTGATTGATGCCATGTTGGGATCGGGTATTACTCGTCCAATGGGAGGGATTACCAAGTTGGTGGCCGAACGCATGAATGCCAGCAATGCTATTGTTGTTTCGGTAGATATTGCCTCAGGCTTGTTTGCCGAGGTGGCTAATAATCCTGACGATTATATCGTGAAACCCAACCATACTATTTCATTTCAGTTACCTAAGTTGGCGTTTTTCCAACCACAGCTTCATGCCTTTGTAGGTGATTGGCACTTAGTAAATATTGGCCTCGATACTTCCTTTATTAACAAAGCCCAAACGCCCCATTTCTATATGACAGAGGCTGATATAGAGCCTTTTATAAAAAAAAGAAATAAGTTTTCACACAAAGGAACACATGGACACGCCTTGGTGATAGCGGGCAGCTATGGTATGATGGGGGCAGCAGTACTGGCTTCTCGGGCATGCTTACGGGCGGGTGTGGGTCTGCTCACAGCACATGTACCCCGCTGTGGTTATGACATTATGCAAATCTCTGTACCAGAAGCTTTATGCTGGACAGCCTTTGACCGTGATGTGACTTTAACTAAATTTTTTGCCGACTCGTTTCAAGAATTTAGTGCCATAGCAGTAGGCCCAGGCATTGGGCAAGACGGTAAGATTAGAGAAATGGTGGAAAGTGTGCTTGTGGCCGCTAAAGAAATCCCCTTGGTATTAGATGCCGATGCGCTTAATAACCTTAGTAGCAAAAAAGGCCGAGAGTCGTTGTAGTTACTTCCCCGAAACA
>JBGAVQ010000164.1:0-12302 GCA_044228045.1 Spirosomataceae bacterium
ACACATTTTGGGTTTTTCGGTAGTAAACCTCCAGACCAAACTGATAAATATTTTCGGAGCTTGATTTAGTGATACCGATGGTCGCTAACTGACTCAATTGTGGTGCAATATGTGTATCGGCCAGTTTCCATCTTGAAGTAGGCAGTGGCGTTGTTGTATTTGAAATTTGTTGCAAATACTGCCTTGACAGGTTGTAGCCAAATTTCAGTATTGTAGAAGTATTTAGGTCATATTTTATGCCAATTCGGGGTTCAAACCCTCCATAAGTTTGTGAAATCTGATTTTTGGAGTAAGTCTGTGTACTTTCTACGGTTTGGTCTGTTTTGGGTAAACCAGCTTTGTATTTTCTGACTTCGGAAGGCCCTAAATTCAAAAAATTGGAATAGCGCAAGCCTAACGAAACTTGTATTTTAGAATTGACTGTAATCTCGTCAGAAACATAAATTCCGCTTTCGAGGCCATATTCTTTAGCGGTGTTGATGGCAGCAACAGATTGTGTAGGCGAGGGAAGCAATTGTCCCGCATTGATTCCATACTTCAAGGCATCAATACCTACTTGTACTGTATGGTTATTGAGGTAATAATGATAGTTGGTTTTTAATTGGGTGTAGGTTATTCCTTGTGATACTTTAGATTTGTTGGTAGAGTTGAGTTCGGGCAGTAAGATATTGGGCTGATAATTTGAACTCACTACTATGGTTTCAAAAGTGCTTTTGGGGCTTATGGCATATACCCATTTTGCTGTATAATTATTGGTTTGGTATTGATACTGTGTAGCGGTAGCGTTAATGTTGCCAATAGTACCCAGCAATTCTGTTTGAAAAAAATCGTAGCTAAAATAGGAAGAAAGGCTGAGGGTGTGCTTTTGATTAATTCTAAAAAAAAGCTTGGCAACACCGTCGCCAAAGTTTGATTTGAGTTCTTTGAATTTAGGGGAGATAATTGGTAAAATAAAATCATTAAAAGAACCCCGCCCCACTATCATCAGTCCAATTTTATCTTTAACAATTGGTAAATCAAGTCTAATTTTCTCCGAAACCATGCTAATACCTCCACTTAGACTAAATTTTGAAAGAGAAGGATTGCTAAGTGAAATATCGAGCACTGAGGCAGTTCGCCCACCGAAGTTGGCAGGAATGTTGCCCTTGTATAATTGTAAATTAGAAACTGCATCGGACGGAAACGCCGAAAATAAACCAAACATGTGGGTTGGGTTAAAAATAGGAGCATGGTCGAGCAACATCAAGTTTTGATCAGTGGTACCACCTCTTACATTGAGTCCATTTGATGCCTCCCCGACGCTATTAACACCTGGTAGCATTTGCAAACCTTTCAGTATGTCTGTTTCGCCCAGCGGAGTGGGCAGTTTGTTTATGGTTTTTATATTAAGGGTATTAGCACCTAATAATGGTTTTCTGACTTCTTGCAACGAGGCATCCCCTTTTATTTCAACTTCATTTAACTGCCTAATTTTATTTTGAAAAGAACTATCTGCCTGCGGCACCTTGGGTGGCGGAGTAGTTTGAGCAAAAGTAGTTATTCGAAACAATACTAAAATAAATACCAAAAACCTCATGATTGTTTTAGTTTATCCAACCCAAAGGTTGTTGGTTAGTGCGATTGTAACTTTGAACACAGGGCGCAAGTGGAGGCCTTGTTGTATTGGGACCCGATGGCTCATATTTGACAGACCTACCCCCAAGAAGCCCAACTGGTTGAATGCGTTGATCAACTACATCCTTTTTGTCTAACCAATATCGTGATGTTGTTTTGCCACCTACTATAAAATAACCCGAAGTATTGATGGTAGGGTCATTGACACATGTAACATTGCCTATAAGGGCCGCAGGAGGCGTATCGGCCAAACCACCTGTTTCGATGCCTTGTTGCTGACTTAATTTAATGAATTTGAAAGCTTGTGGCGAAATGGCATACTGACTTACTTCTAATAAGGCAGCAGTGCTTTGATAAATAGGGATGGTTCCAACAAGTTGCCCTTTGATAGTTTTGCCATTATAAAATTCATCACTATTTGCCACTAAGTCAATAGAACGGATGATTTCCCAGCAGCTACCTTCACAGAAATAATCAAAAATGTTGTTATAACGTTTTAACAAGGCATCTTCTACACAGGCTCCGTTAGGAGCGGGCGTGCGATAATAGTAACCACCTGTGCAAGTTTGACAAACATTTTGTTTTTCAAACAAAGTCCATGCCCATAGATATTGGTTTTCTACATTGGTGGGGTCGTTGGTGTCAATATAGACTTTATAACCCGGTGTTGTGTTTCCTTTTACATCTTTTATGGCCTCGGTGTCTAATTGATGATATACTTTTGCAATAGGGCTTACATCCTCTAATTTCTCGATAGCAGACTCAAATGTGTTTCCGTCTGGGGTCGTAAATTTGAGCTGATACGTACTGCCAATTTCACCCTTAAAGTTACTATCAAACGAGTATTGCCCATCTTGTTTTTCGGTGAGTGTGAGTGTCGTTTTTGAATTGATTATCACCGAAACTTTTGCCCCAACAATTAAAGTTATGTTGCTTCCACCACTGGCCGATGGCAGTGATTCTTTGATGGTAATGGGGCTTAAACCGGTTGAATTTGACAACAGACCCTCTATGATGATAATCTTATTGGAGGTTCTGAATGACTGATCGTATGGTTCTACACAACTGGCAAAACAAACCAAGCAAAACAATACGAAAACAATACTTTTACAATATGAGAATGTCATTTTTTTCTGGTTGAAATTGATATTTAAACCTGGCTTGGTAATATTCGAGACGTAATAGTACGCCGGTTGATTTTTTGAATGATCTTTTAGTCAGACTATTTAACGTTTCCTTTGTAAATCAACACCGAATTGTTATTCCGTGAAACTATTATGTGATTGTCAATAAGTATGGCATCTCGCACTTCACCATTTATAATTAAACCCGAATTAAGGGCAGAAATAAACTTAAATTTTCCTTTCCCTAATCCTTTAAAATATCCTCCGTGCAGGCCATCAAGTCTGCCCATTTCGGGTTTGAGTCTATAGAAATTTCCACCTGCATAAAAATCGGTTATGGAGTCTCCATCTAAATCTGCAATTTCAAATGCAAAAATCGGAGACATTTGCGCTTCATCTGGCAAATTCTCCAAAACCAAATTTCCATTTTGATTGAGCAATACCGAAGAATTAAAGTTTGAGACTGTTTTCTTTGTTGCTTTTTCAAGTTGTTGTGGGCTGAATAAATCACTTACTTGTTTTTTTGCAAAGTCTTGGTACTTTAAAATTGACTTTTTGAGCGAAGGTATCTGCGATGTCAAATCTTGTTTACTGGCAAAGGGGTAAGGTTTGTCGTCTTGCGGAGTAAACCATTCCATGATTACATCATAACGTTTGTTATCATCAAAATCACCAACGTATAGGTTGAGGGGTTTCTCAATTGAGGCGTTGAGTTTCATATTTTTTCCCCAATTTCCTAACAAGTAATCAATGTCTCCGTCTTGATCTATATCTTTGGCTTCAATCGTATTCCACCAGCCATTACTATTTGGGATAGTGAGCGGCTTGCCCAAATTTCCTTTTTCATTAATAAAAACTGTGACGGGCATCCACTCACCAACTACTATTAAATCAACGGATTTATCATTATTTACATCAGTCCAAACTGCATCAGTAACCATACCAATTGGGCCAGTAAACTCATTGGTAATGTCGGTCCATTGCCCCTTACCTTCATTACGTATCAAAAAACTTCGGGGAGTTAGGCCGTAAGCTCCTGGTACCACTTTTCCACCTGCAAAAATGTCTAAATCACCATCAGAATCGAAGTCAAAAGGTTTGATACAGCCAATTTGACCTAATATGGATGGACCTTTACTATCGGCTTTAGTAAAATTCCCCTTGCCGTCGTTCTCATAAAAAATGGCTGTAAAGGCTTTTACTCCATCACGGTATTCGTTTCCTCCTGGGCCTGCCAAATAATCCAAATCACCATCGCCATCTGCATCAAACAAAGCACCAGATATGCGTTCAATGTTAGCGGTCGAATCGAAGGCGGACTGTTTACTTTCAATAAAGGTGTTATTTTTATTTAAAAACAATTTATCAGGTGTTCCTTTTGCTCCTTGCAAAATAAAATCTTCTTTTTTGTCATTGTTTACATCTCCAACAATCATTTTGGGACCTTCTGTCGAGAAAACGTGAGGCATCAATTTGTCAGCATCATAATCAACATAATTGTTTTCAACATGAGTAGCTCCCTTTATAGTTATGCTGCTAATGTCTGTGAAAGTCGGAGTAATTGTTTGATATTTAGGCGTATATGTTTGGTTAGCTTTTGAATAACTTACCAGCAGAGTTTGATTTGATTGTGGACTTTTAATAAGTTCTGATTTTAAATCTGGCCAAACAACCCTAATGGAGTCAATGTTTTTAAGCTGCCCAAGCCCAAAAACAATAGTAGCTTCACTTGAGCTTTGAAACCCCCGAGAAGCCATATTTTGTGCCATTTGAATGACTCCATTTTGATACAGTAAAGCAGTTGCACCAATCCCCAAAACATTTTTGGAGTTACCTTTAAAGTTTAGCTTTATAAAATTATTTTTCTTTGCTTCAACAGCATTATTTTGATAGATAAATGCTGGCATATTTACATTATTGACCACTAAGTCTAAATCGCCGTCATTATCTAAATCGCCGTAGGCAGAGCCATTACTAAACCCTTCTTGGTTGAGATTTAGGCTTTCGGCCTGATTCGAGAATTTGAGCTTACCTTGGTTAATAAAAGCATAATTTTTTCTTTTATTCTGTGGCAGGAATTTTATAAAATCTCGAAAATCGTATTTGCCTTTCTCTTCAACAAGGTGCTTAACTTGGTCTTTATCAGCGATGAAATCTACAAAATCAGAATCAGTAATGTCATGATGTACGCCATTACTGACAAAAATATCTTTTTGCCCATCAAGATTCATGTCAAAAATCAAAGCACCCCAACTCCAATCCGTAGCAGCTAATCCCGAAAAAAATGACGTTTCTTGAAAACGACCATCTCCTTGGTTTACATGAAGGCAGTTCTGGACAAATTGATAGTAATAGCTATTTCTAAATCGAAAATCAAAAAGATAATAATCATCAAATTTGGTTGCAGCTTTTAGTCTTTTGTTATCAGGTGGGAGCATATCGGTACTAAAAATGTCGAGGTAGCCGTCATTATTTATATCAGCTATGTCTGACCCCATGCTTGACAAAGAAGTATAGCTCATTGACTCCACAAGACGCTCTTTAAATGTTCCGTTTTTTTGGTTTATATACAAATAGTCCCTTTCCCAAAAGTCATTTGATATATAAATATCTGGGAAAAAATCACCATTAACATCACCAACCGAAATGCCCAACCCAAAGCCTATATCACTTGAATAGAGACCTGATGATTGTGTAGCATTGATAAATTTGCCGTTATCATTTCGATAGAGTCTATCCCCGCCAAGAGCCTCATTATCAAATATTTCTCTTGAAGAAATGGCGATTTTTTCTGGGTTTTTATAGCTGTTATTTAGTACATAACAATCTAAATCACCATCTAAATCATAATCAAAAAAAGCAGCGTGTGTAGAAAGTCCAGCATCATTTAAGCCAAACTCTTTTGCTTTTTCTGTGAAGGTCAAATTACCATTATTGATAAATAACTCATTTTCTCTATTTCCTTTTTTTGAATCACCAGAATAACATACATAAATATCTAAAAAACCATCGGCATTAACGTCTGCCATTGTTACGCCGGTACACCATGATTGTTTTCCTATTACTCCTGCTTTTGAAGATATGTCCTCAAAACGTATCTGTGAATCGTTAGTTTTCCCTTTGTTGAGGTAAAGTTTGTTATCGCCCATATTGGCCGTGAAATAAATATCATTTAACCCATCATTATTCACATCACCAATAGCCACACCGCCTCCATTATAATAATTTCGATAAGTAAGAATATTGAAATCTTCTTGGTCTTCAACCTGATTAATAAATTGTATGCCAGTATCCTGCTCGTTTAATAATGAAAAATTAGTTAAATCAAGGATAATATTTGTGGTATCCTTTTTACACGAAAGCATTAAAATAATAAATACTAAAAAGTACTTTCTACGCATTGGATAAAATGTATAGTAGTGTTTGTGAGTAAATAGCCGTACATCTCAAAACTAACTAAAAAAGGCAATTTGTACAATTAAAATGCCTTTGGCTAACTGGAAGAGCTATCAAAAAATTAGGGTAGGAAAGTTCCCTACCCTAATACAGTGATTTTTAACCTTTATTGTTTCACTTTAATATCCTGCATTTTGTTTTAGCTTGCCACCTGACCGATCAATTTCCGTTGATGGCAATGGGTATGCTAAGTTCTTATCCGACGGTGCAATGGCTGTTCCTAATACTGGAATCAGTTTGCTTTCTCTTGCATGGTAGTTTTTCATCACAGTTGGTAAAGTACCCCAACGTTGTAAATCAAACAATCGGTGGCCTTCAAGGGCCAGCTCTAATCTTCTTTCTGTGCGTACTGCTTCACGAGCAACATTCTTATCTGTCCATGCGGTTGTATAAGTACCAACTTTGTATTTAGCCCAAGTGATTTCTTTGGCATCAATGGCAACTTGTATGTTTTTGCCAGCACCCTGGGCGCAGTTTCCAGCACGTTTGCGAATCTGGTTTACATAATCACGGGCTTTATTCAAATCGCCTACTTCAACTTCGCATTCGGCTGCCATCAAAAGAACGTCGGCATAACGCATCAACTCAATGTTTAAGTTAGAAAGCTGTGCCCCAGCCCACGAACCCGAAAGGCTTGCATCACCAGATGCGTGAGCGTTTTTCTTTGGAGAATACCAGCCTGCATATCCTGAGCCACGAATCCAGTCATTTTTTTGTGGACCCCAATCAAGATATGGAACATCGGTACGGCCCATGGTGTAATCAATTCGAGGATCTAATAAATCTGCTGCACCAGCTTCAAGTCTTTTTAGGGTAGCACCTTCAGTTGAGATTGGCAAGCCATTTGCATCTACTTTAAAAGCGTAACCCAAATCGTAGGTTGGGTTTTTAAAACCGCAACATCCATAAGGACTTGATCCGTGTGGCATTGCCAACCGCTCACCAAAATTTGAGTTTTGTCCATCACCGTCGCCATCATTTACCGAAGTCTGAACAGCAAATACAGATTCTTTGTTGTTGTCACCGGCCACACTAAAATTCTCATAAAAACAATCAGCTAAGCCGTATTTGCCACTGCTAATAACGGTATTAAAAGCAGCTAATGCTCCTGTATAATCTTTTCCATAAAGTTTAGCTTTTCCTAAGTATGCGGTTGCGATTGTTTTATCAGCCCTACCAACGGATGTTTTGTTTGCAGGCAACAAACCAATGGCTGTTTCCAAATCTTTGATAATCAAAGGCAACACAGCTTGATCATTCGGTTTTTGGAAATCAGTATCTGTTTCATAATAGTAAGGGATATTCTTCCACATTTTGTATGCTTCAAAGTGGTAATAAGCCCTCAAAAAAGTAGCTTCACCAATTATAGCATCAGCAAACGCTTTTTCACCTGGCGCATTTTTTAAATATTCTTTTCCGGTGTTGATAGCCGAGTTTGCCCGTACAATACCCTCGTAAGTGGCTACCCATTTAGAACGGATGATACCATTAGCAGGATTCCATTGGTATAATTCAAATGTCAAAATATCATCCAAATCGCCAGGTTCTGAGCCTTTGTGGGCATCGTCTGTTGCAGAATTAAAAGCCCAGTTTGAAGGAGCCGTTCCCCATGCAGCCTCGTTCCAGTTGCCAGTCCAACCAATTAAGCTTTTATAAGCAGAAATCAAGGTTGCATTTACACCGTTTTTGCCTGATGCAAGGGTAGTGTTTGAAAGTGCTGCTTGTGGTGGCGTATCTAAGAAAGAGTCCTTACAAGCAAAAACAGAACCCATCAGTAGTAAAGCCACTATTGAGAATTTTATGTATTTTTTCATGTGATTTTTGTTTTAAAATTAAAATTCAAAATTTACACCCAAGGTTGTAATTCTATTTGATGGGTAGTTGCCGTTGTCATAGCCGGAGCGGAGGTCATTTACGTTACCAGCATTACCAATGTTTGCATTAGAAACCGCAGGGTCAACACCAGAATACTTGGTGATGGTGAACAAGTTTTGGCCTTGTAAATAGATTCTTGCAGACGAGAAACCCAGCTTGCTGAGGTGTGTTTTGGGTAATTTATAGCCAATTTGCAAATTGGCAAGTCTTGTATAAGAACCATCTTCTATATAAAATGTAGAAGAACTACGACTTGAGGCATCTAAGCCATTAATTTTCGGATTCAAACCTGTTCCTTGGTTTTCTACTACGCCCTTAGCCACGTTAGAGTTAAAGTTCATGAAGTAGGTTTGGATCTTGGTAGCATTAAAAATATCGTTTCCATACGAACCAAAGAAGAACAAATTCAAATCCAAATTCTTATAAGTAGCACCTAAGTTTAAGCCAGCCGTCAAATCAGGGTGTGGGCTACCGATGATAGTATTATCAGCATCATTGATAATGCCATCTCCATTGATGTCTTTAAACTTCAAACCACCAATGGCCGAACCTACTTGTTTTGCTTTTTCGGCTTCTGTTGTAATTAAACCTTCAACTACATAACCTCTAAATGCAGAAATAGGATTGCCAACTTTGTTGATAAATGCTGTGTTTGATTGAGGCAAACGCTCAGTAAGGTTATCATTTGGATAAAACTCATCGGCGTTATTGGCTACTTTCTTGATTTCGTTTTTGTAGTGCGAGAGGTTCAAACTTGCAGTAAAACTCAAATCTTTGTTAACTGTTTTACGATAGCCTAAGGCTAAATCAAAGCCTGTATTTTGCATTTGTCCAACATTTACAAATGGCGGAGCCGCAGAGCCCGCCGTACCCGGTAAAGCAGGGTTAAACAAAAGGTTTTCAGTGTTTCGTTTATAAACATCTAATACAAAAGTGATAGAGTTGTTAAGCAATGCAGCATCAATACCAAAGTTAGAAGTTTTGGCAGATTCCCAAATTGTAGAAGCATTACCACGTGATGTAAGCGCATAACCAGTTGCTACGCCACCATTTTGGCCATTGATGTCGTAGAAGGTACCACCCACGGAGCCACCATAAATATCAGCAAAGTTGTAGTTACGGATGTTTTGATTTCCAACCTCGCCGTAAGAACCTCTTAATTTCAAGTCAGTAAGCCAAGGTAGGTCGCTCATGAACGATTCTTGCGAGATTCTCCATCCTAATGAAACAGCTGGGAATACACCATAACGAACATCTGAAAGGAATCTTGAAGAGCCATCTCGGCGAATAGTAGCCGAAAGAATATACTTTTCGTTAAATGAATAGTCAAATTTACCGAAGAGAGATGCTAACCGGCTTTCGCTACCTCCTGAGCTAACTTGACGAGAGCCTGGATCTGCAAGGGCTGTTTGAAGATAGAATGAATTAACATCTAAGGTGAAGAAGTTAGCGAGGTTTCCACCAATGCTTCTGTTTTTGTTGGCTATTGCTTCTTGTCCAACTAACAAGCCAACTGTATGCTTACCAAACGATTTGTTATAAGCAGCGGTATTAGTCCATGTCCAAGTAAATGTTTGGCTCCAGTTTTCATTAAAGCTATTGTTAGTTTTGTTACCTTCAACACGGTATGGTTCAGGATAGGTGAATCTGCGATTCCAGCCATTTCCAAAATCAGCTCCAAAACTTGTGCGAAGGGTAAGTCCATCAATTACATCGGCTTCTGCATAAATATTCCCTAAAAGTCGGTTATACTTGTTGGTATTATCTTTATTGTTTATAAGTACTTGAGTTGGGTTAGTAAAGTTTCCAGTAGCAGCAGTCAAGTGGCCACCAGGGTTACCTTTAATGTCATAAACCGGAATCACAGGTGTGGCTTTTAACAAGTTACCAATTACACCTTGCTCGTTGTTATTTCCACCTGTTGACCCTACACCTACACCCCAGTTGCCTGCATACATCATGTTTTCGCCGATTCTTACTCTTTTTGAAACTTTAAAATTAGAGTTAGCTCTAATGGTTCCACGGTTATAGTCAGTATAATTCAAAACCCCTTCTTGCTTAAGATAACTACCTGAAATACTAAAGGTAGCAAATTCATTACCTCCCGAAAGGTTTATGCTGTGATCGTGCATTTGCGCCGTACGAGACATTTCTTTCCACCAGTTTGTACCAGTCTGATTTGTTAATGATATCTGGTTGTTTAAAATGTCATACGTACTCTCATCCACCGTATTAGCCATTGGCTGAATATATTTAGGTAGGGCACTTGGGTTTTGAGCATACAATGGTGTGTTGGTTGGATCAGTGCTAAACTTCAATTTCATTGCTTCAGCATATGTTTTTGAGCTTGTATTGAGCACTTCATCAAAACCTTTTACTGCATTAACTAAACCAAATGAACCGTTATAGGTTACTTTCATTTTACCAGCTTTCCCCTTTTTGGTCGTAATTACAATTACACCATTTGATGCCCGTGAGCCGTAGATTGAAGAGGTTGACGCATCTTTTAACACTTGAATAGACTCAATATCATCTGGATTTATCGTATTTTGATATTGATCTTGCACAGGCACCCCATCTATAATGTATAGTGGGTCATTACTTGTAAAGGAGCTAATTCCTCGTACACGCACGTTAGTGGCATCACCAGGTGAGCCAGATGTTGAAATGGTCACACCGGCGGCTCTACCAGCTAAGTTTTGTGTAAAAGAACTTGATTTGATGCTTTTCAAACCTTCTGCTTCTACAACAGTGACTGCACCAGTAATATCTCTTTTACGCAAGCTCTGATAGCCCGTAACAACTACTTCTTGTAAAAGTGCATCATCAGATGCTAAGGTAATATTAATAGTACTCTGGTTACCAATTTGAACCTCTTTCATGGCGTACCCTACAAATGAAAATGTAAGTGTGCCGCCATTGTTTGGTACTGTAATTGAATAATTTCCATTGGCATCGGTAGATACACCAGTAGTTGTACCTTTTAGCACAACAGATGCCCCAGGAAGGCCGCCAGAATTTCCAGAATCAGTTACTTTGCCCGTTATTTTTTTCTGGGCAAAAGTCACCGAAAATGAGAAAAGCATAATTGCTAACAATATGCATTTTCTCATTGAGTTTTGGTAAATTAACTTCATCGTTAGAGTTATTTAGGTTAAAAATTGTTTTAACTAATTAGCCACATCCAATCTATTTTATTGCTTATGGTTAATTTTACTACAAGTCTAATGTTTTTTTTTGCTAAAACAAAATTTATTTTACAAAATATCAAAAAAGTGCAATTTTTGGCAATATTGAGGATTTTTGCTATGAAAAATGCAATAATAAATAGTATATTCGAGTGTTTCCATGACTTAATTTAGAATTGATACTTCTTTTGTTAATTGTACGGATACTAAAATAATTTATAAAAAAGATTGGAATATTCAAAAACAGTCATACCTTGTGGTTTATTTTACCATAAGGACTTGTTTTATGGTTTTATTCATCATAGGTTAGTTGAAATAGGGTGGTAGTTTATCATCCTATTTTTATTTTAAAATTCAGTTTTTATGAAAATACAAACATTATCAATAGAAAGTATTGCATTCATAGCAGCAATAGGAGGCCTTTTGCTGGGCATCAGCACGATATTGTTTTATACCCCAACAATTTTTGAGTCGGCTGGTATAGAACGAGATTCGGCAGTTTTGCAAGCAGTTGTTGTAGGGCTGATTTTTTTAGTAGGCACTATTATTCCCATGTTTTTGATAAAACGCTTTGGCCGAAAGTCATTACTATATGCTGGTATAGTCCTGATGGTGGTATCGTTAACCTGTACAGGTGTCTTTTTTAAAAATGCGACATATCAGTTGACCGAAAATCAAATTCAAGACGTAGTAAAAAACCAGAAAATACTCTTTAATATTAATCTGTTGAACCTAAGTAATAGGGAATTTAATGATGAAAAAAGTTTTATTGGAGAGGTTGACATAGCAGTACAAGACTTTCCAACGAAATCATCTGCTCTGAAAGCCGAATTGCTGAAAAATGCTATAAAAGTAAACGCTAACGGCATTTTATGGAGTATCTTATATTTTGTTACTGGATATTCTATTTCATTGAGTACGGTCATTTGGAAAATCTTTTTAGAGATTTTGCCCAATATGCTTCGTGGTTTCTCCATTGTAATTGTCGCTGTTGTCAATGCTGTTGCGGGCTTCTTGATTACTACATTTTTTCCAATTCAGTTAA
>JBGAVQ010000165.1:0-12255 GCA_044228045.1 Spirosomataceae bacterium
AGCAAGTTTAGCAGGGTTTAAATCTTCTAAAAAACAGCCATTCCCAGGCGAAAAAACACTTTGGTTAGCCTCCCAGAGGTTTATCTCTATAAGAAGTGGATTCCTCAAAGCTAAACAATTTTATGGGACAGGATAAGGTTTTAGAGTACGTCCAAAATTCAAAATCGAGATAAATAAATCAGTCAATGAGTTATATGGTCTAATTAACCAAAGTTTACAAACCACATCGCTGCCTATTCAAGGGGCTTTGAGCCACACCCACGGGTTTATTCAAGTTAAAGAGTCAGAAAAGCATTACTGGTCACCACAATTGAGTTTTTCTTTTGAAGAAACAAACGAGCTAAAAACAATTGTGAGGGGAATGTACGGCCCGAACCAACAAGTCTGGCTCACCTTTATTTTGGGGTATTCTATAACTGGCCTTGGCATGTTTTTTCTGTCAATCTATGGCCTTTCAAGATATTATTTGAATTTAGATTCAACAATCTTGTGGATAGTTCCGGTACTATTCATAATCTGGATAGCCCTATGGTTAATGGCGCAGTTTGGTCAAAAGGTAGGAGCAGAGCAGACCTATCTAATCCATCATTTTTTTGAAGAGGCCGTAAACGAGCGCATACACATTAGTAAGATTCGATAGGGGAAGACTAATCATGTTGAGATTCTGGTGAATAGGGACGAATTAGGGACAATTTTTCAACAAAGAAGAACTAATCAAAGGAAATCCAAAGAAAACGAAAAAGGTGCAAATTGCTATAAATCAAGCATTTGCACCTTTCTTTTGTCTCTAATTTAGCTCTTTTTAGCCTAATTAGTACCGGGGACGGGAATCGAACCCGTACGAGCGTTTCGGCTCACAGGATTTTCTTACCAACTACGACTTTCGCCGCTCATGCCTTTGCATGATTTGTGGTCTGGACTTTCTCTTTACCATAGCTCAATTTACACTGAGCCGTAGGTATCGCCTATTAAGTCTCTACACCTTTCCCGATTCCGAAAACATTCGGAACGGGACTTGGCTCGGGATTGCCATCGTTCAGAAGGTTTCCCCGAATTTAAGCGATTCTACTCCAAACGTTTCCGCTTGGGCACTCAAATTACTTTTAAGTCCTGCGTGTCTACCAGTTCCACCACCCCGGCAGGTGGCGTAATAATACTACCTTTTAAACTAAAAAGCACCTGTTGAGGTGCTTTCGGTAGTGGAGCGGAAAATGGGGTTCGAACCCACGACCTCAACCTTGGCAAGGTTGCGCTCTACCAGCTGAGCTACTTCCGCTTGATTTTGGTGGTGCAAATGTAGTAGTTTTTTGGCATACTTGTCAAGTATTCGCCCCAAAAAAATCGTAATTTCTTTGTCAATCAATCAAAAATTAACCTGTAATAACTACTATTGGCTTGGTTTAGAGATGATTGGCTTCAATAAAAAAAATAGACAAAAGTTAAATTTTTTGGCGACTGACCAAGTAGCCAAACACTCCAGCTGTAAAAAACATTAAAATTCCATAGATAGCAGGGGGAATAGACGTGGCAGAATTGTTAAGCACACTCAGGGCAATAAAAATAGCAAGTGTAGCATTGTGTATGCCAATTTCCATGCCTATCGAAATGGCTTGACGGCGTTCTACTTTAAATAGAAGCGGAATAAAGTATCCTGAAAGCATACTCACCAAGTTGAACACCAGTACAGGCAAACCAGCTTGCTGTATAAAGGTTGGGATGTTGTTTCGTTCACGAATGACAGCAGCCACTATTACAATGAACAGTATGAGTGCCGAGGCAATCTTAACAGGTTTGTCCATTTTGAGCGCAAAAGATGACGATTTTGCCTTGATAAGCATCCCGATAGTAACAGGAATCAATACAATGGCAAACACTTCGACAACTTTTTGAAAGGGCATTGGCACATATTGCCCAGCCTCCATAAAATGACTTAAGGCAAAATTGACAATAAAAGGCAACGTAAAGAGCGATAATACACTGTTTACAGCCGTTAGGGTAATATTAAGGGCCACGTCGCCATCCGAAAGGTGACTGTATAGGTTTGCCGTTGCTCCACCAGGTGCCGCCGACAGAAGCATTAGTCCCACGGCTAAGGCAGGGGGCATTCCAAAACTTGAGGCAATCAAAAAGCAAATAAATGGTAACAGAATCATCTGACAAAACAGCCCAATAAATGCTGCCTTTGGGTAGTTGACAACTCTTTTGAAATCGTTAGGAGTAAGCGATAGCCCCAAGCCAAGCATAATAATACCAATAGCAATGGGCATAAAAAGTGTAAGTAAGCTGGACTGTTGCATAGGGTAGGGTAGGTGTATAGAGGAATAATTAGCGAAATTACGTCAGAAATCGCACTTTTGCTTACGCTTAGGCGTTAGTATTTTCACCATTGTTCTATAAAATGCAAAAACTGAGTTTATTTATTAGTGCTTTTTTGTGCTGGGTTTCTACAAATGCTCAAATTCTTAATGACCCCACTACACAGCAGCTTGTGTTACAATGTGTAGAGAAGAGCTATAATTACGAGTTTCAAGAGGCCAATGAGTTACTAAAAAAAATTAAGGCCAAGTACCCAAATCACCCCGTTACAACGCTATTGCCTGCTACCATGCTGTATTGGCAATATCTACCACTCAAAGACTCCCCCCAAGCCAATGCCCAATATGTGAAGCTTATGGAGCAGTGTATTGAGCAAGCTAATGTGTTAATTAAGAAGGGATTAGATGTGGAAGGGCCGTTTTTTATGTTGGCGGCACATAGTTTTTTGGCCATGAATGACGCCGACCAAGGTAGTATGGTGAAAGCTGTAGGGCAGGCTAAACAAGCCTACACTTATATGAAGAAAGGATTTAAACTAATGGAGAAAAACCCTGAATTTTACTTCTCAACAGGGTTGTTTAACTACTACATAGAGCAATATCCTGAGGACCATTCGATTGTGCGTCCGTTTATGATTTTTTTTCAGGATGGTGATAAAAAAGTAGGACTTCAACAATTGGAAATAGGTGCAAAAAAAGCAATTTTTACCAAAACAGAAGCAGCCTATTATTTGGTGTATATTCACTTAAAGCATGAGAATAATTTGGCAAAAGCTTTACAATTTTCAACTTTGTTGAATCAAAAATATCCAAACAATCCGCTTTATACCACTCGTCATGCAGAGGCATTAGTGCTATCAGGCCACTATGAAGTTGCCGAACCTTTTGCCCAGCAATTAGCAAAAAAAGCGGGCAAAGTTTTTCCGGTAGCTGGTCAAATTTTTATGGGCATTATTCAAGAAAAAGCCCACAAAAATGATAAATTGGCTGCTGAACTCTACCAAAAAGCACTCAAAATGCCTTTTGATGAGCGTTTTACGAAAGATTACCACGCTTTTGCTTATTGTGGATTGGCTCGCATTGCCGACCGTGCAGGTGATAAAAGTCAAGCAAAAAGTTATTATAAAAAGGCCCTTAGCCTTGCCGAATATACACTTACCAAAAGTGAAGCCAATCGGTATTTGAATTAGCTAACTAACCTTACTTATCCGTACATTTGCCTCTTACCTTAGGCTCCATATTCGTATTCTATGCCAGACTTTGATTACAAAGCCGAACTACAACGAATTCCCGAAACACCCGGTGTGTATCGCTATTTTGATAGTGAAAACACTGTAATATATGTAGGTAAGGCCAAAAACCTCAAAAATAGGGTCAGTAGCTATTTTGTCAAGTCTAACCAGCATGATCGCAAAACCAAAAGGCTTGTAAGCCAAATCCAAAAAATTGAATTTACGATTGTACCTACCGAGTTTGATGCCCTATTACTCGAAAACACACTCATCAAAAAATATCAGCCTCGCTTCAATATATTGCTCCGTGACGACAAGATGTACCCATTTATTTGTGTTACGAATGAGCCATTTGCTAAAATTATTACAATACGACAAATTGATAAAAAGAAAGGGACGTTTTTTGGCCCCTATGCCAATGCCAAAGCGATGTACGCCCTTCTTGAAATGTTTGGACAACTCTACACTTTGCGAAACTGCAACCTAAGCCTGACCGAAGAAAACATTGCAGCGAAAAAATTCAAGATTTGTCTTGAATACCACTTAGGTAACTGCAAAGGTCCTTGCGAAGGGCTGCAAGAACGAGCTGACTACGACCGTGAAATTGACCAGATTAAGCATATTTTAAAAGGGAATTTGGCTATACCTAAGCAGTATTTTCAAGAAAAAATGCAAGATGCAGCTACTCGCTTGGCCTTTGAAGAAGCCCATCATTGGAAAGAAAAACTTCATTTACTCGAAAATTTTCAGGCTAAATCCACTGTCGTTAATCCGGCTATTTCAGATGCCGATGTGTTTAGCATAGTTTCAGATGAAGAGTCTGCGTATCTCAATTTTATGAAAATTATCAATGGCACTATTACGCAAGCACATACGTGGGAAGTCAAGAAAAAATTAGATGAAACCGACGATGACATCCTGACGATATGGGTCTGGGAAATGCGTGACCAGTACCAAAGCCAAGCCAAAGAAGTAATAACTAATATATCACTGTCCATTGATTTACAAGGAGTTGTTAATGTAATTCCACAGATTGGCGACAAAAAAAAACTGCTTGATATGTCGCTCCGAAATGTATTGTATTTCCGAAAAGAGAAGGCTGACCGAATGGCCTCTGAAGAAAGCGGTGGAGACCGAAAAATGAGGGTTTTACTGAAACTAAAAAACGATTTACAACTCAAAACACTACCTCGGCATATCGAATGTTTTGACAATTCTAATATTCAAGGAACCAACCCCGTTTCGGCGATGGTCTGTTTTAAAGATGGTATTCCATCCAAGAAAGACTACAGACATTTTATACCCAAAAATGTGATAGGACCCAACGATTTTGCCACAATGAATGAGGTGATTGGTAGGAGGTACAGTCGTTTGCTCGAAGAAGAAGCCACTTTACCCGATTTGATTATTGTAGATGGTGGCAAAGGACAACTTTCGGCTGCTTGTGATGCCCTCAAAGAACTAAAACTCTACGGCAAAATACCCATCATTGGTATAGCCAAGCGACTCGAGGAAATCTATTATCCCGAAGACTCTCTGCCGCTATATATTGATAAAAAATCAGAATCACTTAAACTGATTCAAAGGTTACGGGACGAAGCCCACCGATTTGGAATTACCCACCATCGAGAACGACGAAGCAAGGCATTTTTAGTCAGTGAGTTAGAGGATATAGACGGCATTGGCAAAACAACTGCAACCAAGCTGCTAAAACAGTTTAAAACCATGAAGAACATCCGAGAAGCAAGCGTAGAAGAATTAGCCAAGTTTTTGGGCAATGATAAAGCAACAAAGATAAAGCAATATATAGAACAGCAAGCGGGGTAATCAGTCAACCAATGCTGGTTTTTGTTGACTTTGAATCGTTAAGAGTATTTTCAGTTCGCCTTGCTTAATGCTATTCAACAGAAAAAACTCCTTACTTATACCGACAACCGTGGTATAGCAAGGAGCTTTTTAGAAGCAATAGCTGAGCTACTTTTCAACTCCCTTTCTTCATTTTGTCTTTAAAGACTTTCTCGAACTTGTCCAGCTTAGGGCGAATAACAGCCTGACAATAAGGATAATTCTCATTGTCATTATAGAAGTTCTGGTGATAGTCCTCGGCCTCATAGAAGACACTAAATGCCGTAATTTCAGTTACAATTGGCTTGCCAAAAGCTCCCGATTCATCTAACTTTTTCTTGTATTCTTCGGCAAGGCGTTTTTGCTCATCATTATGATAAAACACCGCCGAGCGATACTGCGTACCAGCATCGGCCCCCTGGCGATTGAGTGTGGTGGGGTCATGGGTTTTCCAGAATACTTCGAGAAGTTCAGCAAACGATACTTTCTTGGGGTCGTAGGTAATCTGGGTTACTTCGGCGTGTCCAGTAGTGCCGTTGCATACTTCTTTGTAGGTGGGGTTCTTTACCGATCCACCAGAATAGCCCGATGCAATTTTCACTACGCCGTTTACTCGCTGAAACACGGCTTCGGTACACCAAAAGCACCCCGCCCCAAACGTGGCGACTTCGAGTCCTTTCTGTGGCAATTTTTGGTCAGTCATGGTTTTAGTTTGTTGGTCTTGGGCAGGCGAGGCGCACGAAACAAAAGCATTCAGTACCCAAAAGCCCATCACAAATTGTTGGATTAACGGTTTCATATTAAATAAGTCAAAATTAAATTTAAAAACGTAACTAATTGATTTGTAAATGATTAATTTCTTGACTGCATGTGTTTTCACGCTTACTATTATATAACACATAAAAGATGTTGTAAGTTTGTGGTTCTTTTCGACAAAGGTAACTTAGTAGTGCCGTTTGGATTGTCGTGTAGCAGACATTAGATGCAAACTTCTTTTTTTGAACATACGCAAAAAGCATGGCAAACAGATTGGCAATGCCCACGTTTTCGTCGCCAGCTATTGGTGGGTTGGTCGTTGGTGATTGCTCTGCTGTGTTTTTTGCCTTTTTATTACCCACATATCGAATACCGTGAGGGTATCTTACTGAATGACTGGCTGTTGGAACAACTACCAGCTCAAGACGTATCTATTCCTATTTTTTTAATAATTTGGGGTAGTGGACTTCTTACAATTATTAGAGCTGTTTCTAAACCAACCCTAATGGTACACGTCGTTTGGGGTTATGCTTTTGTTACTTTTTTTCGCTTAATTACTATTTGGTTTATTCCGCTCAACCCACCCATTGGGTTAATACCATTAATAGATCCGCTAAGCAATGTTTTTTATGGTGATGTTAAGTTTGCAACCAAAGATTTGTTCTTTTCAGGACATACTTCTACATTATTCTTGTTTTATTTAGCACTCGAAAAAAAGTCAGATAAGTGGTTATCGCTCGTGGGGGTGGTGATACTGGGCTGCTTGTTGGCAATCCAGCACGTGCATTATACTATTGATATATTGTTTGCACCTTTTGGCACTTATTTAGCCTATCGCCTGGCAAAAAACTTTGTACCTGTTCCACAAAAAACACCCAATCTTCAATCTACAGATGCTTAAGTACTTCACAGTAATCAGTTTATAATTTAATAGTGAAACAAAATTAGCCAAATGACTGATTTCCAGAAAAACATAGAGGCAAATCAGTAAACCATATTACTTGGAAATATCAATGTCTGTTCTCAAAATTGGTCAGTAAAACAACATCTTATTATGTGTTGTAAGTTAACTGTTTGATTTTATTTTATCAGCTTAACCAAATACAAAAAGCTCATTATGAGATATTTGTACAATATTATTCAAAAAATAAACATGAAAAAAGCCTGATTATTTTGTATAATATCAAGTTTATATTAACTTTCTAACTCAATGTCTAAACTAATCGCTTTTTAGTTCTACTAAAAACAGCCTAAAGATTGCCAGTATGCTGATAATCAAACAATTACCGTATGGTTATCAAAGTAAAGAAGCAAAATCGTTTACAAATCCTCAACTTTCTGTGCATATTTTCAAAAAAAATACTGTTTTTTTGAAGAAGATTTCTTTATTTTGCAAGTCTGTTTGGTAAATGAGCAAACTTTGAATATTACAAAAAATCCTTGACTAAAAGATTGATAATCAAGTGATTGTCAATGAAGTTTATCAAAAAATTCAAGTTACCACAAGCGACATCATGAAAGACTTCCCCTATCCCGTTTTTACCCTTGGCGAAAAACTAACCGATGAACAAAAGGCATTTTTTCGCAAACACGGGGTCATTCATTTCAAAAAGTTCATTCCCAGTGATATTGTAAACTTATTCATTTCTGAAATCAAACGCATTGAAAATCAATGGCTTGAACAAGAAATTGAAAAAATTAATGGCGTTCCGTTAAAATTCGGTCAAGATGAAAACGGCAACAAAATGATTCAGCGTTTTGCCTTCACTAATCAATACAGCGATGTGTTGCATGAGTTTTTGCAAGACCCACGCCTTCAAGCATTGGTGGAGTTTTTGCACCCCTATGAAGGCCGTCTTGGCGAAACCGAAAAGGATGGATTGGTTGTGAATAGCTACATCCATACACCACAAAGTAAGTTTTCGCAAATGGGGTGGCATACCGACAGCCCCCGTGATTTATTTTTGGGCCAAAAAATAATGCCAATGCTCAATGTTGGCGTTCACTTAGACGACTGTCCCAAAACCAATGGCGGTTTAAGGGTGCTTCCAGGTACGCATACGCAAGGCGTGTTGAAAATGTTATTCAAGAAAAAACAATTTATTGATCACAATCCCGACCCCAAAGAAGTTGGTTTCGATATCGAAGCCGGTGACTTGACCGTACACGATGGTCGTTTGTGGCATCGAGTGCAACAGTCGCCTGTGTTTGGTGAAGAAAGCCGCCGCCGGGTAATGTATGTGCCCATTGTAACAGGTAAATACAAACCCAAAGACGAAAATAGTAAAACGCCTTTCTATCATCGTTTTGCAAGCAAAGTGCAGAACTAAGGTTGAGACAAGAGATTTTTGACTAATACAACAATCAAAAACCCCGACGGTAGCGTTGGGGTTTTTGATTGGTATTTCTAACTAATGAATTATAAACTGTGTTGTCATTCCCTTCGTCAGCGCAAGATTGGGTGACAAATCTGTAAATATTGATAACCGTGACATACGCTCTTATTACTGGTGCCAGCAAAGGAATAGGCAAAGCACTGGCTACCGAACTTGCCAAACGCAAAACAAACGTACTATTGGTTGCCCGTTCAGAAGCGGCCTTGCAGCTATTAGCCAAGCAATTGGCAGAAACCTACAGCGTGAAAACCGATTATTTGGCCATAAGTCTTTCTGAAACACAGGCTGCCGAACACGTGTTGGCGTGGTGCAAGCAAAAAGGTTATCAGGTGAATATGCTCATCAATAATGCAGGTTATGGCCTCAGCGGGCCGTTTGAAGGTAATTCGCTTGAAGACAATAACGACATGATGCGCCTCAATATGCTGACTGTGGTAAATCTGTGTCAGGTGTTTTTGCCTATGCTCAAAAGCCAACCCAAGGCGTACATCCTAAACATTGCCAGTTCAACAGCCTATCAAGCACTGCCACTCATGAGTGTATATGCCGCTACCAAGGTGTTTGTGTTAAACTTTTCGAGGGCCTTGCGCTACGAATTACGTAAAAGCAGCGTTTCGGTAACAGTAGTAAGCCCTGGCTCAACAACAACTGATTTTAACGACCGAGCCAATATTGGCAAAAAAGCCAGAAAAGCCGCCGAAAAGGTTACAATGACCTCCGAAGCAGTGGCAAACATTTCTATAAATGCCATGTTTGCAAAAAAAACTGAAGTAGTGCCAGGACTCGTGAACAAACTTGGTAAGTTTTTGGCGTGGCTAATGCCCGCTGCCTTGGTAGAGCAAACAGCCGCTGGGATTTATGAAGACTGACACAACTCAGTATTTATGTGCCAATTCTTTCCGGAATTCCGAAGGATTTTTATGCTTGAGGGCTTTGAAAGTTTTGTTAAAATGCGAGATGTTGTTGAAGCCACTCTCAAAACACACTTCTGAAATGCTTCGATTTTCGGCTAATAGCTTACAGGCTTGGCTTACCCGATACTGATTCACAAACTCGGTGAAGGTAATCCGCATGTTTTTTTTGAAATAATTACAAAATGCTGGTACTGTCAGATGTGCCACCTCTGTGGCAACTTCATCAATATCAATGGGTTTCTGATAGTTTTTTTCTACATATTCAAAAATACGGTTAATCCGTACTTCGTCTTTGCTACTTAACTCAAACCGGGTGTCTTCGGTGTTCAACATCGAATATTCGTCGGTAGTAGCCAAAAGTTGGAAAATGCGAAGCAGCTCCATCAGGCGGTCAAAATGCGAAAGCCGTAACAAACGACGCAGGCGATCGGTTACTCGCTTTTTGATAGCTCCATGAAACAATACCCCTTGACGAGAGCGTTCAAACAAACGGCGGATTTCCGAAAACTCAGGGCTTTGCAGTAGTGATTCGCTCAAAAAATGCTCTTGCAGTTGTACCACTATTTCTTCATGCTCGCCAATGGCATGATGCCCAAAACCCGCATGAGGTAACTCAGGGCCAATAAATACCAAATCGCCGTTGTCGTACTGACTTAGGTGATTGCCCACATGGCGCTGACCCGTGCCTCCTCGCACACAAACAATTTCGTATTCGGGATGATAATGCCAAAAATAACGGTCCGTTTCAGCTTTCAAGTGCATCACCCTGAACGAACTACCTTCGTCGGGGCTAATTTTTTCGTAAGCTATTTTCATGCTGTATTTATCTTATCAGAACAAATATATCTTAAAAAATAATAATGTAGCACTATTTTTTAATAATAACGTAGTGGTGTTTTGTGCGTTAATCAGCAATCTTTGTATCGTTGTATATCCCAATTAGTTTTGTGATAAACAATCTTGACAACGCATCTACTAAGTAAATCATAATAGCGTATCTATCAGGCAGTTGGTAGGTCAATTTTGACTTTTCCTTACAGTAATCTATGATGAATGGAGGCGAGAAATTTCTCGCCTTTTTTTATTGCCAACCATAGCCATATTTTCTTCGTTGGCAGTTCATCTCAAAATATTTCCTGCCAATCATTTGCTAATGACAATTCTACACCACAAATTACAAATTATTTCATTTTGGAGTAAAGCTAAAAAATAGTATTGCTTGTTTGTTTTAAACAGGTGTTTGTTTACCTCAGCCAAAAATAAAATACTTATTCAAACATCTGATTATCAGCTTGTAACGCAAAAATTATCATCCCTTATTAAACTCTTGAGATGATATTGCAATGAGTTGTTGTTGTCATTAAATCCTTGTTGTAGTTATTCATGAAAGTAGCCGCCAACGAACCATTCCGAATCATCTATTCGATATTAAACCACGAATACTTGGGGTATTTGCTTGAAGCCTTTGTGGTGCAACTCACACCCAAAGGAGAACTTTCGTATTTGTATCAAACGGTTTCAGCTACAAATTGTGGGGAGTTTATTCATGGCTTAGATGAGGCAGACCTACAACTCATCAAGCTGATTGATGCCATACAACAAGACGTGGTGTTGAAAAAATTTAATCCCAAAAAACTCAAGCCACTTGATTTCTTTTTGCGAATCTATGATGCTCAAAAAGGCGACAAACTCTTGCAAGAAGCCATTGCTGGATACCTCGACACCATTAAGGCAAGGCTCATGCCGTTGCTGCACAGTAAGCAACTTTTTATTATGGGCAACGACGGTAACCCCAGGTGGCAAGAAATAGAAGTGTTACCCGAAAAAGCCACAGTGCTGTTTCATTTCATGCGTAATGTTGACAACACCCATTATTTTCCGACGATTCGATACCAAGGTCAAAAAGTGGAGTTTCAGTATAAGCAAGCGTTCATTGTGAGTGATGACCCCGCTTGGCTTGTTTGTAGTAACAAGTTATATCATTTTGATAAAGATGTGGATGGCAAAAAATTGCGCCCTTTCTTAAACAAAAAGTTTATTGTAATCCCCAAAAACATAGAGGAAGACTACTATAAAAAGTTTGTAAGCTCTATCATTACGCAGTTTGACGTTTTTGCCAAAGGCTTTGAAATAAAATCAGAAGCCTATCCGTGTTTGCCTTTGTTGAGTATTGCCGAAACCCAGCAAATGGCTATGAGTAGCTCTTCGTTATTTGATACAAGTCCCGAAAATCAAGTAGAAACAAGCGACAGGAAAGTGGTTTTTAATCTTTCTTTTGCATACGGCGATTATACTTTTAGGTTTGATAGTTTTTCGGCACCAGCCAACGTAAGTATGGAAAAACAAGGTGATGACTTTGTTTTCCATAAAGTGCGCCGAGACTTAGCCAAAGAAAAAGAAAAAGTTCGCCTCTTGAAAGAATGGGGATTAGACCTACCCAATGGTCGAGCTGCCTTAGAAAAAGCAACAGCCTTTGATTGGCTTCATCAGCATTACCATCAGTTGCAAAAAGCAGGGTTTCGCATTAGCCAACAACAAACCGAAGCCGACCAAAAACGATACTTTTTGGGTTATTCATCTCTTGAATTGTCTATCCACGAAGGTAACGACTGGTTCGATATTTATGCCATTGTACGCTTTGGCGAGTACGAAATGCCTTTTCTTCGGCTGAAAGACCTTATTCTTAGAAAAAAACGAGAGTTCACGCTTCCCAATGGTGAAGTGGCGGTTATTCCAGAGGCGTGGTTTACCCACTATGCCGAGTTGTTTGCCTTTGTAGAAACTGACGATGAACAGA
>JBGAVQ010000166.1:0-12278 GCA_044228045.1 Spirosomataceae bacterium
AACTTACAGCAGGGGATTTTGAAAGAAGGTAAAAATTTATTTGTCATCAAGGTAAGCAATACGGCTGGCAAAGGTGGTTTTGTTCCTGATAAACCTTACATGATTGAGGCAAATGGCCAAACACTCGACCTAAAAGGCACTTGGGACTACAAAGTAGGGGAAGTTTATCGTCCTCGAAATGTTGGTTTTGGTGGTGGCATTGTAGCGCAGAACCAACCAACGGCTTTGTATAATGCAATGGTAGCCCCTGCTGAAAACCTTACTATTAAAGGAGTATTGTGGTATCAGGGCGAGTCAAATGCAAGCAGACCAGCCGAATATGAAGCTTTGCAAGTGGCTCAAATCAATAATTTAAGGCAGAATTTCAGGAATCCAAACTTGCCATTTTTGTTTGTGCAATTGCCTAATTTCATGGATTACAACTACTTACCCTCTGAAAGCGATTGGGCAAAACTGCGTGAGGCTCAACTACAAGCTGCACAAAAATCAACCAATACGGCTTTGGCCGTGGCCATTGATTTAGGGGAATGGAATGACATTCACCCCGATAACAAAAAAAGTGTAGGCGATAGACTGGCAATAGCAGCTTCTAACCTGATTTATGGCGAAAAAATAGAATCATCTGGGCCTCTATTTAAACAACAAATCATTGAAAACGATAGAATTATCCTCGAATTTACCCACATCGGTAAAGGACTTTCGACCAACGACGGAGAGAAATTAAGTGATTTTTCAGTGGCAGGTTTCGATAAAAAATTTGTGTGGGCAAATGCCAAAATTGAGGATAATAAAATCATTGTTTCGTCAAACGAAGTAAAAAATCCGAAATACGTAAGATATGCTTGGGCAGACAATCCCATTAATCCCAATCTCATCAACGCTGAGGGTTTGCCCGCTTCTCCTTTCCGAACTGACGGCGAAAACTTAGATGAAACCAAGCCTTGGAAAGGTAAAAAATGTGCCGTAGTACTCACCTACGACGATGCCCTCAACGTGCACCTCGACCACGCTATCACGCTGCTCGACTCGCTCAATCTGAAAGGAACATTTTACATTGCAGGGTCTTTCCCAGGCTTCAAAAATCGCATGAACGAATGGAAACGAGCCGCCGAGCGTGGTCACGAACTGGGCAATCACACCCTTTTTCACCCTTGCGATGCTTCCTTGCCAGGGCGGAGTTGGGTAAATCCCGAAAACGACCTCAGCAAATACACCCTCAAACGCATCACCGACGAAATTCGCCTAACCAATACCTTGCTTGAATCGGTGGATGGAAAAAAACAACGAACATTTGCCTTTACCTGCGGCGACACCAAAGTAGGAGGGGTGGAGTTTATGAACGACCTCAAAAACGACCTTGCGGGCGCCCGAGCGGTGCGTTCCCGTATGCAGAAAGTGGAAGAAATCAATCCCTACGATTTTGACTCCTACATGATAAATGGCGAAACGGGCGAACAACTCATCAACCTCGTCAAAAAAGCCCAAAGTGAGGGGAAATTGCTCGTTTTTCTGTTTCATGGCGTAGGTGGGGAACACTCATTGAATGTGTCATTACCAGCGCATCGTGCCCTGCTTCGTTATTTAAAAGAAAACGAAAAAGAGATTTATATTGATACTATGCTTGGGGTAACGGAACACATTAGGAGCGTAAGAAAGTAGCCCGAATTTTTTTTGCTATATTAAATATCTTAGACGTTGTCAGTGTTTTGGGCATTGACAACGTCTTTTTTTGTAAAATGGATTGATAACGATAGTTAATAGCATAATCTTGATATAAACTTGGAATCTTCAGCTTTGTACTTTTGTACAAGAAATTCATCAAATAAGTCAATGGGTTAACATTCATAAAAAAACCGCCTCTACTGCGAATAGAGACGGTTTTGGTTCACTCCCTGACAAGTTTGGCAGAAAGTCTGTGTAAAATTTAAACCTGTCAAAAGTATGAAAAAACCTATTCTCTGCCAATTCAATTGGCATCAAATCTTGCTATTGTTTTTATTTTTAGGTTGTCCAACGATGCATATTATCGCCCAAACAATTTCTGGGAAAGTGACATCTTCCAATGGAGAAACGCTCCCAGGAGTTAACATTGTAGTGAAAGGAACAACCAAAGGAACGACTACCGACAAAAATGGCCAATTCAGCTTAGAGGCTCGTAAAAGCCAAACCCTCATTTTCTCATTTTTAGGCTATGAACTGCAAGAAGTGCCTGTTGGAGACCAAACTTCTATCAATGTTACGCTAAAAGAAGCTTCTGAAAGCCTCGAAGAAGTAGTCGTAACGGCAGAAAATCGCTCAGTATCAGCCCAAAGAGTGCCTATTACTTTGGATTTGGTAACGGGAAAAAATATTCAAAAACAAGGAATAACCGACCTGTTGCAACTCCAAGCACTGGCCCCGAGTCTTAATATTATTACCAATACGATTTTTAATCAGATTAATGTTCGTGGCGTAGGGAGTAATCAAGGTGCAGCCGAACTTTCAGACCAAGCGGTTACAGTCGGGATTGATGGAGAGTATTTGAACAGACCCGTTGCCCTAAACGCTGCCATGTTTGACCTTGACAGGGTCGAAGTTTTAAAAGGTCCACAAGGAACACTCTACGGACGTAATGCTACGGCAGGAGCAGTCAATATCATTGCCAAAAAACCGACACAGGCTCGGGAAGTTGAGGTAGGGGCAAGTTATGGTAACTATAACTCGTTGAAATTGAATGGCATGGTAAACCTGCCGTTGGGGAAATTTCTTGCTGTTCGTGCCGCAGGGATTTTGTCGAAACACGATGGCTACCGTGATGGTGGTCCAGCAGGGCGAATTGATAACGGAAACATGTGGGCGACTCGTTTAGGGTTAAGCCTGAATCCTACCAAGGCTTTATCGGTCTATGTGGCAGGCGAAATCAGCAAAACAGACCAGCAAGCACCGTCGCAGTATGGTGTAAACATGGGTACTATCACTGAATTGAAAGATAAAGAACCGCTTACGTGGACTACTACGTTGCCCAATGATTTTCCTGTAGCTACGGCAGGGTTTATGAAAATAGACCAATCGGCTTTGAGAGGTAAAATTTCGTATGATTTTGGGGGGACAACGTTGACATACACAGGTGGTGTTCGCAAAGTTGGTATGGATGGGTATCAACCACTCAACGGTTTTGTACCCGAAACGTTTAGTTTTTATAATGATATTTCAATAAATACCCAAAGCCATGAGCTACGATTGAATGGCGAATCTGAAAAATTGAGTTGGCAGGTAGGTGGTTTTTATGGTAATGAAGACCAACTAACAGGACGTGGTTTGTTTTTGCCGTCAGCGGCGGGTGCTTTTGGCGGCCAGATTCCGTTTCTCAACTATTTTATCAGAGATGTTAATTCCAAAACTTCTGCTGTTTTTGGTCAGGCTACCTATAACATTAACGAAAAGTTGGGCTTAACTCTTGGCTTGAGAAACACAGCGGATAAAAAGATTCTTGGTGGTGGCAACTTAGCGTCGGCACCGTTTGGCCCCCCTACCATCATTCGATTTTTCTATCCCAATGTGCCTACTTCGGCTACCCAAGCTGGCATGAAGCCTTTTGAGGGGATTCCGACCGAAGGAGGCTGGAATAGAACCACTTGGCTGGTAGGACTTGAGTACAAAGTAGATGCCAATAAAATGATGTTTGCGAAGGTAAGTACGGGTTATAAAGCAGGGGGATTTGATAATTTAGGTCAGTACAATCCTGAATACCTGACCGCTTATGAAATAGGAACTAAAAACAAGTTTGCCAATAATAAACTACGTTTGAATGCTTCTGCTTTCCACTATGATTACAAAGACCAGCAGGTAACTATTTTTATTTCGACGGCCATTGGGGGGGCTATTCAAAATGCAGGGGTGAGTTCGGTTAATGGTTTAGAAATTGATGGCGAATATGCCGCAACCAAAGTTGATAGATTCAGGTTTTCAATCAATCTTTTGGACGCTAAATACAAGGAATTAAAAACGGTTGCGAATGTAGTAAATGGTAATGTAAAAGAAGTAGATTTGAAAGGAAAAGTAGCTCCAATGGCACCCAAAGTAACGCTCACTGCGGGCTATAACCATGATTTTAAGGTAGGTAAAGGGGTTTTAAATGCGGGTATTCAGACACTATTCAAATCGGAGTATTATACCACTGCTTTCAACTACGCCATGGACAGACAAAAAGCCTATACCAAAACCGACGTAAATATAACTTATACGGCAAAAGGAGGGAAGTTTGATGTAGGGGTGTTTGCCCAAAATTTAGAAGACAATCGCATCATCACTTACTCGTCATTCAATGGTGGTACTATCAATATCTATAACTGGATCTTTGGTTCGCCCCGCTTGATTGGTGCTCAATTGAATTTCCGTTTATAAAATTTAAGGGAGAGGCGAAGGCCTCTCCCCCCCAAAAAAACAACTTTAATAGATAAAACCAATGCCAAGCACCCAAACCCGTACCGCTGGAATACCGCAAGGAATCATCATTGTCTTGGTGAGTATTTTGCCCATGATGGCCGTTATTACGCTCATGCCCGTAGTGCCAACCTTGCGAAATCATTTTAAAGATGTGCCTTTCATAGAAACGCTTGCACCTTTCGTTATTTCGGCTCCAGGTTTGTGCGTGGCGTTGTTTTCGCCTTATGCAGGTTTTTTAGCAGATAAAATTGGTCGTAGAAAATTGTTGATTATCTTTTCAATTCTTTACGGAATCGGTGGGGTTTTGCCATTTTTTGTTGAAAGTTTCAGTGCTTTGATTGCTGGTCGCCTGATTTTAGGTGTTGGAGAAGCCTTCATTCTTACCATTGCTAATATTTTATTAGGAGATTATTTTGAACAAAGCCGCCGAAATACATGGTTGATGATTCAGAGTATTATTGGACCTGCTTTTGGTTTTTTTATCATCAATGGTAGCGGGCAACTTGCCTCAATTGGCTGGCAGTATCCGTTTTTGTTATATGCCATCACGCTGATTATTCCCATCGGAGCTTTTTTCTTTATTTTTGAACCAGAAGTGAAAGCAGCTTCGGTGGCCCATATTCAAAATGGCTCACTTCCGTTTTCAAAAAAATCTTTAATCAAAGTCTTTTTCACCACTTTCATTGCATCAGTATTGTACTATGTCTATACGCTACATTTTTCGATGGCATTAGACCAAATAGGCATCAGCGACCCCAAAGAAGTGGGAAGTATCACGGCAGTGGCAAGTTTAATGCTACCACTCGGAGCGGTAATGTTCAAACTATTGGGTACGAAAAGTAATAAAATACAATTCGGTATCATGTTTACACTCATTGGTATTGGACTAATCGGTGTAGGGCTTTCTACAAGTCTGGGCATGGCTAAAATGAGTGCGATTATCCAGCAAACTGGCTGTGGAATGGCAATTCCTGTTTTGATAGCCTATGGGCTTCGGTCTGTTCCAGTTGAATATCGAGGACGTGGCATGGGGGTATGGAGTAGTGGATTCTTTTTGGGGCTTTCCACCTCGCCTTTTATCGTTGGTTTCGTAAGAAATTTATCAGGCGATATCCTAAAAGCCTTTGTCATCTTTGGTATTGTATGTATTGTTATGGTCATTCTAAATTTCATTTTCGATAGAGAGTAAGCCTTTCTACTTCAGTAAATAATCACTATTAAAAATGGGTAATCAAATCAAACGAGCGGTAAGCCTCTATAGTTATCAGGAAGAGTATTTCCTAAGAAAAATGAGTCTTGAAGATTGCATCGCTGCGGCAGCGGCTACGGGGGCAACTGGAATAGAAATGGTAGGTGAGCAAAGTGTGCCAGGTTGCCCAAAACTTCCTTCGGATGCCTTTGTAGATCAATGGTTTGGGTGGATGGATAAGTACAAAGTTACGCCTGTTGCCCATGATATGTTTTTGGATTACAACAAGAAAAAAGGACATTATTGGTCAGACGACGAAGCCGTAGCGTCTTTCAAACAAGATATTCGTTTTGCACATCGTCTGGGTTTTAAAGTGATTCGGGTAATCGTGAACACCACTCCAGAAATCATCGAAAAGGTGATTCCTTTTGCCGAAGACCACGACATCAAGTTGGGAATCGAAGTACATGCCCCTTGGCACATCAACAGTGCATGGATGGCTCGCCACTGGGAAGTAATGGAAAAAACTGGAACAAAGCACTTTGGTTTTATCCCTGATATGGGGGGCTTTACGAAGCGGTTGCCTCGGGTACAGGTTGACCGCCTGATTCGTCAGGGAGCCGACCCGAAAATTGCCGAATTTGTTTGCGCACAGCACGAAAAAGGCGTCATGGCCGAGTACACTATCTACGAAGTATCGAGAATGAGTAATAAGCGTATAGACATGGCCGTTGCCGAACTTTCCCGCCACAATACCTACGTCAATCCTATCAGTTTAGTGCCGCATATGGACAGAATCATACACATTCACGGCAAATGCTTAGAGATGTTGGAAGATTATACAGAGTATAGTATTCCTTACAAAGAAGTAATTGACGTTTTGAAAAAAGGAGGCTACGAAGGCTACATTGCCACCGAATACGAAGGTAATCGCCATATTCAAGACATCTACGAGGTGGATAGTGTGGAGCAAGTGAGAAGACATCAGGTAATGTTGGAAAGGTATATAAACACAGCCCCCTAAATCCAGCAACGGCTGCCGCCCCGATGGGGGACTTGTTAGTGGGCTAATTGAAGTATTTAAAATAATTTACAAACCGTTTTAAAAGTCCCCTTCGGGGATTTAGGGGCTTATGTACGAAAAATATATGATAGTGCCTGAAAAGGCCAAAAAGACAGAGGCAGGTTTTGAAATAGGAGCAAGGCTGCCTTATTATCGTGGCGTATCACTTTCGATGCTCGAAGAAATTGAAGTATCGGTAGATGGTGAAACATTACCGCAAGAAGATGTATTGATCACCGTCAACGGAAAAACCTTTGATTTCCAACAGCGTGAAAATGAAGTAGATGAACGCTGGGAAATGGCAGATGATGCTATTCTTGCCGTAAGAAAAAAAGGTGGTTTCGAGCCAGGAGAACATACCATCGGCCTAAAAATGAATATACGAATAGGCTACCTTCCTTTTCCAGCTATTCGTCATGCAGTACCCAAAACAATCATGCTTTGATCAGAAGTAAAACCATGGGTGTAGAACAACAATTGGAGGCGTTACGCCAAGAAATAACTGCATTACGCAAAATAGCTAACCGCGCAAACGACCGTGGCGAAATTGAGAATTTATTTAGCCGATATATGTATTACCACAATGCTTTTCAAGATGAAAGCATCATTCCGATGTGGGTAAAAGAAGGCACAGAGGGTATTCATGCTCAATATACTAATGCAGGGATTTATACAACTTATGAGAGCGTCATTCGCTACCATCAGGGGCGACCAACGCCAGTCGGAAAATTGCTTTTGCATTATACAACCACGCCCGTAATTGAAGTAGCAGGCGATGGAGAAACTGCCAAAGGGGTTTGGATTATGACAGGTTGTGAATCTGGACTCACTACACACGAGGAGGCTACTAAAATGCCCGATTTTATGTTCTCGCCTAATGAAGTTCAGGGTAAAAAAGTTTGGGCTCATTGGGTTTGGTGTAAATACGCTGTTGATTTTTTGAAACAAGATGGTGAGTGGAAAATCTGGAAATTTAGATGTTTTGAACTAAGTAGAGCCCCATTTGAAGAAAACTGGATAAGTTTTGCCGAAAAAAACACCTTAGCATTTGACCTTGATTTGATGTATTTCGGAGATGATGGCAAGCCTGTTTTTATGCCACCAGCCGAGCAACCTGTCAAAAACCCATATTGGCCTTATCGTCCAGATACAATTCAAACCTTAGTGCCAGAGCCGCCCAAACCGTATCAGAGTCACGATGGTAATTTTTATTAAAATGGAGGATTTGAAGATATGGGTATGTGAAAATATGAGTATTTGAAGGTATGAGTATGTGAAAATATGAAGTATTGAAAATTTTTAACGCTTCAACTCCTCGAATACTCAACTCCTCAAATACAAAATACATAAAGAAAATGAAAATAGGAATAAGCCTCGATATGGTGAATGTTCACCACCAAGAACCCAATCGAAACCGATACGAAAGCAAATATTATTGGGACGAACTCTATCCCATGATTTCAGCAGCAGGATTCGGTGCCGTAGAAATTCCTTTCGACCCATTTTGGATATTTAGGGGAGGTTCGGGTGTGCCTTTTACCAAGTATTGTGTAGAAGTAAAATTTGAAAAGGTAGCCAAGTTTGTGAATCATTTGCAAGCAAATGGCATAGAAAAAGTGGTGGGGATTCATTTTAACCCAAGCATTTTTATGCGTAACGAAAATCTTGACTTTTACTTTGGTGCATCGGGCTACTTCGGAGGAGAGGCGATTCGTTATGCGGCAGAGTTAGGTTGCGACTACATCAACGTTACGCCAACGCCTCCATTCGGTTTGGTAGCCCATTATCATGGTAAAAATCCAGATTGGGAAAGTGTATTTATCAATCGTACTATTCAGTTAATCAATGGATTTGCTAAAGTTGCTCAAGAATCTGGCATCAAACTCTCGCTTAGAAATGAGTATTGGAGTATATTTCGCAACCATGATTTCCAGGCTATTTTAGCTCAGTTGGATGATTCCATTTTGCTGAATGTAGATGCTGCCAACCTCAGTATTGCTGGTCAAGAACCTTCAGAAGCCTTGAAAAATTTGGGAACTAAAGTTGGGAGTGTATATCTGACTGATACGGCTTTTATTGATGACAATAGTACATGGAAAACACCATTACCCGAATATCCACAGCATAAAGCAACACAGGTTTTTAAAGATGTAGGTCTGGGAAATGTCAATTTGAAGGAGTTTTACCAAACGCTTCAAAATATCAACTACGATGGCTGGGCGATTGTAAGCAACCGTCAAACCCGTGAACCCATGCGAGCTTTGTTGAGAAGCAGAAATTTTTTAAATAACGTGGTAAAAGAAAAATATTGAAGAGTCGAAGATTCGAGGATATGAAGATATTAATCAAATCCTCAATTACTCAAATCTTCATATCCTCAACTACTCATATCATCAGTAAAATGAACAATATCAAATATTCTCACATGAATCACTGGAAGAATATTCCATATAAGCAAATTGATAACTTCCGTGAATTTTACTACGAAGACAAAACCAACTCGGCTTATTACACCGATTGGGACAGAATTCTTCGCTATCAAAAAGCCTTGGGATTCACTGGCATCGAGTTAGCTCCCTGGGATTTTCCTGAAATGTTACCGCTTTTTGGTTCACCAAAAGCCTTTAAAGAATTTGCTGCCGAACGAGGGATAGAAGTGAGTGGCATGTTTCATTTGATAGACAAACCACACGACCGAACGCATCACAAACAAACTTTTGAAGAAAGCAAACAGGCCATAGATTTACTGGTAGAGTTTGGCGGAACGCAATTAAATTCAGCTCCGATTAACAACTATTATGGATTAGGACCTTTAAGCCGTGAGCAACTCAAAGCCTCTGCCGAAATTATTACAGAAGTAGGCAAATATGCTACCGACAAAGGTGTTCAAATTGGTATTCACAACGAGTTTTTCTTGGCAATCAATAAAGAAAACCATCGTGAATACCTCGAACTTACCGACCCACGCTATGTACATTACTGCCTCGACACGGCACAAGTGGCTTTGATAGGTGAAGATATTTTAGAGTTTTATGATACCTACCACGACCGTATTTGTACTTTCCATTTGAAAGATACAGCAACGCCTCGTTTACCCGACGAAATTAGATATAGCCAGGACATTGAAATTGTGGACGATGGTACACGCTGGTTTTGGGAACTAGGTGAAGGCGTACTTGATTTCAAAGGTTTGTATCAATTACTAAAAAAACACCAGTTCAAAGGTTGGGTTACGGTCGAAACAGACGGAACTCCCGACCTACTGGCATCGATGGCACTTTCAAGATATTATATTGATAGTGAGCTAAATGCAATTTATAAATAAAATTATTGGGACACGGATGACACAGATTCTTTTGGAAACACAGATTTAAAAAGATTAAAAATCTGTGTAAATCTGTGGTGCTTGCATCAGTGTAATCCGTGTTCTAATTTTTAAAATTCCGAAATCGAATAAATCAAAAATCCGAAATCAAAATGGGTCCATTAGACAAATACATATTAAAAGAAGATGCTCTGGAAGCCACCGAAAACGGCTTTCAGCTAAAGTTTCAATCACATTGGTATCGAGCTTTACCGCTTTCATGTATGGATTTTAGCCTCAAGTTGAATGGGCAAGAAATCGAAAAAAGTCAATTCAAAATCAAAGCAAATGGCAATGAATATAGCTATGACCAGCTTCCTGAATTAGACAAAGAATGGTTGTATATTCTGGATAGAGGAGCGATAGAAGTAAACCTCCCTTTAGAAAAAGGCAATACATATAATGTAGAATTTAAGTACGACTTACACATTCCCTACATACTGGTAGGGCCACAAGCTACGCCTTTATTGGCGAGTAGTTTGGTAAAGAAAAATTTGGTATGTCAATAATACGAATATTTGAGTATTCGAAAATTAATAACTCAAATATTCAAATACTCAAATATTCAAGTACTCAAATATACAAATACTCAAAAAATAAGAATATGAAATTAGCAACCTCCCTTTTTTCCTACGCTTACGAATGGAACTCAGGACAATATACTTTAGAAGATGTCATCGCCGAAACTCGAAAAAGAGATTTGGGTACTGGCTTAGAAATAATTGGCTTTCAGAGCCTTAGAGGCTTCCCTTACGTTTCAAACGAAACCGTCAAAGAGGTAAAGCACCTACTTGATAAGTACGAATTTGAACCCGTAGCATTGGATGCAAACATAGATGTGGGGATAAAAAGACACGCCATGATGAGTATTGATGAAACGGTAGAATACATCAAACCTCAGATTTTGGCAGCCCAAACCTTGGGTTTTCCTATTCTCAGGTGTCAGACTACCGCCCCTGCCGAAGTCTATCAAAAGCTTATACCTTTTGCCGAAAAAGCCAATGTAATTATGGGCATAGAGCTGCATACGCCTTACAGCGTTGACCATCCTTCGGTGATTAAAATGGTTGAAATGTTTGATAAAGCTCAAACCCATGTTTTAGGCTTTGTGCCAGACATGGGTACTTGTATGCGTGCAATTCCAGATGCCTTGCTTACAAGTTTCAAATCGGTAGGCGTAACCGACGAAATGATTGCCATTACCAAAGAGATTTGGCATAGAGATATTCCAACCCCAGCCAAGTTTGGCGAGTTGGCTAAAACATTAGTTCCGATGGGCGCTACACCGCCACAAATCGGGCGTTTGAACATGGCATTTAGTATGAATGGTCGTCAGCCTGTCGAAAACTGGCAAGAAATCATGCCTTATGTGGTGCATGTGCATGGAAAATTCTATGGTTTCGACGAAAACGGCGACGAGCCTTCGATTGATTACCCTAAAATTTTTGAGGTGTTTGAAAAAGGAGGCTACAAAGGCTACATTTCTTCAGAATACGAAGGTTCGGCTTTTACAGACGAATTCGACGCTTTCGACCAAGTGGAGAAGCAGCATAAATTGTGGAAGAAGATATTGAGAAGATGAGGATTTGAAGATTCGAGGATTTGAGGAGGTGAGCCGATGAATGTGTTCTGAATATATGAGCATGTGAAGATTTGAGAATGCGAAGAGATGAGAATGCGAAGAGATGAGTATTTGAATTTTAGAATCTTCAAATACTCGAATACTCAAATCTTCAATTTTCAAATCCTCTTAAGTTGAGTTTCTCTGAGAGAATTGAGTTTATTGCTTATTTCTTCAATAATTGGACGTTGCATTTCGAGTTCTTTATTAGAAATGAAGGTTAAATCATTAGCTAAGATGAGCAAATTGAGTACTTCCATCAAACTGCCGTAGGCAATCTCTGTAAATCGAGCTTGTTCTTTGCCAGTTTGTCGACTTACTCCTTCTGCAACATTATTATTAATTGAAATAACGGCTCGTCTTATTTGGGAAGTCATGCCAAATTTTTCATCAGGAGGAAAATCTTGTGAAATTTGGTAAATGTCCTTAATTAAGGTTCGCCCTTTTTGCCAGACATCAAGTTTTTCAAAGTAGTATGTTTTCATTTATTAGAGTTAAGGAATTAAAAGTTTAATGTAAATTAAATAAACAGATTATCAAATACCCAAAAAAATCAAATCTTCAAATACTCAAATCTTCAAATACTCAATACATGTTCAACCTCAAATACGCCCCC
>JBGAVQ010000167.1:0-12175 GCA_044228045.1 Spirosomataceae bacterium
GTAATATGTATGAAGGTTTTAAACCGACACCAAAAGGCGTTGAAATCATAAGGGACTATGTGACGGGAAAAATATCACTAACAGAACTTGTGGCATTTGCCAAACAAAAAGCCTATGTCTAATCCCACCTTCGCTCGGCTCTGGCCCGTAATGGAATTGAAGTGAAAAGTATAGTTAAGCCCCGTTATTGGTATTAGTCCACTGGGGCGCACAGACCAACAACCCATGCGAAAGCAACTTACTTGCCATACCAATCCGTTAGTTTCAAAATAGCTAATCTCCTGCCCCACTCAAACATCGTCATAAACTTCTCTTACCGTTTTTCAGCCTAAGGCTTCATAATTTTAAGATGTGGTTACCTAAATTACCAAGAATTTCGTTTAAATTTAAACGGTTAAACTGATTTACGCCATGATTGCACCAGAATTAGAGGCCATTCGTGCTGATTTTCACCGCTTTATTGATAGCATCGAGGATGCTGAATACTTGCAAACGCTGTATAATTGGGTATCCCCACAAGTAGAACCAGCCGAAAAAGATATTTTAGATGACCTAAGCCCTAAGCAGTTGGAACGCCTAAAAATATCGCTTCAACAAGCAGAAAAAGGATTAGGAACGCCACATGAACAAGTAGAAAAAACACTCTTTAAGTGGTACACGAAATAATCTGGTCTGATGAAGCACAAGAAGATTATACTGCTATTGTAAATTATCTTCTTGATGGCTGGTCTTTTGAGGTAGCCGATGCTTTTACCGATGAACTCAGTAAAAAAATAGCAATGTTGGAGCAGCATCCTTATACCGGACATCCCTCTAATCATCTCTCGTCGGTAAGAAGAATTTTGGTTACACCCTACCAATACCTTTATTATTCCGTCATAAAAAATCAAATTTTCATATTAAATCTTGTTGATACTCGAAAAAGCCTTGACTAAATTTGTCTGCCTCTGACCCCCTGTTTTGTGAAAAAATCTTCTATTTTTGAGTGTTTTCGGCCTCTATCTATTTCGTCTCCTCAGTTAGACCGCTGGTTGGCTGGGGGGTGGTTTCGCAATGGACAACAGTTGTTTCGTACCCAATTGCTGCTGATGAATGGCGAGTTGTACACCACCATCAACATTCGCCTACCGCTCAAAACACATACTTTTCCGAAGCGCCTTAACAAAATACTACGCCGAAACGCTCAGTTGTTTAGGCATGAGGTGCGCCCTGCCAATTTCTACTCAGATGACAAACAATACCTATTTGAGCAGCATCGTAACCGCTTCAAAGGCACAAGTGTACGAGAACTTTGGCAGCATTTTTCAACCGATGGTGTCAATAGTTACGATACTTTCGAGCTGTGTATTTATTACCAAGAACGCTTGGTGGCGGTGAGTTTTTTTGATGTGGGCGAAAAAGGACTCGCCAGCATTATGGGCTTATTTGACCAAGATTTTGGCAAGTACAGCCTCGGCCTTTACACCATGATACTCGAAGTTGAACTCGGCAAAGAATTTGGCGCAAGTTATTATTACCCAGGCTATGTGCTGGATCGTTCGTCGAGTTTTGACTATAAGCTCCGGCTGGGCAATTATCAACGTTACGATTGGCTTAGTAAGCGTTGGTGTAGGTTTGAGAAACCCTGGCAGCCTACCTTGGCTACACAGGTGCAAACTCAGCTGAACAAGTTGCAAAAATCATTAGTAGAAGCAAAAATTGGTTTTTCGGCCAAGTGGTATCAATACTATTTGTGGCAATATTATCCTGACTATATTGGCATTCCGACCCTCTTGAACAGCCCTATGCTTTTTGTATGCGGTTACTTCAAAGGTTATTTAGTAGCGGGTTACGATGCCGACTCTAACCTGTATTTCTTCGCCCGTATGAGCGTATATGTACCCTTTGATTTGATGTGGCCCAACATTGATTTCTCCTCAGAATCCTCAGACAGGCTCAAACATCAATTAGACGTACTGAGCGTGAACGAATGGATTGCCCTTGCTCATGACCCTGATATTGTGGTAAATGCTATTGAGGATTTGTTTCGCTCAGAACCATCAATTTCTAAGCTTCTTTTTGAAAGAAATGGCTGGTTCCAACACGAAACCAGCCATCAACAACTTGTGTCTGATAGCTCATTGGCTTAGAGCCTAAGTGCCGCTGTTTGATTTTTCTCTCACAGAAATCACAGATTTACACAGAAATTTCTCAATTGCCATTGCGGGTGTAAATCTGTGGATTCCTTGAGCAAAAAATTTAAAGATGTTTGGCTAACAATTTACTATGCATAAAGTGCTATTTTCTGGGCTTTTACTTGTTCGTCGGTGATATAATCGTCGAAGGTAGTGAGTTTATCAATGATTCCTTTTGGAGTAATTTCGATGATGCGATTGGCTACGGTTTGCATCAATTGGTGGTCACGGCTGGTAAAAAGCATTACTTCGGGGTAGTCGTTCATACCATTGTTTAGTGCCGTAATAGCCTCTAAGTCAAGGTGATTGGTTGGTTCGTCAAAAATCAAGACATTGGAACCTGACAACATCATGCGGCTAAACAAACAGCGTTGTTTCTCCCCTCCCGAAAGCACCGTACATTTTTTTAAGGCTTCCTCTCCCGAAAACAACATCCGCCCCAAAAAGCTACGGATAAAGGTTTCGTCTTTTTCGGTTGAATATTGCCGCAGCCAGTCCACCAAATTCAAGCTATCATCCGCAAAATACTTGGTATTGTCGTTGGGCAAATAGCTGTTGGTAATAGTAACACCCCAATTAAACGTACCCGAAGTGGCTTTTCGCTCACCCATGATAATATCAAAAAAGGCAGTAATGGCCAGGGCATCACGGCTCAACATGGCCACTTTGTCTTTACGACTTAGCTTGAAACTCACGTCTTTGAACAACACCGTGCCGTCTTCGAGGGCATAGCTGAGGTTCTCTACGTTCAGAATTTGGTCTCCAACTTCTCGATCGGGCTTAAAGCTAATAAACGGATACCGCCGAGACGACGGCTTGATGTCTTCTACCTTCAACTTCTCCAACATCTTTTGACGAGCCGTAGCCTGTTTTGATTTGGCAACGTTGGCCGCAAACCGACGGATGAATTCCTCTAATTCTTTGCGTTTTTCGTCAGATTTCTTGTTCTGATCTGAACGTTGCTTGGCAGCCAATTGACTCGACTCGTACCAGAACGTATAGTTGCCACCATACAGTTGAATCTTACCATAGTCCAAATCGGCAATGTAGGTACAAACGTTATCTAAGAAGTGCCTATCGTGTGAAACAATGATAACGGTGTTTTTGAAGTTCTGTAAGAAGTCTTCGAGCCACATCACCGACTCAATGTCGAGGTTGTTGGTTGGTTCGTCCAAAAGCAAAATGTCAGGGTTTCCAAACAAGGCTTGTGCCAACAGCACCTTCACTTTTTCATCGGCGTTGAGGTCTTGCATGAGCATTTGGTGGCGGTCTTCTTTTACACCCACCCCACTCAGCAACGACGCCGCATCTGACTCGGCCTCCCAGCCATTGAGTTCGGCAAATTCGGCTTCTAACTCAGCCGCACGGTTGCCGTCTTCTTCGGTAAAATCTTCTTTGAGATAGATGGCATCTTTTTCGATCATGATGCTATACAGCCGCTCGTGACCCATCATCACGGTTTGTAACACCGTATGCTCGTCAAAGGCATTCTGATTTTGGTTCAAGACCGACATCCGCTCGCCCGGGTCCATTGTAATTGAGCCTGTGGTGGGTTCCAACTCACCCGACAAAATCTTGACAAAGGTAGATTTGCCTGCTCCGTTGGCTCCAATGAGACCAAATACGTTGCCAGAGGCAAATTTGAGGTTTACTTCGTCGAACAAAATCCGTTTACCAAAGCGGAGCGAAATATTAGAAACTGAAAGCATAAGTGTATGAATTTGCGCCGGCGACGCTATACCATTTCTACCCCAAATTGCAGTTTGAGGCAAGCGATAGCATGAAAATTAAAAAGTTAAAGCGTGTACAAAATAGATGGATAGCCATCCAAAATTCGGGTGCAAAAGTACGGAAAATAGTAATGATAAGTAGCTTAGCATGTGTTTTATTGCTATCTATCCCCTAACTTAGTAGCCGTAAGTTATTTTCTGTTGATTTATGATTCAAACCTCCCGTTTATCACTGATTGATTGCGACCTCGACATTTGGGAAGCTGTGCTACAAGGCAATAATTTTTTGAGCCAAGTGCTGGGGGTCAATGTTCCTAAAAACTGGTCCGAAAATACCGATGCTTTTCCGATGTTTGTCGAAATGGTTAAGCAAAACCCTGACTTGATTGTCTGGGGTGGCAAACTCATAATCTATAAGCCTGATAATCTGCTAATTGGCTCGTGTGGTTACAAAGGAAAGCCCTCGCCCGAAGGCATGGTAGAGATTGGTTATGAGATAAAAGTCAGTCATAGAGGTAAGGGACTTGCTACGGAGGCCGCTCGTGCCTTGGTGGACTTTGCCTTTAATGACCCCACAGTATCATTGGTTATAGCGCATACCCTGCCACAAGGAAGTGCCTCAACAAGTGTTTTGTCAAAATTGGGTTTTAAGTGTGTAGGTATTGACGACGACCCCGACGAAGGTGAAGTGTGGCGGTGGGAATTGATAAAATAATAACATGATTAAACCACTACAAAGTGACCATCAGCTCATTGCAGACATCCAACGCACTGTAAATCAAACAGAAGGCTTTCGTATTTGGTGGTTGGGACAGAGTGGCTTTTTGATTCAGTGGCAAGGTAAGCACCTTTTGTTTGACCCTTATTTGTCGGATTCGCTTACTATCAAATACGCCCACACTGATAAGCCTCATGTGCGGGTAAGCGAGCGGGTAATTGACCCTGCTCTGCTCACTATGATTGATGTAGTGACCAGCAGCCACAACCACACCGATCATTTAGATGCCGAAACGCTACTGCCTATTTTTAAACAAAACCCTGATATTCAATTGGTTATCCCCGAAGCAAACAGGACATTCGTGTGCGAACGCTTGGGCTGTAACTCCGACTTCCCAGTCGGAATGAATGACGGAATCACTAAACAGGTTGGCGATTTCACTTTTCATGGTGTGCCAGCAGCGCACAACAAACTTGAGCGTGACGAACACGGCCTTTGGTACGACGGCATGGTAGAAACCCTAAAACCCTTTGAGGTGGATGTAGCCTTTTTGCCCATCAATGGCAACAAACCTGAGCGTAGGGTGGCGGGCAACCTCAACGCCGAAGAAGCCGCCCAATTGGGCAAAACAATTGGAGCAAAATTGGTAATTCCGCACCACTACGACCTATTTTCCTTCAATACCGAAGACCCTGCCAACTTTGTGGCCGCCGCCAAACAATATGCCACACCTCACCGAGTGATGCAATTGGGCGAAGGGATTTGCTATCCTTATCGTTAAGGTATTACGGTGTAGGATTCAATTTTCGAGTTAAGTATTCATCCGAAAAGTCAATCCGAATTTCAAGCCACATCGGAAAGTGATCAGACATTTGGTAGGTTCTCCATGCGTTGTAATTATACTTTTTAGGTTGTCCATTTTCGTCGGTGTGATTCAGGTATTCATCATAAATAAGGGCATCTTCTTCCTTAAAAACCACATCAAATACCTTAAAAACACCCGCTTCTTCTTCTCCATTTTTATCCAACATCAACTCAAACTTATTATCCCTATTTTTGAGTGCAATCTGGTCAAAGTTCTTGTCTCCCTTCACATTAGATGGCGACTTTCGTATTTTTTCGGGAATCACAAATCCTGCATCTGTAATAGCTTTAAAGGTTTCATCGGTGGTCTTGAAAATGTTAAAATCACCCATCAGAATCAAGTTTTTGGTTGAAGAAAACTCACTCTGGTCTTTCATTTTTTCAGCCAACGACATCGCTAATTCTCTGATTTCTTCAATGCGAGTAGCATCGTTTGCCTTGGCTTCACCATAATAAATGTGCGTGGTACAAATCACAAAATCAGTCCAGCCTGCTTTGAAGCCACAAATCATGGGCGTTCTGGATAGTTGGCGGGGATGAATAAACTCAAATTCACCCGTTTGTGGGTTTTTCCTTTTAATAGACGGCAACACCAACTCTCCCACCAGTCCACTGGGGCGTACCTTGCGGTTATCATAGAAAAAAACCATGCGTTCTTTGTTGCCCTGCGTGCCGTCGGTTACGTCGGTGTAAAAAAAGTCCCAGTGGCTTCCCAGAATTTCTTTGAGGTTAAACAGTGGCTTCAAGTCTTCTCTAACTTCTTGAATGGCAATCAGGTCGAAGCGGTCTATGATTTCGGCAATATAATAAAACGATTCATCGAGCCGAGCACCAAAACTGCTGGCATCAAACTCCCTGATATTCCAAGTGCCTAAAATAATACTCTCCTGAAAAGTCTTTCGAGGCATTTTGGCATCTAATTTTTTACGAAGAGCCAACAGGCGTTCAACTGCCCGTTTGTGTGCAGGGTTGTTGGCTGGATTAAGGTTTTTGTAGAAAGGCATGGCGGGAGGGTGTTTTGTTCTCTCAAAATTACTACTGATTATCAAGTATTTCAAGCGTAAAAACACCTGTTTTGATACGGTAAAAACACCCTTTTTTTGTACATCAACCGCTCAATCCGTATCTTGCTTGCGTGAAAAACAACACCCTCCCCTCCGATTTTTTAGAAAAACGCTTTCCGCACGAGCCTACGGCTGGGCAGTTGCAGTTTTTTGCCCAAATGGATCGCTTTTTGTTTGACGACGACCCTTTTGGCACCATGGTTTTCTTGCTCAAAGGTTATGCTGGTACAGGCAAAACCACGCTAATTAGCACCCTTATCAAGGTCTTGAACAAATTTGGTTGGAAAGCCGTCTTGTTGGCTCCAACCGGGCGAGCCGCCAAAGTGATGACGCAGTATTCAAACAAAAAAGCCCTGACTATCCACAAAAAAATCTATCGGCAAGTCTCAAACCCCTACACAGGCAACTTGGAGTTTAAGCGGCAAGAAAACATACATACCCAAACTGTGTTTATTGTGGACGAAGCCTCCATGATTTCGGATGATATTGACTTTGGGACTCACGGCCTCTTGACGGACTTAATAGAATATGTTTTTACCAACAAAGAAACCGACGACCCTCGCAACAAGTTACTATTTGTGGGCGACACAGCGCAGTTGCCGCCCGTTGGCAAAAACATCAGCCCGGCCTTAGACGCTGACTATTTGCGTTCGCACTTTCATATAGGGGTCGAAGAACAAGAACTCACCGAAGTAATGCGGCAAGCGGCGCAATCGGGTATTTTGTATAACGCCACCAAGCTACGTGACGTGCTGCGTGAGCCAACCGAAGAGCTTGTACCAGTGAGTTTTACGACCAAAGGATTTAAAGACTTTTACAAGATGACTTCCGAAAAAATGGAAGATGGCATTAACTATGCCTACCGAAAGTTTGGGCGAGAAGAAACCATCATTGTGTGCCGAAGCAACAAAAATGCCGTGCTTTACAACCGCTACATTCGGCAGCGGATTTTGGAACAAGAAGACGAACTCAACGCCAGTGATTTGCTGATGATTGTGCGTAATAATTATCATTGGCTCGACGAAGACTCGGCGGCGGGGTTCTTGGCAAACGGCGAGTTTGCCGAAGTAAAGAAGATTCGCCGAACCGAAGAACTCTACGGATTCAGGTTCGCTACCGTTGTATTGAGGCTTATTGATTACCCCGAACAAGAGGAATTTGAGGCCAAAATCATGTTGGACACGCTCTATTCTGACACTGCCTCTCTCAGCCGAGACCAAAATCGTAACCTTTACGAGGCCGTCCAAGAAGACTACATGCACATTGTGAGCAAACGTGAGCGTAACGAAGCCATGCGAAAAGACCCTTACCTAAATGCCCTGCAGGTAAAGTTTGCCTATGCGCTCACCTGCCACAAATCGCAAGGTGGGCAGTGGGCAGCAGTGTTTGTAGATCAGGGTTTTTTGACCGAAGACCAAGTAAATCAAGAATTTGTGCGATGGCTTTACACTGGCATTACCCGTGCTACAGACGAAGTGTTTTTAGTGAATTTTTATCCACGTTTTTTTGAGTAACATACGCATGATACGTATCCTACTTTTTATAATCCTGCTTGCATTGGGTAGTTTTATGTGGTGGAGCAATCCACTTTTTTCACTTGGACTTGGCATGATTATGAGCATACTAACCGCCCTTTGGCTGCTTAGTCTTGTTCTCAAAGATGCCAGTATTATTGATACTTTTTGGGGATTTGGTTTTGTCACAATAGCTTGGCTTTACTACTATTCACTTGATAATCAAGATATTCGCTCCTTGCTGATTTGTGGATTAGTTACCATCTGGGGCTTGCGACTTTCTATCCATTTGGCCATTAGAAACGTAGGTAAAGGAGAAGACTATCGCTATCAGACATGGAGAGAAGCCAACGGCGTCAACTGGTGGTGGTTGTCTTTTTTTAGAGTATTTTTATTGCAGGGGCTAATCTTGTGGATAATTTCATCCCCTCTTTTATTGGCGATGAGTAGCCCTTCTCAAAAGTTGCAAGTACTTGATTATGTAGGGGTCATGCTTTTTTCTGTTGGCTTTTTCTTTGAAGCCGTAGGCGACTGGCAACTCACTCAATTCAAGAAAAACCCAGCCAATAAAGGCAAAGTGCTACAAACAGGCTTGTGGGGCATTACTCGCCACCCCAACTACTTTGGTGATGCCCTGTTGTGGTGGGGCTTTTTTTGTTTTGCGCTTAGTAACCCAAGCGGTTGGCTGTATGTATTCAGCCCTTTGTTTATGACTTTTTTGTTGATGAATGTATCGGGAGTGACGTTATTAGAACAAAAACTCAATAAAACCAAGACTGATTATCAGGCTTATAAAGAAAGAGTGCCATCATTTTTTCCGAAGATTTGGTAATCACTTCTGACCATTTTTTATGCCGACTATTCGCTACTAAAATTGAAAAAATATTTAATCATCACTTCACCAAATTAAGGCCAATATAGCTTTTGTCAAATTGCACACCTGACACATTTTGCTCATAGTGCGCTGCCAATACTACCAAAATGTCCTTCAATTTTTCTAATTGCTCTGTTCCTAATATTTCTGCAAAAACATTATCAATGTACTGCACGCAGGCTTTCCAGTCCAGCAAACATTGTAAGCCTTTATCCGTGAGTTTTACAACCAAAGCACGAGCATCTGCTGGGTCTTTTTCTGTTTCTACAAAACCTTCTTTTTGTAGTTCTTGTACCAACTTACTCATGGCTTGCTTCGAAATACCAGCTTTGAGTGCCATGGCATTCACACTGGAGCCGTCAATGTCTATGTGTACCAATGCCACCACATGGCCTACTCTAAAATTAATATAACCTTTTTTTGTCAAAAACTCACTTGCCAGCTCGCTCATGTAGCGATACGAGCGGTTGAGCAATCGCCCCAGTAAGCGTTCTTTATGGGCTTTAAAGGCAGCTACGTCTTCTATCAATTGCTTGTTCATAGTTGGCAAGTTTCTCAATTACAGCGCAAAATAACAACATAAAAAAATAATAGTCAATATACTTGACTATTTAAACAAAGTTTGTTTACCTTTGCATTGTCAATATGGTTGACTATATTGACGAGAGAGTAAAACTTCGTGATCGAATAATATCTCTCCCTTCCTAAGCGACTATTATAACGATACAGGTCTTATATCACTTCTTCATTTACCCATTTCCAATCATGGATACGCTCAAAAAAATACTACCTCGTCTCTTGCTTGCTGTAATCTTGCTGGGTGGTGCCTACTACGGCTATTCTCGCTATCAATACAACCAAGCCCACGAAACCACAGACAACGCCCAGGTTGAAACCTACTTCGTGCCGGTGCTTCCTCGTGTAGCGGGTTATGTAAAAGCGATACACATCAAAGACTTTGATAATGTACAAAAAGGACAGCTTTTGGTTGAGATTGATGACCAGGAGATGGAACTTTCGCTTCGAGAGTTGGAGGCAACCTACCAACAAATGCAAACCGACGTTGAGAATGTACGAGCAAATTTGAGAAACACTGAATTGAGTATCAAAGCGAATGAGGCCAACATGAAAACATGGCAGCTACGACGAGATAAAGCAAAAAAAGATGCTGATCGTGATGCTAAACTCTACGCCGAAAACGCCATCACTCGCAAACAAGCCGACGATAGCCAGAGCAATTATGACCTTTTGATTGCCCAATACGACGCTGGGGAGTCTGATGTAACAGCCAATCGTTCTAAAACAGATATTTTGAGGTCTAACCTACACAAAGCCGAAGCATCATTAGCCGTGCAGAAAGCCCGCATTGACCAACAGAAACTTCGCATTACGTATGCTAAAATATATGCTGCAACGTCAGGAAAAATTGGCAAGAAAAACGTAGAAACGGGTCAGTACATCCAACCTGGGCAAACCTTAGCAACTATTGTGCAAGATTCGCTCTATTGGGTGGTGGCCAATTTCAAAGAAACACAATTGGCTCGCATCAAAGTAGGCCAAGATGTAACCCTACATTTAGACGCATATCCTGACCAAGCATTAAAAGGTAAAATCACCACTTTTGCTGATGCTACAGGGGCTAAAACAGCCCTGCTCCCACCCGACAACGCCAGTGGTAACTTTGTAAAAGTAACCCAAAAAGTTCCTGTCAAAATTTCGATAGACAACCTTGAAACCTACCGTAAACTCCTACGAGCTGGACTGAGTGTGGACGTTGAGGTAGATGTGAAGTAGGAAGTAAGAGATTTGAAGTAAGAAGTAGGAAATTCGAGGTAGAATAACAGATTACTGACAATTATTTTGAATTGAGCATGGATCAACCCATATCAAATGTAACCCGTGCGATGATTGTGCTGACAACGATTTCGGCGGCAATCATGGAGCTCTTAGACACTACCATCGTGAACGTTGCTCTGAATCAGATGGCAGGTTCGCTGGGTGCTACTATTGAAGATGTCGCTTGGGTCATTACCAGTTACGCCATTGCCAATGTGATTGTCATACCAATGACAGGCTTCTTAGGCGAGTATTTTGGGCGCAAAAATTACTACTTGGCCTCCATGATTCTGTTTGGTATAGCCTCTTACCTTTGCGGCACATCAACAGGGTTGTGGGAACTGGTCTTTTGGCGATTTATGCAAGGCGTGGGAGGTGGTGCTTTGCTCTCTACTTCGCAGTCTATTTTGTTTGATGCCTTTCCAGGCAAGCAGCGGGGTATGGCATCGGGTTTGTTTGGCATGGGCATTGTGCTGGGGCCAACGCTGGGGCCTACAGTCGGCGGTTTTATTGTAGATAACTACACATGGTCCGAAATTTTCTACGTCAATGTACCCATTTGTATCATAGCTACTATTCTTACCATTGTTTTTATTGACCGAAAAGAAGGCGAAGGTTCACACAAAGACAAAATTCCGATTGATTACCTTGGCATCACCTTGTTAATAGTGGGCATTGGTGCTTTGCAGTATGTGTTGGAGCGAGGAGAGTCGCAAGACTGGTTTCAATCTCGTGAAATCGTTCTCTTGACCTTAACCGCCGCCACGGGTATCATCGGTTTTATCGTTTGGGAACTCCACACCCCACATCCTGTGGTAAACCTGCGGGTATTTGGTAATCGTTCGTTTGCATTTAGTAGTCTTTTTGTAATGGTAGCAGGATTCGGGTTGTTCACATCTGTGTTTGTTTATCCCGTTATGGTGCAGCGCATCAATGGGTTTACTCCCTACGAAACTGGTCTTTCTCTACTATACCCTACCTTAGTAGGGGTATTCATGTTTCCCATCATTGGGCGACGCATGTCGGCAGGGGCATCGCCTATCCCCTACATTGTTATTGGTATTTTGGTGTTTAGTGCCTTTGGTTTTGCCATGGGTACATCAAATCCAGACATGGGCAGGTGGGACTTCTTCTGGTTTCAGTTTCTCCGAACCTTCGGTACGGCCATGCTACAGCTGCCTCTTATCAGCTTGTCAGTTGCGGGCTTACAGCCCCAGCAATACCCATCAGGCATTGCGCTAACCAATATGCTCCGGCAGTTGGGAGGAGCCTTTGGCATTGCCTTGGCAAACAACTATGTAGTACAACGGTACGCCCAGCACCGCTCAGATTTGGCCTCGAATATGACCGATGTAAACCCGCTTTTTGTAGAACGAGTAGCTGCTATTAAAGCCAACATGA
>JBGAVQ010000168.1:0-12166 GCA_044228045.1 Spirosomataceae bacterium
TATTACTCCCCAACACTTTTCTTACGCCAACTTCTTTTGCTCGGTTAACAGCTTGTGCAGTAGAGAGATTGATAAAGTTCACACAAGCAATTAACAGAATAAATGCGGCAATCAGCCACAATACATTGAGTAACTCACGGCTGATTGTTTTGTTGCTGTAATTACCCGTTTGTGTATCATAATGCACCTCACTCAGTGGTTGTATAACATGACGATCCTGGTTTTCGGGGGACTGAACTTTTTTTGAATATGCACTTAGCTGCTGATTAAAATTATCAACAGAAGTATTGGGTGGCATTAAAATATAGCAACCAAAACCTGCGTTTGTTCTGTCTTGCCAATCAGTGGATGTTGCTATCAAACTACCGGTAAAACCTGTTCCATAGGCCACCACAAGTTTTAGTTGAAAGTCGGTATTTGCAGGTATGCTTGCAAGAATACCAGACACATTTAATACTTCGGTGCCATGCTCAAATATATAGCCGCCGGCTTCGAGCTTAATGGTTTTGCCTATTGCTGTTTTCCAGTCACCAAAATACTTCTCGGCAATCTCTTTTGTAAGCAATACGTTGTTTGGGTCTTTTAACGAGGCATACGAACCTGCAAGCAGAGGATAATCAAACATTTTAAAGAATGACGGCTCTGTAAAAAACACACCTTTGTCTTCTTTAAATTGCTTAACCGTTGTTCCGTTAGCATCAGGTATGAGCAACTGGTCGTCGTGGCTTGCAAAAATCGGAGCTACCTGTTCTATTTGCGGAAAGGCAGTTTTTAATGCTATGGGCATTGGAAAAGGAACGTCTTTGGCCGAAGAGCTGGTGGCAGCATCGGCATGGCGATATTCGGTAACTACCCGATAGGTTCGATCTTTGTTTGAATGAAAATTATCAAAGCTTGTTTGAAATTGTATAATGATAAAGATTATCATGCAAACGGCAATACCAACAGCTAACCCAGCAATGTTGATAATGGTGTAATTTCTGTTATGGATTAAACTTCTGAATGCGGTTTTTAAATAATTTCGTATCATAAGCCCCTAACCCCCAGAGGGGTAATTTTTAGTGTTTGATATTTTCCCAGACTATTTTTTTGCCCCTCATAGTAGGTTAAAGGGCAACCGACACTCGACTTTGGTTTACTCCGTTTTCAAAGATTTCACAGGGTTCAACAAAGCTGCTTTAACGGCCTGATAGCTCACTGTCAATAAAGTAATTGCTAAGGCTCCCATGGCAGCAACAGCAAAAACCCACCACGAAATTTCGGTGTGATAGGTATATTTTTGCAACCATTCATTCATGAGATAATAGGCAATAGGAGCAGCAACGAGGCATGAAATAATGACCAAAATCACAAAATCTTTACTTAATAATTGCCAAAGATTAGCCACCGAAGCACCCAAAACTTTACGGATTCCGATTTCTTTGATGCGTTGTTCGGCCACAAAACTTGCCAAACCAAAAAGACCGAGGCAAGAAATCAAAATCGCTAAAATGGCGAAAATGAGGGCTAATTTGCCTATACGTTGCTCATCGCCATATTTTTTTGCATATTCTTCATTGACAAATTGATATTCAAAGGGGTATTCGGCATTGTACTTTTTAAAAATGTTCTCAACTTGGGTCAACGATTGCTTTATGGGCTTTGATTTATTAAGCCTGATATTGAGGGTATTGATGTTGTCGGTACTGTAAAAAATAAACAGCGGATCTACGGGCGTAAAGGGAGAATCCATAATGAGGTCGTCCATTATTCCAATCACGGTGTTTTCTTGTGTACCTTGACGAAACACTGTGCCGATAGGTTTTTTTAAGCCCAATATCTTAACAGCCGCTCGGTTGATTATGACAGCCGATGAGTCAGAGGGCATTCCTGTAAAATCTTTGCCTTCTATCATTTTTACGTCAAGGGTTTTTGTAAAATCTACATCAGCCGACATCATATTTACAATAAAATCAGCATTTGCTGGCTTTCCTTTCCAATGAGGTACTGGGCTTTTCCACCATATTTGGGTGATAGGAGAAAAACTTCTGTTTACACTTTCTGCCACCAGTGTTTTTAACAATTCGTCTTTTATAGCCGCATAATTTTTTTGAATATCTCTTGATGCAGACACCATGATTAACCTATCTTGGCTGTAGCCCTTATCCCTATCTTTTATGTGGCTGATTTGACGATATACAATAATCGTGGCCGAAATCAAGATGACCGAAATGGCAAATTGCCCTACAACTAATATCTTACGAGGCATGGAGGCGTATTTTCCTACCTTGAATGTTCCTTTCAAAACTTTTATAGGATTGAACGAAGCAAGATAAAAAGAGGGGTAACTTCCAGCAACAATGCCTGTAATAAGAATAATGAGTAAAGAAACTAACCAGAAATACGGATTTGTGAAATCTAAAACGATTCTTTTTTCGACCAAAAGATTGAACTGAGGCAGTAAAAGCAAAACAGTAAGAATAGAAATGGCAAATGAAATCAAAACAAGGATAATAGACTCGCTAAAAAACTGAAATATCAATTGCATTTTGTTTGAGCCCACAGCTTTACGAATGCCAACTTCTTTACTTCGTTTTTCGGAACGGGCAGTAGAAAGGTTCATAAAATTGACGCACGCAATCAATAAGATAAATAGTGAAATAATGCTAAACAAACGCACGTATTCTATGAGGCCGCCCACATTTTTGCCGTCTTTAAACTCGCCATACAAGCGTAATTTCAAAAAAGGGAAAGCAAAATATTTGCTGATTTGCTTATCTGTTGCATCGTTTTTGTATTTGATTTGGTTTATTTGATTTTCGAGCGCAGCAATATTTGCATTAGCATGGGTCTGAACAAATACATGCCATGAAGAATTTGTCCAATTGGCCATATTCCGTTTAGTGCCTTCGTCCGAATAATTGAATGGCAAGATATAATCAAACTTAATAGTCGAATTTTCGGGTACATCATTGGCAACGGCTACTACTTTTACGTCAATGTTATTGCCAGGCAGTCGTAGTATTTTATCAATAGGGTCTGCCTTACCAAATATGGCCTTAGCAGTAGATTGGGTGAGAATAATAGAATTGGGGTCTTGAAAAACAGCTTTTGGATTTCCCGCAATACATTTCCAAGAAAACATATCAAAAAAATGTTCGCTTACTTGATAGCCTATTTTTTTGAGTTTGGTTTCCCTATAAACCAATACACGGTCTTGTTGATTGGTTGTTACAACAGCATTTTTTACTAAGGCACTATTTTTTTCTAAAGCACTTGCAAGTGGCAAAACCATGTTTTGGTCTGTAAACGTCTGATTATTAAAGGTTCTGTTTGCAAAGATTTTGTATATATCCTTTTTGTTCTGATGAAAAGCATCATAACTGACTTCATCATATATCCATAGTGAAATCAATATTGTACAGGTCATTCCTAAGGAAAGACCCAAAAGATTGATGGCAGAGAAACCTCTATTCTTTAAGAGGTTTCTCATAGCGATTTTGAGATAATTGCGTATCATAAAAGCCCCCTAACCCCCAGAGGGGGAATTTTTAGTGTTTGATTATTTTCCCAGACTATTTTTTAAAGCCCCCTCTGGGAGTTGGGGGCGATCGCCGCTACGGAGTTTTTATTCTGTTTTCAAACTTTTCACGGGGTTCATCAAAGCTGCTTTGATAGCTTGAAAACTGATTGTTAGTAAGGTAATAGCTAAAGCCAAAACAAGCACCACCACAAATACCCCCAGACCAATGTCTATTTTATAGTCTTTGTAGTTTTCGAGCCATTGAATCATGCCATAAAGAGCTATTGGTGAGGCAATTAGGCAAGAAATAATTATCAGAATCACAAAGTCTTTTGAGAGCAACCCCCAAAGATTTACTACACTTGCTCCCAAAACTTTACGAATACCGATTTCTTTGGTGCGTTGCTCGGCCATAAAAGAGGCCAAGCCAAATAGGCCCAAACAAGAAATAAAAATTGCCAAAATGGAAACAATCAAAGCCAAATTGCCAATTAGCTCTTCGTAATTAAACTTTTTGGCATATTCGCTATCAGCAAATTTATAGTCAAACGGGTAGGCTGGATTATATTTATCAAAAATGGGCTGAATCTTCTTGATTGCTTCTGATGCCGACACGTGGGGGTTTATTCGGACATTTACCCAATTGACCCAATCTTTGTCAAAAACAATGGTCAAAGGCCTGATAGCCTCAAAAGGTGACTGCATATTGATATCTGGAATCACCCCAGTGATACGCCATTCTTTTCCGCTCCATTTTAAAATTTCTCCTATTGGATTTTTCAAACCCATGCGTTTTACGGCTGCTTCGTTTAATATTACGCCAGTAGAATCTGTGCTGAATTGCCGTGAAAAATCTCGCCCTTCTTTGATTTTTATACCGATGGTTTTGAGGTAGTCATAATTTGTGGCAATGGTATTAAATAATGCCCCTTTGTCTTCGGGGGTAGCATTTTTCCATTCCCAACCGTTGTTATTACTCCAAATTTCGGTTGGTGGTGAGTTTGATTTACAAACCGAAACCACCATACCCGATGCCAAGAGGTCGTTGTGAAGTGGTTCAAAATTTTTCTTTAAATCGTCCGAAATATTTACCGAAATCAAACCGCTTAAACTAAATCCGATTGGGCGATTTTTGCCATGTTGAATTTGTTGATAAATGATAATTGTACCAATCATTAGCACGATAGAGAAGGTAAACTGCAAAACAACGAGTATTTTGCGAGGCAAAGCCGCACTTTTGCCAACATGAACGCCACCCTTGAGAATCTTCACGGGGCTGAACGAAGACAAATAAATGGCAGGATAACTGCCAGCCAAAAGCCCAGTCAATAAGGTAAAAACAAGCGTAATAGACCAAAAAATAAGATTATCGAACTGAATCGTCATCAGTTTTTTGGTCAAATTATTAAAAAATGGCAAAGAGAAATACACCAAGCCCAAGGCAAAAACCAAAGCCAAAAACGAAATCAAAAGAGATTCGCTCAGAAACTGTCGGATGAGTTGCTGACGTGTTGAGCCAATTGCTTTGCGAACGCCCACTTCTTTGGCACGTTTTTCGGAACGAGCCGTGCTCAAATTCATAAAATTGATGCAGGCAATAATTAAGACAAACAGCCCAAAAATGCCAAATAGCTTTACATATTTGATGAATCCGCCTACATTGTGTCCTTCTTCAAACTCAGAATAAAGCCGCCATTTTGACATAGGGTGTAGAAAAACCGCTGGCTTAATAGTGGTTTTCATTAAAGGGCTGTTGAGGTTATGCGTCAACACAACATCTTTTATTTTGGCATTTGTTTTTTCTGGACTTACGCCGTCTTTTAATTGTACAAAAGCTTGATAAGAATTATTACCCCATTGTGTTTTTGTATTTTTTACATATTCTGGTTCTATTTTTTCTATCAATAGCCAAGGCACTAAATAATCAAATTGTAAGGTTGCGTTTTTGGGTTGTTTGGCAACTACGGCAGTTACTTTCAGGTTGGTTTGATTATTCATTTTGAGTATTTTGCCGATAGGGTCTTGTTTACCAAAAATTGCCTCAGCGGTTTGGTCGGTCAGTACAATCGAGTAGGGGTCTTTCAAGGGGTTTTTGTTTCCATTTAAAATCTTCAACGAAAACATATCAATGGCCTCATCGCCAATAAAATGTCCATCTTTCAGAAATTTTTGATTGCCCCATACAAAAGAGTTGTTGCTGCCCCAGTCGCACATAGCAACTGCCTGAAAATCGGGATACTTGTTTTTCAATTCTTCGCCCATCGGAAAAGGCAAAGCCTGCTGTGAACCACGATGCCCATCAAAAGTTTGGTGCATCATTACTTGGTAGAGGGTTTCGTAGTTTTTGTGGTGCTTATTGGCCGAAAACTCATCGTAAATCCAAAGCCCAATGAGCATAGCCACAGCCATGCCTATGGCGAGGCCACTGATATTGATAAAAGAATAAACCTTGTTTTTTACAAGATTCCGGAAGGCGATTTTGAGATAATTGCGGATCATAATTTTATGAATTTATAGGGGCTGTAAATCTTAAAGTATTGCCGTCGGCATCTGTAACATAAAACTCCCTCATTCCCCATGTTTGGTTGGTGGGGCCTTCGTGTACAGGCGAATCGCTTTTCTTGGGTGTTATCAAGCCTCTTTTTAAATATTTCTCAAACAGGCCATCTACCTCATCCATCAGTACATTTACGGATACTCCCCAAATGCCATCGGTTTCGGTTAATTGAAATTCGGCCTCTCCATTTGCTAAGGTCACGCAGTAAATATTCAGTTCTTCTGCTGGGTATTTCAATTCAAAATCGAGGGTATTGGTGTAAAAATCAACAGCTTTTGCAATGTTTTTTACCTTCAAAAGTGGGATAAGCTTCATTGTACCAAGATTTATAAAACTAATCACAATCAATTCGATGCCCAAAACGAATAATATGCCCATCGGGGTCTTGCACCAACATTTCACGCATATTCCACTCTTGGCTTTTGGGTGAAAAAACAATGTTTGCACCTTTGGCTTTTATGAGTTCATAATATTCATCCACATCATTTACAATGATGGCTATCCAAGTGCCAGGGTGTCCTTGTCCGTTGAGGCAAAAGAAAATCTCCACGGTGTCTTTTACTACGCCACCAAAATCGGTAGGCTCTCCCCATTGCCAAGAGTCATCAAAATCCAATACTTCTGTATAGTATTGTATGCTCCGCTCCACATCAGCAGAGAAGAGAATCGGATTTGATTTTTCAAATTTCATGGCAAATACATTTATTCCGTTTTTAAACTCTTCACAGGATTCATCAAAGCCGCTTTGATGGCCTGATAACTTACTGTTAGTAAGGCAATTACAATTGCCAAACTACCTGCCAAAGCAAAAAACCACCATTTTATTTCGATATGATAGGCAAATTCTTGTAGCCATTTATCGGTTGCCCACCATGCTATCGGAAAGGCGATTCCGTTAGCGATTAAGACTAATTTCAAGAAGTCTTTTGAAAGCAACGTTGCTAAATTCACTATGCTTGCTCCCAATACTTTTCTTACGCCAATTTCTTTGACTCGTTGCTCTGCCGCATAAGTTGCCAAGCCAAAAAGCCCCAAACAAGCAATAAGAACGGTTGCCAAAGCTGCCCAAATTAGCATTGATTGCCTACGAGCGTCTTCGGCATAAAATAAGGCTAATTGCTGGTCTAAGTAATGATACTCAAACAGGTTTTCGGGGTCAATTTTTGTCAAAATATCTTCCATTTTTTTCAAAGTAACTCCGGCATTTTTGGCATCTATTCGTGATGTATAATAGTCAATGGCTTGCACAGGATTCTGTTGATAAGCCATCACCATTGGGGCAATTTTTTCTCGTAACGTCTGAAAGTGAAAATCTTTTACAATGCCAATTACCTGGGCCTTTAATACCTGATTATTGCGAAGAGGACGGTAAGAGCCGCCATTAGCCCTCATGGGTATTTCGAGCATCTGGCCAGAGGGCTCATTGATATTGAGCATTTTAGCGGCACTTTCATTCAGCATGATGGATGTTGAATCCGTCATTCCCATAAAATTTCTTCCTTTCAATAGTTGTACTTCAAAAGTCTTCGCAAAATTTTCATCTACCCCCAGCAAGTAAGAGATTTTAGACTCATCGGTACTCCCGACAGGTTTGATTTTGACGGTAGGGATGGTTTTCCATTCACCAGGAACTCGTGTAGTAGTTGAAACATTTTTGACATTAGGGATTTTAGAAAATTCGGAAATGACGATAGGGGCCGCATCTCGTATTCTGCCGCTATTGATGTCCACTACTACCAGCAGTTCTTTATTAAACCCCAAATCTTTATTGTTTACGAATTGTACTTGCAAAAACAACACAATGGTAGCAATTATCATCACCACCGAAACCGTGAACTGAAATACGACTAAACCTTTCCGTAGAGAAAAATCGGATTTGTTCTGAATTTTCAGGCTTTTCAATAACAATATTGGGCTAAATCGAGAAAGCATTAGGGCAGGATAAGAACCTGACAATAAGCCTGTTATGAGGATAACCAAAACAGATGCAAGCCAAATTCGATAATCTGTTGATACGCCGAGTGAGAGTTGTTTGTTGGCAAATTCGTTGAAGAAAGGCAGTATAAAATTGACCAATAAAACAGCCAAAATGAAAGAAATGAAAGTGACTAAAACCGATTCTACTAAAAATTGTGTGATTAACTGACCACGAATCGCCCCAATGGCTTTTTTAATGCCAATTTCTTTGCTTCTATTTGAAGCCTTGGCTGTGGTGAGGTTCATGTAATTGATACACGCAATGAGCAGCACAAAAAGTGCTATCATGGCAAAAATTTTGATATAAAACATCGAACTCTTACCCCCAGCTCCTACGTTGGAGTTTCGGGTTCCATCAACGATATTCTCAGAATATAGGTGCATATCTTTCAACGGTTGAAGAGAATACGCCACCGAAACACCTGTTTCAGGTTTGAAATTGGCATAGACCAAATTTTTTAATTTTGGAGAAACCAATGCTGGATTTGTGTTATTTTTCAATAAAGCAAAAACCGTGTAGGCGTGTGAAGACCAATCACGATTGATGTCATTGACATAACTTGTATCTGACGCATAAGTGCTTTCGGAGTAAACGGAGCTGAAATTGAAACTCGAATTTCGAGGGTGATTTTTGAGTACGGCAGTTATGGTAAGGGGCTGTTCAAAACCGTCCCATTTCAATGGTTTTCCTACTACTTTTGTACTGCCAAACAGCCGCATTGCCAATTCTTCCACAATTACGATAGAATTAGGGGCTTTCAATGCGACTTTTGGGTTTCCATCAACAGCCTCAAAATCAAACATTTCCATCAACCCATTGTTGGCTACGTTGATGCCTTCGAGAAACTTCTTTCGACTCGTCACATTGGCAAGGTTATCTCTGCCGTATTGAACAATTCGGGCGGTATTTTCAATTTCAGGAATATTTCTTTTTGATTCTTCTGACAATTTATAGCTTGCTGCCGCAATAGTCAGTTGTTCGCCTTTTGTATTTTTATGCTCAATCACTCGATAAATACGACTCCCATTGCTATGCTGTTGGTCGAAAGTGAGTTCGTCAAACACATAAAGCCCAATAAGCAAAAAGCAAGTGAGCCCAAAAGTAAGACCAGCCACATTGAGGGTGGTATAAAGTTTGTTTCGCAACAAATTGCGAAAAGCGATTTTGATGTAATTGCGTATCATATAAGCCCCTTAATCCCCCAATGGAGGAATTTTGTTTTGTAATAAATTTTTCCCCGAGCTTCGTAATGCCCCCGGCGACCGTCGCTACCAGGCCTCATTCCGTTTTCAATGATTTTACAGGATTCATCAATGCTGCCCTGATGGCTTGGTAACTAACTGTTAATAAGGTAATTACTAACGCACCAACACCCGATGCTGCAAATACCCACCAAGCTATTTCGGAACGGTAGTCGTATTTTTGCAACCATTCGTTCATGAAATAATAGGCAATAGGCGTAGCGATAAAGCACGAAATAATGACCAACAGCACAAAATCTTTGGATAACATTTGCCACAAATTAGTAACCGAAGCCCCCAGTACTTTACGAATGCCGATTTCTTTGGTGCGTTGTTCCGCTACGAAGCTGGCCAAGCCAAAAAGCCCCAAGCACGAAATGAAAATGGCGAGAATGGCGAAGAAAGTAGCCAATTTGCCGATGCGCTCTTCGGCTTTGAACTTTGCCGCAAATTCGCTGTCGGCAAATTTGTAATCGAAAGGAGCCGCTGGAATTAGTTTTTTGAAAACGCTTTCGATTTTAGCAATAGACTCACTCGCACTTTTGCTTGGATTGAGCTTGAGGTTTATCCAGTTTACGTTTTCATAGCTCAACAGGTAAATACTTTGCTTTACTGGCTCGTAGGGCGAGTCCATCAACATATCTTTTATAACACCAATCACTTTGTAGTCCTTGTCGTCCCATCTCACAACCGTACCAACGGGGTTTTTAATACCCATAAATTTTACGGCAGCCTCGTTGATGACAAGCGCCGACGAGTCGGTAGAAAATGCTCTTGACAAGTCACGACCTTCTTTAAATTGCCATCCTACGGTTTTGCCAAATTCATGTGTAACCCAGATAGTAGCAAAATCAGCGTCAAGGTTAGGGTCTTTGCCTTGCCAAGTAATGCCGCCGTTGTTTGACCAAACAGCCGTTAGCGGACTCGACGACTCGGCCAGCTCTACGATGGCACCGGCATTTTTGAGCTCGGTTCGGAGTACGTCAAATTTTCCGTAAAAATCAGGAGATTTCATCTGAATCATCATGAGGCCATCTCTGCTGTACCCAATTGGGCGATTTTTAGAGAACTGAATCTGACGATACACGATAATTGTACCGATAATTAAGGTGACAGAAACTGTGAATTGAAGCACAACCAAGACCTTGCGTGGAACAGAAGCAAAACGCCCTACCCTGAACGTACCTTTTAGTACTTTGACAGGCTCAAACGAAGATAAATAAACGGCAGGGTAGCTTCCGGCAATAATGCCCGTAAGCATTGTAAAGCCAAACCCCAGCAACCAAAACACAGGGTTTGACCATAAAATTGACATTTTTTTGTCGGCAACTTCATTAAACCAAGGCAAGCTCAATTGCACAAATAGCAAGGCTACCATAAAAGCAAAAGTTACCACCAAGAGCGACTCACTAAAAAATTGGTTAATCAATTGCCCCCTCATAGAACCAATGGCTTTGCGTATGCCGACTTCTTTGGCACGTTTTTCGGAACGAGCCGTACTTAAATTCATGAAATTGATACACGCCAGTAGCAAAACAAAAATGCCAACAATACCAAACAACCATACGTATTCGATGGGGCCGCCTGTTTTGATGCCGTTATTGTCCCAATGCGACCGTAAGTGCCAGTCTTGCATGGGATTGAGGTAAATCTCGGCTTTGTATTTTTTCTCTTCTTTATCTACTCTGTTCAGTTTTGCATTTTTTATGTTGGCACTTACTTTTTCCATTTCAGTGTTTTCGGCTATTTGAACAAATAACTGAAACGAATTATTGCCCCATTGATTTTGGTCACGGGCGTTCTTAATCCAATTTTCAGAAGCTACATACAACTCCCACGGAGCAATAAAGTTTAGTGCTTTAAACCTATTGTTGTAGGGGATATCTTCATAAACGCCCGTCACTTTTACATCTAACTGGTTGTCAATTTTCATCATTTTGTTCATGGGGTCGGCCTCTCCAAAAATCGCTTTTGCCGATGATGCCGAAAGCAAAATAGAATTGGGGTCTTTTAGCCCTTCGGTTGTGCCGCTTAGCATGTTGAGCGATAGTAGTTTTGGAGCATCGGCCTCCATGTAACAGCCTGATTTTGATAGCTTTGTTTCTCCAAATGTTAAGATGTGGTCTCCTTGCCAAGACGACATGGCCAAATACTTAAAATTGCTACCATAAACGCTCCTTAGCTCTTTGCCCAATGGAAACGGTATGGCATTTTGAGAAAAAACTTGGCCGTTGCCTGTTTGATGTTGCATTACCTGAGCAATGCGTTGGTAGTCTTTGTGGTAGGTATTAAACGATAGTTCGTCATAAATCCACAGGCCAATTAGCATAGCAACAGCCATGCCCACAGACAACCCGCCAATGTTAATGAAAGAATACACCTTGTTTTTGGCAAGGTTTCGGAAGGCAATTTTGAGATAGTTTTTAATCATGGCTTTTGTATGGAAAGGACTCCTATTTATGTAAATCAACCCTTATGCCAACAAATAAAAAAAGGCTTTTTCTGTGCGAAAAAGCCCTTTTTGGCCTATATGGCTGTACGTTAGCGAACAGACATTGTGCGGAATCGGACAATTAAGCAACCTTGCCATCCATTAGGTTGATAATGCGGTTGCCATACTCGGCATTTTTTTCGGAGTGAGTTACTTGAATAATAGTTACACCGTCTTTTTGGTTGAGTTCTTTAAATAACTTCATAATTTCCTCTGCTTGTGCCGACTGCAAGTTACCCGTTGGCTCATCGGCCAAAATGAGGCGTGGTGCACCTATGAGCGCACGGGCTACGCCCACCAACTGCTGCTGCCCACCCGAAAGCTGGCTCGGAAACAGGTCTTTCTTGGCTACCATATTGAAGCGATCGAGCAACTCCGCAATCCGACTTTTACGATC
>JBGAVQ010000169.1:0-12131 GCA_044228045.1 Spirosomataceae bacterium
GTAATGGTGGATGGTAAAGAATTTTTTGGAAACGACCCCAAAATTGCCACTAAAAACCTGCCTGCCGATGCCGTGGATAAGGTGCAGGTATTTGACAAAAAATCGGATCAAACGGTGTTTTCGGGCATTGACGATGGGCAACGAGAGAAAACCATTAACCTATCGCTAAAAGAAGACCGCAAAAAAGGGTATTTTGGGAGTGCTTCACTTGGTTATGGCGACAACGACCGCTTTTCAGCGAAGCTGAACCTCAACCGTTTTACCAAAACCAAGCAGTTGTCGTTTATTGGCACGGGCAATAACATTAACCAACAAGGCTTTTCTATCAACGATGCCATTACCATGTCGGGCGGAATGCAGAGTATGATGTCAGGTGGGAGTGTGCGGATTGGGATTGAAAACGGCATGATGAATGGCATTCCTGTCAATACCGGTGGGCGCAACAACGGATTTTTGCGATCATGGTCGGGTGGACTAAATTTTAATAACAAACTCAACACCAAAACGGAGGTAAATGGTAGCTATTTTTACAACGACATCAACAGCAATATTAGCCAGCAGACCAACCGTGAGAACTTTTTACCTGGGCGCACGTTTTTGACAAATCAACAAAATGACCAACTTCGTACTAACAAAAATCACCGCATTAACCTAACGCTTGACCACAAAATTGACTCGCTAAACTCCATCAAGTGGACTAACAGCGTGGGGTACAATCTCAGTAATTCGTCACTCAGCGGTTTGAATCAAACAACCAACCAAGCCGGAAATCCAGAAAACGATGGCAAACGCCTGACTAACAGCGATGGCACAGCTATGACGCTGAGTTCTAGCCTTTTGTGGCGGCATCGTTTCCACAAAAAAGGGCGAACGTTCTCTACAAACCTAACGCTTAACCTCAACAACGACGACAGTAAAGGCAATTTGCAAGCCCTAAATCGGTATTTCAGAACCGACGGAAGTGTGCTCCGAAGCGACACCATTCAGCAAAATAATTCGCAAGTGAGTTACAGCAATAGTTTTGGCGGTACGTTTTCTTATACCGAACCCATTGGTAAGCGCAAGTATTTGGAGGCTCGTTATGCTTTTAATCGTAGCATCAATGACGTGAATCGAGAAGTTTTTGATGTTCGGAAAGATAAACCTACTTTTAACGATAACCTCAGTAATCGCTTTTATACTACGTTTACTTACCACCGTGCGGGGTTGAGCTTGCGTTACAATGGTCAAAATACGAACTTTTCGACTGGACTCAACCTTCAACATTCGGAGTTAGATGGCGAGCTAACGCTCAAAGGTATCAACGTGAGTCGGCGGTTTGATTACTTGCTTCCTAATTTACACTATACCTATAATTTCACCACCAGCAATCGCCTCAATTTCGATTACGAAACCAACGTGCAGCCGCCCTCAATTGACCAATTAGCACCAGTTATTAACAACACCGACCCGCTTAATATTCAAGCTGGAAATCCTGACTTGCGTCCAGAGTATGGGCATCGCTTTGGTCTTAACTATTTCGCATTCAATCAATTAAACTCCACAAATTTCTTTATGTCGGCCAACTTATCGTACACCACCGACAAGATTACAAACGCCCAATCGGTTAATAATTTGCTGGTGCGAACCACCAAACCTATCAACGTAGAAGACGAGTACAACCTACGGGGTAATGTAAACTATGGCTTCCGAATTAAGCCTATTAAGACTCGGGCGAGTTTGGGCATGAACCTTAGCTATGTGCGGAGCTTGGCCCCCATCAACGACGTAATGAACCGTACACAACGCTTAGTGGCATCGCCAAGTGTTCGCTTAGACTATCAATTGAAAGAGGCCCTCACGCTTTCGGCAGAAGGCCAATGGGACATGAACAAAACCCAGTACTCGGTCAGTAGTGCCCAAAATCAGTCGTTTGTTAATAGTAGCTATACCACAGAGTTAGATTGGAATGTCTCAAAAACCATGGCCATGAATACCTCTTTAGACTATGATGTGTATGACTTTGGCAATGGCGATCGCCAAGAAGTACCCATCTGGCGAGCCAGTTTCTCGAAATTTGTGTTGAAAAACAATCGTGGTGAGTTGAAACTTTCGGTATTTGACCTCCTCAACAAAAACGTAGGATTGAGCCGCCGAGCCGATGTAAATTATGTAGAAACCCAACGGATTCGCTCATTGGGACGATACTTTATGTTTACCTTCACTTATTCACTGAGGGGCATGGGTAATGGTGGTAATGGCGGCGGCATGATTCGGGTAATTGGGAGGGAGCGGTAGGAGGAAAGCCTATATAATAAGGTCGGCGAGGCTCAAAGCCTCGCCGACCTTATTATAATAGAAGTGACGAATGTGACTTAAATAGTTCTATGTAGATTTTTTCAATGACTGATTCGATGAAACTGTTTTCATAGGCTTAGTTACTACCATTAATACACTGTGTGTAATGTTCATCAGCAAGCTCTAAATCGCTTCTGTACTTTTTCAGCAGAAAGTAAGCATACAATTGTGCAATTGGTACTCCAGCAAAACTACTTAGGAATGAATGTAACCTCAATTTAGACTTGGCCAAGCCATAATCAGCATTTTTTACTATTAAACAGTCGGCGGCTCTATCTGGGGCTATTTTGTTGTCCTTCGGATTAATTTTGACTTTTACTATATTGTTGGTCGCAGATTTCAAACGCTTCTCTATTACTTTTGTATCGAAAGAAGTATTGTTAAAAATTAGGAAATTTTTGTTGTAACGTTGAACATTAACCTTTACCTCAGCCTTATCTGGAAGTAATTTCTGCGAAGAACCACAACTGACATCAACACTACAAAAAAAGGCGATTAAGATGTTTATGATTTTCATACAGGTAAAGAAGTGTAAAACAAATTGTTTAAAAATGAAGGTAAGGTTTGGTAATTGATATTAAGGCAAGATAATCAAACGAACTCACATTGCCTACTTGTTGGCATCACCATCGGGCTATTTAGCTCTTTTAGAGAAGTATATGCGAGATAAATGGCAAAAACCTGCCTGAAAGGCAGGTTCTACCCGTCATCGGATGGGGCCTGACACTTTGCTCAATACATTTGTTTATTGTAATATTGTGAAATTCCCATCGGATGACGGGTGTAAAAGCATCTTTGATGCAGAAAAAACAATAGTCATCCGATGGGTAAGAAAACAATAATGCTACCCCTCCTATGAAATTCTATCCTGATAGAATGTATCATGTTTACAACCGTGGGAACAATAGTCGTCAGCTATTTCTGAACTATGGTAATTATGTTTTCTTTCTTCAAAAAACACGAGACTACTTTCTCCCAAACTGCGATATTCTGGCTTATTGCTTGATGCCAAACCACTTTCACTTTTTGATTTAAACACACACTGATTTAAAAGAACAATCTCTTAATCAGGCTATTGCAATAGTGCTGAGGTCGTATAGTCAGGCTCTCAACAAACAACTTCATTGGAGTGGCTCTATGTTTCAGCAAAAAACAAAAGCAAAGGAGATTGAAACGGATGTGTATGGGCTAACGTGTTTTCACTACATTCATCAAAATCCGTTAGTAGCGAAATTGGTTTCAAAGATGGAAAACTGGGAGTTTGGCTCGTTTAAAGATTACGTAGGTATGAGAAATGGAACGCTGTGTAATCAACAACTTGCCAAGAAATTGATTGATTTGCCGCTGGATAGGGGAGATTTTTATCAACAGTCTTAAGCCATGATAGACCCTGATAAGCTATCTGGTATTTTCTGAATTTTATTACCCATCGGATGACTGAGAATCTATTGGTTTAACACTTTTTCTCTGCCCGTCATCCGATGGGATGCTTTCCACTAATTCCTAATAATCACTCGCATATTGGTGCCGCCGCCTTGCATTCCGTTTTCTTTCATGTAGTCTTCTACTATTTTACGAAATTCGGCATCGGTTACTTTTTTGCCACTCGAAGGAGCCTTTACTTCGTCTGCCGAAACGGCCCTGAAATCAATTTTGCTGGCGGTAGTAACATTCTCGCCGTTGTTGATGTCCACCTCTAAAATAGTGCCAGGCAAACTACCAAAAGCGTCTGGCCCCATAGCAGCAGGGATGGCATCGGTAAACCACGCTACCAAGTTTCGCTTGCGGCCATCAGTCTCCACAAAAGTGGCTTTTTGGCAATCGTAGCCTAAAATCGTCTTGGTTTCGCCAGTGAGTTTCCAAGCTGTTGATGCCGTTGCTAAATCGCCTTCAATCAAGAATTTTTTGCCTGCAAACTCCCTTTGTTCTACTTTTTTCTGGGTCGAAAAGTTACGATAAATTATATTTTGCGGGCGGCGAATCATCATGCGTACGCCGCCTTCGTTATTTTCAATGTCGCCGCTTTGCTCTTCGGGTGCTTTATAAAGCGATTCGTTAGCTGTAAAAAACAAATTAAATTTGTTCGTCTGTGTTTTGGGCATATTTTGAAGCATGGCTTCATCTGCTCCTTCCAAGCGAATCTGTAATTTTACAGTTTGGGTATATTGAATCGCACCCGCTGTTTTGTCTTGTGCCATGCACATTGAAGCCAGGGCAAAAGCGCAAAGAAAAGATAGTTTTTTCATGTTTTTTGTTTTTTGAACAAAGGTATCTGCCTTTTGTCGAACCAAAAGTTAATCTGTCTTGAAATAACGTTAATTAAGGTTAAAAACTAACTGATAATCAAGCGAGAGACCGTAAATTTGGGTTGTACTATTATGAAAGTAAAACAATAGATTCCGTTAGACTTTCGGGACAGACAGAAATAAAATAGATTGAAACCCTTACATCGCCATCGGCTTTCGGTTGTATTGATGCTCCTCAGCGTGTTATTGCTGGTGGTGTTTCAGGCATTTTGGCTGCAAAAGGTCTATCAAGAGCAATATACATTTTTACAACAAAACGCCGATAATACTTTTCGGAACACCGTGTTTGCTTTGCAAGATTCGCTGATTGAGCAAAAGCTGCGCCCTTTGAAACTGCAAATCAGAGGAATAAAAAATACTAAGTTAAGAAGTGCGCTGGAGGGTAGTCAAATACACAAAAGAGATAATAATGATAGAAAATTAGTAGCCGTTGGAAAGACGTTGAATGCCATAGAAAAAAATGAGATTAGTGAATTTTGGATGAAAACAGATAGTAATTCGGGCAAGTTGAGCCAGATGAGTTTTGTGATGAGGAGCGATAGTAATTATGTTAAACCAGATTCGCTTCAATTAACCTCATCAAGGCCAGGTACTGTACGCATTATGATGAAGAACTTGGACTCTTTGCCTGCTTCGCATCGGATGAATTCACAGATACAGATTTTTGTATCTTCGAGTGCGAAAAATCAATCCGTAGAAAACGTAATTAAGCCACTTTTGGCTCGTTTGCCGAGTGAGCCACTCAGAAGAAGGCCCCTTCGGGGTGTTTTTACTAAAAATGTAGATACGGCTTCGGCCAGTTACGATAGGTTTACGATAAATCTAACTACCGACAGCCTCAAAATTAAAGACTTACAGTATGAGTTTGCCAAAGATTTACAAAAAGAGAAACTGCCGTTATCTTTTGAAGTTCGTAAATTAGACAAAAAAGAGCTTGTAAGTTTTCAGGGGCAAATGGCTACTTCGCCCATACCTGCCGGAGTGCCAATGGATGCTTCGTATGTGGCCACTTTTTCGGATTATACACCTTATTTGCTCCAAAAAATCACACCTCATGTGTTGTTTTCGCTGTTCTTGATTACACTAACGGCTTTTTCGTTTTGGTTAATTTACCAGAATTTGCGCCAACAGCAGCGGCTGACCGAACTCAAAAACGATTTTATTAGTAACGTGACGCACGAACTCAAAACCCCCATTACAACAGTAGGTGTGGCCATTGAAGCATTGAGTAATTTTAACGTGTTGCATAATCCAGAACAAACCAAGGAGTATCTTACCATCTCGAAAAATGAACTCAATCGTCTTTCGATGTTGGTGGACAAGGTGCTGAAAATGGCGATTTTTGAGCAACAAGCTCTTGACTTGCGGCTCGAACCCGTTGATTTGACAGAACTGACTACGCAGATTTTGGATTCAATGAAACTGCAATTTGAGAAGTGCAAAGCAAGTGTTGATTTTGACTGCACTGGCGATGCTTTTACGGTAAATGCAGACCGTATTCACCTGACCAATGTGATTTATAATCTTCTGGAAAATGCACTAAAATACAGCCCCAAATATCCCGAAATTCAAGTACGATTGGCTCAACATCATGGTAATATTGAGCTTTCTGTTCAAGATAATGGGGTGGGTATTCCAACTGAGTATCAGAAAAAAATCTTTGAAAAATTCTTTCGAGTGCCTACAGGCGATGTGCATAATGTGAAGGGACACGGCCTGGGGCTTAGTTATGTGGCAAGCATTGTTACACAACACGGGGGAACAATTGACGTGCAAAGTGAGGTAGGTAATGGGAGTAGGTTTGTAATTGTAATACCGACTTCTCAGTCGGAACTACTATGAAAATATTATATGTGGAAGACGAACCCTTTCTGGGTAAAATTGTAAAAGAGAGCCTTGAAAGTCGTGATTTTGAGGTGCTTATGGTGGACGATGGCAATGAAGTGATTCGTAATTTTGAGCAGTTTCAACCCGATTTATGCGTGTTAGACGTGATGCTGCCCAACAAAGACGGCTACACCATCGGCAAAGAAATTCGTCAGCTAAGTGCGGCTATGCCCATTTTGTTTTTGACTGCCAAAACCCAAACCGAAGACGTACTCAAAGGCTTTCAGTCAGGTGGCAACGACTACATTCGCAAGCCATTTAGCATGGAAGAACTCATTGTCAGAATTCAGAACTTGGCACAACTCACACAGGGTAAAGCCATGCCCGTTGTCAACGGGGCTACGGCGATTGGGCGGTATGAGTTTTTGCCTCAGAAGTACGAACTTCGTCACAGCGAGCAAGTTCGTAAATTGTCGTATCGAGAAACCGAATTACTGAAAATTTTGGTAGAACACCGCAACTTGACAGTAAGCCGCAAAGATATGCTCCTGAAAGTATGGGGTGACGATTCGTTTTTTAACTCCCGCAATTTAGACGTTTACATCACCAAACTCCGAGATTATTTAAAAGAAGACCCTGCTGTTCAGTTAGTTACTATCAAAGGAGTTGGGTATCATTTTACGGCATAAAAAAGAGGCTGGCATTGCGCCAGCCTCTTCTGTGTTAAAGGGTCTGTACCGAAGGTCTGACTCGATTCTTACTTCTTCTCTGGCAAAAGTACAAAGCGAGCGAAGTTACTACCAAAATATTTATTGGCTGTTTCCTTCACACTCGATGCTGTCACTTTGCTAAGGTATTGGGTCTCTTTTAATACTTCGGTTAGTTCGCTACCAGTTTCATATTGTCCAGCCAAATAGTTGAGCCAAAAGCCGTTTTCTTTCAACTGCACCTCTGTTTCTCGTTGTGCTTCTGCTTTATATTTATCAATGTCTTTTTGCTCAGCACCGTTTAGTTTAAGTTTGTTGATTTCATCAAAGGTGGCTGCAATCAACTTCTCTACATTTTTGGGCGCACAGCCAAAGCCAATTTGTATCGAATATCGGCTGTTTGGTATTTTGTTACCACCGCCCCCAACTTGTGGGCTATACACACCGCTTTCTTCTTCCCGTAGTCGCTCGGTGAGCTTTATATCAAGTATTTCGATGAGGGCATCTAACTGATACTCGTTCTCGGGAGTAAAGTCAAAATTGCCACTAAAAATCAACTGAACCGTACTTTTGTCTTCGAGTCCTTTATAAACTGTTTTGTTGATTTGGCCTTTCGGTATTCGAATGCCTAAGTCACGATAGCTCTCTTTGCGGTTAATAGCAGGTAGGCCACCAATGTATTTTTCGAGCAAAGGCTTGATTTCATCAACCTTAAAGTTGCCTACGAAAAAATACGTAAAATCAGAAGCATCAGCAAATCGTTCTTTGTAGATTTCAATGGCTCGGTCTAAATTCACTTTGTCAATCCGTTCGGGAGTCATGGGCATTCGGCGGTAATTACCACTGCCCAGGGTTACAGAAATGGTGTCGTTAAACACCTTTTCGGGGGTGGGTGTCAACAAACTATTCTTGATGTACTCTCTGTTGCCATTCATTTGGCCTTTCACTACGTCAGCATCTTTGCGAGGCTGCGTTACGTAGGCGTATAGCAATTGTAAGGTTGTTTCTAAGTCTTTTGGGGTTGTGCTGCCATTAAAACCCTCTTCATTTTCACTAATGTAGGGCGACACATTCACCACCTTGCCAGTCATCATTTTGCCTAACTGAACAGCCGTGAACTCACCAACTCCGCCCATTTCAACTAAATCGCTGGCGTTGCTGGCCGACTCAAAGTCTTTGTCTTCGTAGAGCGATGTGCCTCCAAAGCTTTGTGCCGAAAACAAAATTTGGTCATTCTTAAAATCAGTTGGTTTCAAAACCACTTTAGCACCATTGCCAAGGGTAAGTTCTGTCACGCCAATTTCGGCAATTTTCTTCTCACCTGTTACTTTTGTACCTGCGGGTATTTTAGATAGCAACGGTTTGTTGGCGGCGTTGTCTTCGTATGGTTTTACATCTTTCCCCGCAGTGTTAATCCAGTCAAGTATAGTAGCTTGCGAAGGCAATTTATCCTTGTCTTTTTCGGGGGCTATTACTACGGCAACTCTATTTTCGTTGATTATCAGTTGTTTAGCTAAGGCGTTTATTTCCTCTAATGTAATATCTTTGAGGTGTTTTTGCGCAAATTCGTAGCGAAAATCAATGCTCGTATAGGCCGTACCTCTTAAGTAATTATTGACCAAACTCCCTACAAATGCTGCTGATTTAGTCTTGTCTTTTTCTTTAAATTGTTTTTCAATGCTTGTCATGTAATTGCTTTTGGCACGTTCCATTTCTGAGGCCGTAAAGCCATATTTTTGCACCCGAACGTTTTCATCAAGCGTTGTTTTCATGGCTTTTTCAAGGCCGTCAGCGTTTTTAGCCAAAATCACGTTCTGAAACACATCTACACCACCAACAAAGCCACCATACTGCCCCAAGGCAAACAAAAACGGTGGATCTGCTTTTTGGGTAAGTTCTTGTAAGCGATTACCCAGCATGGTATTCAACAAGGCAACCTCTATGGCCTCACGGTAATCTTTCATGGTTTTGTTGAGGCGTTGTGGTTGTTTTGCAAAAATCAACACCTGGGTTTGCGGAAACTCTTTGTCGGTTATTACCGCAACTTTAGTGTCTTTATGTGGAGGTACAGGGTAAACTTCCCGTTTGCGTGGTGATTTTGCGGCTGGAATATTACTAAACTTCTCGTGAATGATTTTTTCAACTTCAGCCACATCAAAATCACCGACGGCGACAACAGCCATCAGATCAGGACGATACCAGTCTTTGTAGAACTGCTCTAAGACTTCGTATTTGAAGTTTTGAATGATTTCTTCTTTACCACCGGGCAAGCGAGTAGCATGACGTGCGCCGTTCACTGCAATAGGAAGCCATTGTTCTTGCAAACGTTGTTGGGCGTTTTTGCCACGCAATCGAAGTTCTTCAATCACTACGCCACGTTCTTTGTCAATTTCGGTGTGGTCGAGGGTGGCATTGTGCGCCCAGTCTTCTAAAATCTGAAAAGCATTATTGAATAATTTGACGGAGTCGGTAGGTACTAAAAGCTGGTAAACGGTTTCGTCAATACCTGTCGAAGCGTTCAAGTCGGCACCAAACTTCAAGCCTGAGCGTTGAAGAAAGTCCACAATAGATGTTTTGGGGAAATTCTTAGTGCCGTTGAAGTTCATGTGCTCCATAAAGTGAGCCAAACCCTGCTGGTCGTCGTTTTCGAGAATAGCTCCTACATTGAGTGCCAAGCGGAGTTCCATGCGGTTTTTAGGCTCAACATTCTTACGAATATAGTATGTGATGCCATTTTTAAGTTTGCCGGTCTTTACGGCAGGGTCGTTTGGTAGTGGGGCGTTCCAGTTAACAGTTTGAGCGTTTGCGCCCAAAAATCCTGTAAAAAGAATAGCAAAGAAATAAAGTTTAACTTGTTTCATTTGGAATTAAATTAAGTAAAGCAATGCTAAAAGCAGCAAAGAACGCCTAAAACTAATCTTTTAGGTGTGGTATTGTGATAAACGGTTGTTTTAAGTTTTTTGTTGCGAATGTGAGGCAAAAGTAACAACTTCACGGCATCATGCACTAACACAATTTGGGTGAATAAACACTTATCACAATGAATAGCCTGACACCAAACCTGATGGTCAAAAACGTTCGAGAGACGGTAGCGTTTTATCAAGAGAATTTCGATTTGCAAGTAGTCGCATCAGTACCCGAAGATGCCCCTACGCTCAATTGGGCCATGGTTACCAACGGCCCCGTTACGCTCATGTTTCAGTCGGTAGAGAGTCTGCAAGACGACATTGCTATTTTTAAGAATATGCCATTAGGTGCTTCTTTGAATTTTTACGTAAAAGTAGAAGACGTACCAGCCTATCTTGCCAAATTGAAAGATAAAGTAACAATTGTTGATGACCTGCGGAAGACTTTTTACGGTGCGCTGGAATTTACTTTTCAAGACTTGAACGGTTATTTTGTCACCTTAGCGCAGGATGTTGTGGAATAATATAAATGTCAAAACATGGTTATCAGAATAGCAGAAGGCACGTTAGAAACAAAATTTGGAAGCTACAAAGAGTTTTTGTACTACAACGGACAAAAAGAAACCATTGCCTTAGTAATGGGACATATTGAGAATGAAGAGGCTGTTCTCTGCCGAGTGCATTCGTCTTGTTTGGCGGGTCATGTATTCAGTAGCATCGAATGTGATTGCCGAGCGCAGCTGGAAATGTCGCAACAGTTAATTCAACAAGCAGGTAAAGGAGTCATCATTTGGCTTGAGCAAGAAGGCAAAGCCAATGGGCATTTTGCCCTGCTCAAAAGCAAAGAATACAAAAACAAGGGTTTGTTGCAGTCAAAAGCGTATGAAGCCGTTGGCTTTAAGAGCGATGCCCGAGACTTTACACAAGCTGCTGAAATATTGGCAGATTTGGGCGTTGTCTCCATCGTTATGCTTACCAATAACCCCGATAAAGTAAGTACCTTAACCCAGCATGGCATCAAAGTAGTAGGAACACAACAAATTATGATGAGCAATTCTTAGCGTCCTTGCGCCTTAGCAGTTCAAAAAACAAACCATGAGCAAACTTCCTTTCAGTAAAGAAAACAATTATACTGCCGACATTGCCCAGCAACGTCAAGCTTTTGTCACTGAAAAAACAGGCGTAGTATTTGAGCATCTTAGCCAATATTCGTTTGACCCAGAGGTATTGAAAGGTAACATCGAAAACTTTGCAGGAGTAGCCCAAGTGCCAATTGGTTTTGCAGGGCCGCTCAAAGTATTAGGCGAACACGCCCAAGGTGACTTTTATGTGCCGATGGCCACAACAGAGGGTACGCTGGTAGCAAGCTATAACCGGGGCATGAAACTTTGCAACGAAGCAGGCGGCATTACTACTACCGTAATGGACGACTCCATGCAACGAGCCCCCCTGTTTGTATTTGAAAATGCCCGTCATTCTCGCAACTTTGGCGCATGGGTAGAAGAACATTTTGCCCAACTAAAAGCCAAAGCCGAAGAAACCACTTCGGTTGGTAAACTAATTGATATTGAGCAATATACGGCTGGCAAATTGCATTGGCTTCGCTTCAATTACACCACGGGCGATGCTGCCGGACAAAACATGGTAACCAAAGCCACCCATAGGGCGTGTTATTGGGCCTTGGAACAAAACATTGAAGGGCTGGAACATTTCACGATGGCCGCCAACATGGATACCGACAAGAAACACTCGCACCTGAACACCCTCCAAACCCGTGGCAAACGAGTGGTGGCAGAAATTACGATTCCGACCGAACTCTTGCAGCGCATCATGCACGTGAGTAGCGAGGCGTTGTTCAAGCAGCGGCAGTATTCCAACATTGGTTCTATGCTTTCTAATGCTGTGAGCAATGGTTCTCACTTTGCCAATGGCATTACGGCGGTGTTTATTGCCACGGGGCAAGACGTAGCCAACGTAGCCGAATCGTCGGCAGGAATCGTATATGTAGAGTTGAAAGCCAACGGCGATTACTACTTTTCGGTGACCAT